>JALZVT010000085.1 GCA_023300545.1 Pseudomonadales bacterium
CCGTCTAAAGCGCAGTTCGAATTGTCATTTATGACCGACCTTGTTGCCGCCGCTAACGCCGAGAACATGACGGTGGCCGCCCACTGTCACGGCAGCGAAGGCATCCGCAACGCGGCCTTTGCCGGCGTTACCACCATCGAGCACTGCTCCTGGGTAGGCGATGACGGCAAATGGGCATCGGGTTATCAGCCTGACACCGTTGCTGAAATGGCCAGCCGCGGCGTCTGGGTGTCACCCACCGTCAACGCCAACTGGCAGCGCTTTATCGATTCTGGCGCCAAGATGGTGACCACCTTCCGCGAGTGCTACGACAAGATGCGCGCGGCCGGCGTAAAGCTTGTGGCCTCAACCGACGCGGGCATTCCAGGTGTGGTGCATCACGAGCTACCAAAAGCGGTGCACGTGTTTGCTCAGATAGCAGGCTTGTCGCCAGCCGAGGCCATTCAGAGCGCCACTGCCAACGCCGCTGACGCCCTGGGTATTAGCGACATCACAGGTAGAGTTCGTGAAGGACTGGTGGCCGATCTGTTGTTGTTCAAAGGCAACCCTTTGGAAGATTTAGAGGAGCTGCAGAAGCCCGTGGCGATCTGGGCCCGGGGTGAAGTGGTTAAGAACGAGCTGTTTTAACAACGACACTCACTTCCTCAACACCCCAGCCATCTGCTTTAACCAACGACTGTGCGCCGGTATGGATTCATAGCGCAACGCCTGTTTGGCGGGCACCAGCGAGCGTTGATAATAATCCCGCATCGCTTCCACCATGGTAATGCGCTCGCCCACATAGGGTTGCCAGTCAAATTCCATACCGCGCTGCACCGCACCACCTTGCAGTAGACGGCAATACCAACCGGGACGGTCAGCCTTGCGGTAACGCACCCCAAAGGTTGTGTCATTCATGCGCCGGTTAAGCGTGTTGCAGGGAATGCGCGGCGAGGTGACTTCCAGCACCAGTTGATCAGCAACAAACCGATCGCCAATACATATGGCAGCACTCTCCGGCCCGTCAACCAACAGGTTCTCCCCGAATAATCCGGGCGAGCAGGATTGCGACAACTCTTTTTCCCACCAGGCGTAATCCGTCTGGCTGTAAAAATACACCGCCTGATCAAGACCACCGTGGTGCTTGAGGTTACATATAGCATCGCCCTCAAGGCCCAGCTCACCCACCTTGATCGGTTCTGTTGTGGGTCGCTTGTTAATACCCGTCTTGGTGGGCTTGCCGTCAGATAATTGTTCCGCGCGGCCAACGTTCACACTGATCAGGGTTATGCTGGCAGATGACTGACTGACGACCATTCGTTTTGTCCTGATTATTGCAACCGCCAACGGAGTTACTTATATGTCCGTCGTACCCGAAGTACAGGGAGCCATTGCTCGCGCGTTCGATGCGTTTCCGGTCGCGCCCAGGCGCAAGTTACTCCAAGTACGCCACCTCATCTATACCAGTGCAGCGGCCAATTCTGAAATCGGGTCGATCACAGAAACGTTGAAATGGGGCCAACCGTCGTACGTGCCCAGCACGCCAAAACAAGGCACGGCCGTACGACTCGGCTGGAGCGAAAAAACGCCTGAGGCGATTAGCCTCTTTGTACACTGTCAGACCACACTCGTGGATACCTATCGCACACTGGTAGGCGATGAACTGAGCTTTGAGGGTAACCGCGCCATTGTGGTGCCCATAACCCCCGCACTACCAAAGGCGGCGCTGAAGCTATGCATTGAAGCGGCCTTTACTTATCACAAGAACAAGCGCTAACCGATGCGCAACAGCAGCATCGCCAGGCAGTGAACGTATGAATCAACCGAAAAAGCCCCAGGCTCCCCCAGCGCATGACGCGCGCACCCAAAAAATGCTCAGTGACAAACCGTTGCCGCTTCTCATTAGCATGGCCAGCCCTAACGCGATGGCATTTGTTGTGCAGGCCAGCGTGAGCATGACCGAGGTCTGGTTTATCGGTCAGCTAGGCACTATTTCCCTTGCCGCTATGGCCCTCATGTTTCCAATGCTGATGCTGCTACAAATGCTCTCGAACGGCGCCATCGGTGGTGCTGTTACCGGGGCGATTGCGCGTTCAATAGGGGGGCGCGATACCGAAACCGCTGAACGTTTGATTTGGCACTCATTAATGATTGCTGCCATTGCCGGTCTGTTTTTTCTTGTTGTTGTACTGCCAGTTCTCGAGCCTATATTGCGGTTAATGAGTAACAACGACGAGGTGATCGTCCAGTCACGACTGTACGCCACCATTCTGTTTGCCGGTTGTCCGCTGCTATGGAGCATGGCCTTGTTGTCTTCGGTCTATCGCGGCATGGGCAATATGCAGTTTCCAGCAAAGCTCATGGTGCTTGGCGCCTCGATACAGATTCCGCTGTCTGGCGCGTTGATACTCGGCTGGTTTGGCGCTCCGAGCCTGGGTATCGCTGGCGCCGCCGTTTCTATTATTGTCGTGGCCGCAATAAGTACGACATTGCTTGTGCTGGGTTTGCGTCACAAAAACTCACCACTGAAATTGCGCTGGTCACTCAAGCAACCTCGGTCTGCGTTATTCAGAGCCATCATGCGTATTGGTCTACCGTCAACGCTGTCACCCATTCTTACCGTCGCAACCATCAGCGGACTCAACGTGCTCGTGGGCTCCTTTGGCATCGCTGCACTGGCAGGCTATGGCATTGGCTCGCGAGTGGAGTTTCTGGTTATTCCGTTAGTCTTTGGCCTGGGTGTTTCAATGAATGCGCTGGTTGGCGTAAACCTTGGCGCAGGCCAGGTCGAACGCGCGGTGCGCATCGGCTGGGTTGGCGGTGGGCTCGCCGCGGCTGTTGCTGGCGTCGGCGGTCTGATTGTTGCCGTGTTTCCCGACATCTGGGCCGGGTTCTTTAGTGATGACCCGGCAACGCTCGCATCAGCGCGCGGTTATTTGCAGAACGCGGGACCGTTCTTTGCGTTTCAAGGTTTGGGTTTATCGCTGTATTTTGCGTCACAGGGTGCCGGCGCCGTGACCTGGCCCATTGTTGCAGGGTTCCTGCGAATGCTGGTATCTATTGGTGGTGGCGCTGTCGCTCTGTATTGGCTAGACGCGTCACTGAATACCATTTATCTAGTGAGCGGCATCGCCATGCTGGTGTTTGGCTTGTTCACCGCCGGCGCATTGAAAATGGGAATTTGGGAGCGCGGTGAGAACTAGCGCTTCCACCAGCCTTTCCAAACTGGCTTACGCTTTTGCACAAACGCCTGCACGCCTTCAGCGTAGTCTGGCTCGCGCATCATTTCATTGAGCAAGGTTTCTGAACGTTCAACGGCCGCAGCGGCACTGACGTGCTGATCTTCGTAGGTTTGCCAGCGAGTCTGACGCAACGAATTAGGCGACACTGTCGCAATCATTTTGCGGGTGTAATCGAGCACTTCATCTAATAAATCTTCCGCCGGAAACAGCCCGTTCACAAAACCAAGTTGATACGCCTCGTCTGATAGAAACACCCGGCTGGTTAACAGAATATCGTTTGCACGCCCAAGACCCATGAGTCGTGGTAACACCCAAGACAAGCCATATTCCGCTGGCAAATTAAGCTTGCCGTGAGCGGTTGTGAACTTGGCACCCGGCACCGCAAAACGCAGATCAGCAAAAGCGGCTAACGCCAGACCAATGCCTGCAGCGGGACCGTTCAGCGCGGCGATGATGGGTTTCGACAAGCCCATCTGATACGCAAAGGGCGCATCAAAGTTTGGGCTCTGGCCATACCCAGGGTTGGCTATTTCGGTTGTGGTTCCCGAATCGTAACCACCCTTTTTGACATGCCCTTGCAGCGCCTTTGAATCGCCACCCACACAGAATGCTCGGCCGGTACCCGTGACAACAATGGCTCGAACATCCTGGTTTTCATCAGCCTCCAACAGCGCTTGTCGATACGCCATGTGCATCTTGCCATTCCAGGCGTTGTGTCGATGCGGGCGATTGAGGCGCAGGATCGCGATCTGGTCGATGTATTCGACGGTGACGGTAGGGGCGGAGGCGAAGCTAGAGGTGTTGTCGGTCATGGGGTATTCCTGCAAGTAGGCAGGGGCCAGAATGAATTCTGACCCCGAATAGAGTGTTGCAGGCGCTACTCAATCCCGCGCGTTAATGTACGCCTGCTCTGAAATCTTGCTGTAGGTCTTCGCCCGCTCAGCAAAGTCGCGATACGACGCCACAACGCGCTGAGATAAGGGGTCATCGCCCGCCATCTCGTCAACAACCTCTACCGACAACTCTTGCAATCGATCGAGCACGTCATCGGGCAAGCGCCGTAACTCGACGCCATGCTCGTCGAGCATGGTTTGCAAGGCGGCTGCATTGCGCGCCGTGAATTCAGCGGGCACCAGCGTGTCCATCGTTAAGCAGGCCGCTTCCACAATCGCCTGCAAGTCTGGTGGCAGACTCGCCCACGCTTCTTTATTAACTAAGGTTTCCAGCGAAGGGCCCGGCTCATGCCAGCCCGGGTAGTAGTAATACTTGGCGACAGTGTGCAACCCCAACGCCAGATCGTTGTAGGGCCCGACCCATTCGGTAGCGTCGATAACACCGGTCTGCAGTGAGGTAAACACGTCGCCACCAGGCAGCGCTACTGGAACGCCACCGGCCCGCTGCAGCACTTCGCCACCCAGGCCGGGAATGCGCATTTTCAACCCTTGCAGATCAGCCAGCGAATTGATTTCTTTGTTAAACCAACCCGCCATTTGCACGCCCGTGTTGCCGCCCGGAAAGGGGTAAAGATTGAACGGCTCATAAAGCTCGCGCCACAACTCCAAACCACCACCTTCGTGCAACCACCCCGTCATCTCGGTTGTGTTCATGCCAAAGGGCACCGTTGCAAACATAGCCGCCACCGGCAGTTTGCCGCGCCAGTAATAGGCCGCGCCGTGGCCCATCTCGGCAGTACCCTGCGACACCGCATCAAAAATTTCGAAGGCACCCACCAATTCGCCAGCGCCATAAACCTTAATGTCGAGCCGCCCATTCGACATGGCGCGAATACGGTCCGCTAATTCTTCGGGCGCCGTACCGAGACCCGGCAAGTTTTTTGGCCAGGTTGTGATCAACTTCCAGCGATAGGTTTTACTGCTTTCCGCTCCGGCAACAACCGTGTTGCCCGCCGTGTTGCCGCCACAGCCAGCCAATAAGCCAACAACAAGCGCAAACCCAATCGCTGCGCTGTTCAACAGAGTTTTACGCGCCGTTAAAAAAGTCGTCATCAATCCATCGCCTCCAGATTGGCGTAGCTAAGCATCAGGCGCTTCTCACCCGTGCCACTGAAATTTACTCGAACCACGGCGCGATCGCCCTGGCCTTCACAGCCAAGTACAACGCCTTCGCCAAATTTTACGTGGGTAACACGCTGACCTATGCGCAATGGCGCATCGTCTTCTTCCATTGCTGCCGCCGAGCCAAGGCGAGAGAACCGCGCTGGCGCAACCGGCCGCGATACCGCGCCACGCAACCGCACCTCTTCAACCAATTCTTTTGGCAGCTCGCTAACAAATCGCGAGGGGCGGTTATAGCTGTCACTGCCGTGTAAGCGGCGGGTTTCAGCGTAAGTAATGTAGAGCTGCTTCATCGCCCGAGTAATGCCCACATAGGCAAGCCGTCGTTCTTCCTCGAGCCGCGCTGGATCTTCGGCTGACATGCGATGCGGAAACAGGCCCTCTTCCATACCCACCAGAAACACCAGCGGAAACTCCAAACCTTTGGCGCTGTGCAAGGTCATCAACTGCACACAAGGACCGTCGCTGGATTGATGATCGCCCGCATCAAGCGCAGCTCGATCGAGAAACTCGTCAATCACCGACATCTCTTCCTCTTCGGCATCGTCCTCGGGTCCATTCACCGAAGGAAACGACATATCGCCGCTGAACTCGCGACATGCACGTACAAGCTCTTCTAGGTTTTCTCTACGGGCAAGACCCTTTTCACCGCGCTCGCGACCGTGAAACTCGAGCAAGCCAGATTCTTCAACACACAGCTGTGCAATCTCGTGCAGTGGCAAGGTCGTTAGGCCGTCAGCAACATGCTCGATGAAGAGAATAAAGTCGACAATGCCTTTTGCGGCCTTACCTTTGAACAATCCCTCGGCAGTACCTTCTTTAGCGGCCTGCCACATAGACAGACCGCGACCACGCGCAATGTCACGAATGGTCTCAAGGCTTTTATCGCCAACACCACGCGTTGGCATATTGATCACGCGCTCAAAAGCGGGATCTGAATGCGGCTGCACGACTAGGCGCATGTACGCCATGGCATTACGCACCTCAGCGCGTTCGAAAAAGCGCAGACCGCCATAAATGCGGTACGGCACCTGAGTGCGCAACAGAGCTTCTTCCAGCACTCGCGACTGGGCGTTAGAGCGATACAACAGTGCGCAGTCATCCGGACTGCCACCACCATCGATCCACTGGGAGATGCGATCCACCACAAAGCGCGCTTCATCCAGATCGTTAAACCCGGAGTAAATTTTTATCCGATCGCCTTCTTCACCTTCCGTCCACAGCTGCTTACCGAGTCGACCGGTATTATTGGCAATGAGCGCGTTTGCGGCCGTAAGAATGGTGCTGGTCGAGCGGTAGTTCTGCTCGAGGCGAATCATCTGGGCGCCGTAAAAATCTTGATTGAAGCGGTGAATGTTCTCGATGCGCGCTCCACGCCACCCATAGATCGACTGATCGTCATCACCCACCGCCATCATGTGGCCGTGCTGCCCCGCAAGCACACGTAACCAGGCGTATTGAATGCGGTTAGTGTCTTGAAACTCATCGACCAACAGCTGACCGAAGCGCTCTTGGTAGTGGGCAAGCAGCTCTGGCTGCTCAAGCCACAACTCATGGCTGCGCAACAACAGCTCAGCAAAGTCGACAAGACCGCCATCGCGACACAGGTCTTCGTAGGTCTGGTAAATCTTCTTGTGGGTGATTTGGTAGAGGTCTTCGCCTTTGGGCACATCTTTGGCGCGTAAGCCCTCGTCTTTCTGCGAGTTGATAAAGCTCGTCACCTGCCGGGGCGGCCACTTTTCAGGGTCGATATCCAGCGATTTCATGATGCGTTTCACAAGCCGCAGCTGATCGTCTGAATCAAGTATCTGGAAATTTTGCGGCAGCCCTGCCTGATCCCAATGCCGTCGCAGCAATCGGTGAGCAATGCCGTGGAAGGTGCCTACCCAGAGACTGCGCGAGGGAATATCGAGCAGGGTTTCTACCCGGCTGCGCATCTCGGCAGCGGCCTTGTTGGTAAAGGTGACGGCCATAATGCCGTAGGGCGAGATATTCTCGGCCTGCACCAACCAGGCGATGCGGTGCACCAGCACACGTGTTTTACCGCTACCAGCGCCGGCAATAACCAACGAACTGCCGAGCGGCGCCATCACAGCCTCACGCTGCGGATCGTTCAGACCTTCTAGTATGTGGGTAACGTCTTCTTTCACGGCTGGCCAAAACTACTGTGCAGCTGCACAGTGTAACGCCTTTTGTTCCGGCCCGTTCGTCTCAGCCCTGGCGTTTAAGCAGCGCTGCTACCGGCCCATCAACCACCTCATTGATTCGCTGTTGCTGGTGCGGCTGCAAGTTCTGATTCGCCACAAACTCAGTGCCGGCGTAGGGGTCTTTCACCCCACTACTGATACCCGCCAAGGTCTCGATAACCGCCACTCCGCAAAACGGCACGTAGAAGTCGCAGTAGCCGCCTTCGTGGTTGGCAACAACACGACCGCCACAGAGATCATCAGCGGCTGCCATTACTTTTTGGGTCATCACTCTGAAGTGGTTTGCTACCAACAGGGTATGGCTCAGCGGGTCGAAATAGCAGGCGTCAAAGCCACAGGCAATGACAATCAGATCGGGCTTGAAAGCGTGCAATGCTGGCAACACTACGTTGTCCATCGCCGCAAGGTAGGCACCGCCACCGCTGCCCGCGGGCAAAGGGACATTGATATTGGTGCCAATACCGGCGTCTGCACCCTGTTCGGCAAGCGTGCCTAGGTTCACCGGATAGAGCATTTCCTGGTGCAGCGAAATCGTCAGTACGTCAGCGTTTTCGTAAAACGCCTGCTGGGTACCGTTACCATGGTGCACATCCCAGTCGACTACCGCGACCCGCTCCACCTGTTTGTTGGCCTGCGCTTCGAGCACCGACAACGCGACGTTGCCAAAAATGCAGAAGCCACGACCGCGGTCGCGCTCAGCGTGATGCCCGGGCGGCCGGGTCAGCGCATAAGCGTTATCGACCTTGCCCGTCATGACGGCGGCAACCGCTTCGCTGCAGCCCCCAACAGCCAAGCGTGCAATCTCTGCAGAACCCGGCCCAACCAGGGCACTTTCGCCACAGTCGCCACCCAGGTGATCACTCAACTCATGCACTTTCTTTACGTAGTCAGCGGTATGAAATCGCAGCAGCGTTTCGTCGCTGGCGGTCACCGCAGGAATGTTAGTCAGCTGCGGTGTCAGCTCATAGGCGTCCATTAGGTTTTTTAGCTTGCGCTTGGTTTCCGGGTTTTCAAGGTGCAAGCCCGGTTGGAACTTGCCCCGCCCTGGCTGCAAACCCGATGCTGTGCCGTTGTCGTGCCACATATAGCGTTCGTGCCAAACAAAACCCGTTGCCATGCGTTAGTCCTTCTGTTGCCTGCTGACCGGGATGGTATGCGAAACTGACGCCCAATGTTCCCGGCACACGATAGCCAGATCATAGACCCAGTGAGGTTGTGCCCATGGCCAAAAAAACGCCCAACAAAAATACCTACGACTATGACCTCGCGAAGGTCTACCTGCTGGGCAAGCCCGATGCCGAACTCGACTATCCCTTTGGCCCCGATGTGGCGGTACCAAAAATTCGCGGCAAGATGTTTGCGACCCTTGGCGAAGAGGCAGGCGTTGGCAGAATGAACCTGAAGTGTGACCCCGAGGAGGCCATTTTTCTGCGGGATACCTTCGACAGCGTTCTGCCCGGATACCACATGAACAAGGTGCACTGGAACACGGTTGTGCTGGACGCCTCCATTCCCAATGGCGAAATCGAGCGCATGATCGATAACAGCTACGCCCTCGTCGTGAAGTCCCTAAAGAAGGCTGAGCGCGTGATGCTGGAGACTCGACACGGTAAGACCGCGCTCTACCCCGAGCGGGCGGAGTTGAACCAATGAGGTCGTTCCTCAAATGGACTGCGATCGCACTGACGACCACAGTTTTAGGCGTCGCACTTGTAACTTATATCGCCCTCGAAGCCAGCGGCGTGCTCTCCATCGAAACCGTTGATCACACGACGGGCGCACCCAGGGTCACTCACATCTGGTACGTCGTCGACAATAACCAACTGTTTTTCGAAGCCGGAAATCCAGAAAATCCCTGGGTAAAGGACGTCGCAATCGACCCTAATGTTCGCATCACGAGCGAGAATCTCGCGGGCGCCTATCAGCTGAAAACTGACAAGGGTTCAGCTTCACACCACCGCATCCGCTCTCTCATGAGGGCCAAATACACCTGGCGCGACGCCTGGATCGGGCTGCTGTTCGACACATCAAAGTCGACGCTGATAACAGCCTCTCCATTTGATAAGTAAGCGCTTACTTACTCGTTAGCGCTCGTAATTCATGGAGCGGTCCGGTTTCTTCAAACACCCACACTCCGGCGGTACGCTTGTTCAACGACTTACTTTGGGCCCGCTGATCACGGGTATCGTTGAGGGTCTTTAACACGCTGGTGGAATCTTCGGCCCAGGCTTCGTAGAGAGCCAGATAGGGCAGCGGGCAAGCGGCGCCCACTTCATCTGCCAACTTAAATCGCTGTCCGGTGGTCCACCCGGTACTCGTTAGCACCTCGTCTATGTGGTCTTGCTCGTAATACCGGTCAAACTCTTCGGTTTGGCCATCTCGCGGTTCCGTCAGCACCAGCACCATGTGCTTTTTGGCCGTCGCGTTGTGGGTCTGCTCGCTCATCGTCTTGCCTTAACTCACCTATCTGTAAGCGCTCAATACTACGCCGGTTCAACCCATCTGATGATTTCTGCTACCGTCGAGAGCCGCTCAGCCGATAGTGCTCACATGACCGAAATCAGCTTTCAAACTATCCAGACCAACGGCATTTCGATGCGCATCGCCGAAGCGGGAACCGGCCCGCTGGTGCTGTTCATTCACGGCTGGCCAGAATCCTGGTACTCATGGCGCCATCAGCTCACCGGGCTGGCGGAAGCCGGCTATCGTGTCATCGCTCCCGATATGCGCGGCTACGGCGACACCGACGCACCGGCCGAGGCCAGCCAATACAGTGTCGATATTCTGGCCAAAGACGTGGTGGGTATTCTCGATGCGCTTGGCGAAGACAAGGCCACATTGGTTGGCCATGATTGGGGCGCCATGGTGGTCTGGAACACCGCACTCTTTCACCCAGAACGGTTCAACGGCGTGATCGGCATGAGCGTGCCTTATGTGCCGCGCTCAGACCGCCCGCCGCTAGAAATCTGGCAGGAGACCATGGGTGACAACTTCTTCTATATTAACTATCACAACGAACCAAACGGCGTTGCCGAAGCTGAGTACGACGCTGACCCGGAAGGCATGATCACCCGCCTCTACACATCGCCAGACACTCCCCGTCACGATCCGGAAATCACCGATCCAAAGCGCGCGGCCGGCGGCTTCATCGAACGAATTGGCGAACCCAAAGAAATGCCAGCCTGGATCACACAGGAAGAGCTCGACTACTACATCAACGAATTCAAGCGGTCTGGGTTTCGCGGCGGCGTAAATTACTACCGCAACTTCGACACTAACTGGCACCTCACTGAGGGCGTTGACCCCGTCGTGCAAATTCCGTCCGCCTTTATCTCAGGCGCCGCCGACATGGTTATTGGCGGGGCTGACGAGGCTGGGCTTCGAGCAATGATGGAACCCCAAATGAGCGACCTCAGGGAAATAACGCTGATACCTGCGATGGGTCACTGGGTACAACAGGAAGCACCGACTGAAACCAATCAGGCCGTCGTTCGCTTCATAAAATCTCTCTAACCGGGTTTCAAACTTGACCGATTCAGATTCAATTGCCGACGTGGTACTCGTTGGCGCCGGCATTATGTCGGCAACCCTTGGCACCTTGCTAAAAAAACTCGACCCGTCACTCAGCATCAAAATCTTCGAGCGCCTGGACGCTGCCGCTGCGGAGAGTTCGGACGCATGGAATAACGCCGGCACCGGGCACTCCGCGTTTTGTGAATTGAACTACACGCCCCAGGCCGAAGACGGCACCATCGATCTCTCGAAAGCGCTGCGCATCGCTGAACAGTTTGAGCAGAGCAAGCAATTGTGGGCGAGCCTGGTAACCAGCGGCGACCTGCCTGACGCCAAAGAATTCATCCGCAAGGTGCCACATATTGCTTTTGTGAGTGGCGCAGACAACGTGCAGTTTCTGCAGTCGCGCTTTGAACAACTGGTGCAATCCCCGTTGTTTGAGGGCATGCAATTCAGCACTGATCACGCCGAACTGGCTGACTGGGCACCGCTAATCATGCAGGGCCGTTCTGCAAGCGAGGCCGTTGCCGCCACGCGCATGGGGATTGGTAACGACGTTAATTTTGGCAAGCTGACCCGCGCGCTACTGAAGTCTCTGGGTGAGCAAGCCGGTGTAGAGAGTTTCTTTGGAGCCGAGGTTCGTGACTTCCGCCATAAAGAAGATGGCGTATGGCGCATCAAGATACGCGATCTCGATTCTGGTGATGATCAGATTGTTCGCTCGCGGTTTGTCTTCATCGGTGCTGGCGGCGGCGCACTTGAGTTGCTGGACGCAAGCGGCATTGAAGAAGGCGAAGGGTATGGCGGCTTTCCAGTCAGCGGACAGTTCTTACGCTGCACCAACGACGCCGTTATCGCCCAGCACGAAGCCAAGGTTTACGGCAAAGCAGCCATTGGTGCGCCACCCATGTCGGTGCCGCACCTCGATACTCGCTGGATAGACGGCAAACGTCAGCTGCTGTTTGGCCCTTACGCCGGCTTCAGTACCAAATTTTTGAAGCAAGGTTCCTATCTTGATCTGCTGCGCTCGCTCGACATCGACAACATTCTGCCGGTGCTTTATGCCGGCGCTGCCAACCTCGATCTCACTCAATATCTGATCGGCCAGGTCATGCTCGACAAAGAGGAACGCATGGACATGCTGCGCGTCTACTTTCCCGACGCAAACGATGATGATTGGGATGCACACATCGCTGGGCAGCGTGTACAGATTATAAAGCGTGACAAAGACAAAGGCGGCCGGCTGCAATTTGGCACCGAGATCGTGACCGGCAAAAACGGCAGCATCGCTGCGCTACTCGGTGCGTCACCCGGCGCATCAACGGCCGTGGCAATCATGCTCGGACTCATCGAACGCTGTTTTCCTGAGCAGGTGGCAAGCGCCGACTGGCAAGCCAAGTTGAAGCAGCTGTTCCCGTCTTACAACGAGTCAATGGCCGACAACGCACCACTGTGCGCACGGGTTCGCGCGCAAAGCCTTGAGACGCTGGGTATTAAATCGTAAGCAACAATTCGAGTTACAGTTTTAGTTGCAGCGCAGGCCGCATAGAGAGAAGGGTATGTTTGTTCCAGCGCCACGCGGCCAAACCAAAGAGCACGTTGACTGACGAAAGCACCACAAAGACACCTATTTCACCAAACAGGCGACTG
>JALZVT010000086.1 GCA_023300545.1 Pseudomonadales bacterium
TGTGCAGTGACGCGGCGTCTCAACAATGGGTGTTTGTGCCTGCAACTCCGCTAGGCGAGCGGGGGGAGCTTCGCGCAAGTACGGCAAACTCCTGTGTCATTGAGCGCGGTGGTGATCTGGTGACGTCGGGTTGTACGGAAAATTCATCGTTGCGACTGCAGCGTATTGGCAATACCTACAGGATTATAACTGCGCAGAATGATTGCGCGCAGATTCAAGATCGGCGGCTGGATGCCGGCGCACCTGGCGTTGTGACAACCTGTCCGGCGCCCGGTCGAGCTGATTTTCATTGGGAGTTTGATGCGCTCCGTGATGCGCGAGAGTACGAGCGTCTGTTTAGCACCAAAGCACTTAGCGATACTGTGATTTGGGCGAGTGCAGCCGGTGATCGTTTTGCGCATCCAATCACAACCGCTGAGGGCATCCCGCTGTGCAGGTCTGGTGATTCACTCGGACTGCTGCAAAACGCGGGTTGCCAGATTACACCTGCGCGCCGTTTTCCCGACTACGAGCAGCTCTGGTCGAGCGCCCCACTGGTGCATTAAACAACAAATTTAGCTAGCCGGCCGGGCCTTCAACATAGAACAGCTTGTTGTAGATTTCCCAGTGCTCGCCGGTCTTTAGGAACGATAGAGTGTCCAAAAACGTGCTGCCTAGGTAGTCGTCCCTGACTCGGGCGACGGCGGTGTCGCCGGCAATGTCGATGGCTACGATGTCGAGCCGCGCGGTCTCACCTTCAGCTTTGGGGGAGGGTTGTTTGCTTGCAACTAGGTTCGCAAACTCGCTAACCGACATTTCCTGAAGTGCACCACCGAGTACGCCCGTTATTTTTGCATTCGCATGAAAGGCGCTGTGGGTCTTTTCGGCGCTTGACTCAAACATGCAATCGAAATAAATCTGGATGACGTCGCGAATGGCTAGATCGTCAGATGAAGAGTGGGCTGTCATGGTTGACTCCTTGCGAGCGTGGTTTAGGGCGTTAGTCTGGAACCGTGGTTGAGGTTTGTTCCAACGCAAAATCATGCGTCGGGTCGCCAATTTGCTGCAGCTCGATGACGTTGCCGTCCGGGTCGCGGCCGTACGTCGCTCTAATAGCGCCACCTGGGAAGTTGGGCGGAGGGCAGTTGAAGGTTACCCCGTGGTTTTTCAGGCGCTCGTATTCTGCATCAATGTCTTGAACGTCTAGACAGAAATGGGTGTAACCGTGGTTGTTCACGCCATAGGACGGGTCTTTAGCGAGACCTTGTGGCGTGACGTACTCGAAAAACTCGAGATAGGCGTTGCCGAGTTTCAGCATCGCTTGTTTGGCGTGTGAATTTTTCAGCCCAACGATGGTATCGATCACTTCTGAACCTGCTTGCCAGCCGCCTTCGTAGACGACTTCAGCGCCAATCACGTCGCGATAGAAGTTAACAATGCGTGTGAGGTCAGGTGTGGAAATAGCAACGTGGTGTATGCCGCGGATCATAGGGTCCTGCCTTTTCTGTGGTGAGTCGATGGTATCATTCGTCGATTGACCGCAGGAGTTAACCATGAGTATTACGCTATACGGAATTTCTGGATCGCGCGCGATTCGTTCAATCTGGGCTGCTGAAGAGGTGGGCCTCGAGTATGAACACGTGCCGACGCACTTTGCCAAAGACGCCAAGGCGGATGAATATCTTGCCGTTAACCCAAACGGACGGATACCGGCATTGGTCGACGGCGACATGCTGCTGTGCGAATCGATGGCCATCAACCTGTACCTTGCCAAGAACTACGGTGGGGATCTGTACCCCAGTACCCCTGCCGCAGAAGCACTGACTTGGCAATGGAGTGTTTGGGGCATCTCAGAGATTGAGCCGCTGCAAATGCAGATTGTGGTGCAAAAGCTCTTCACAGCAGAAGAGCGACGCGATGCCAGTGTTGTGGCTCGGGCAGAGAAGGGGCTGGGTCGACCGCTTGCCGTGCTGAACGATACATTGGCTGAGCAGCCTTACCTGCTAGGTGACGAGTTTGGCATTGCTGACTTGAACGTGGCAGGGGTTATGTTGCTGCTTGAAATGGTGAGCTTTGATATCAGTCCCTGGCCAAACGTCCAGAGCTGGTTGCAACGCTGCTACGCACGTGACTCTCTTGTCGCGGCCCGCAAGCGCGACTGAGCATCAGCCAGCGCCGCTTTGATCTTGCAAGATAAAGGCGGCGCCTTTTTCGGCAATCATTACCGTGGGCGCATTGGTGTTGCCCGAGGTAATGGTGGGCATGATCGATGCGTCAACCACGCGTAAGCCCTGTACGCCGTGCACCTTCAGTCGATCATCAACTACAGCGAGATCGTCGCTACCCATCTTGCAGGTGCCTACAGGGTGGAAGATGGTTGTGCCGAGATTGCGGGCGGCATCCAGCAGTTGCTCATCTGTGGTGAGTTCAGGGCCGGGCTTCCATTCTTCCGGTGAAAACCGCGCCAGTGCCTCTGCCTGCATGATGCGGCGAGTAAACTTCAAACCGTTTACGGCGATGTCCTGGTCTTCGCGGGTGCTCAGGTAGTTCAGCTTGATGGCGGGTGCAGCCATAGAATCAGGGCTTGCTAGCGTGACGCTGCCGCGGCTTGAGGGTCGCAGGTTGCACACCGAGGGTGTGATGGCGTCAAACTGATGCAGCGGATCGCCAAACTTTTCGAGTGAGAGAGGTTGGACGTGCCATTCGATGTTGGCCGAGGGCTGGTCCTCATCGCTCTTGGCAAAGGCGCCCAGTTGCGATGGTGGCATGGTTAATGGGCCTGTTTTCTTCAGCAGATATTCAAGACCCATTGCCGCCTTCCCGAACAGCGAATTGAACCGCTGATTGAGAGTGACGGTGTTGCTGACCTTGTACACGCTGCGCACTTGCAGATGATCCTGCAGATTGCCGCCAACGCCTTCAAGCACATGTAGTGTCTCAATGCCGTGCTTCTGCAGAAGAGCACCCGGGCCTATTCCTGACAGCTGTAATAATTGGGGCGTGCCGATTGAGCCGGCGGCCAGCACAACCTCTTGAGTGGCGTTGAACTGCACGGTGTTGTTGCGTTCATCAAGCAGGGTCAGACCGGTTGCTCTGGGCTGCTCACCGCTGGTGTCGAAATTAATGCGTTGCACGTGGCAGTTGGTTTTCACGGTGAGGTTAGGGCGGGTTTGTACGTCGCGCAGGAAGGCTCGAGTGGCGCTCCAGCGTTCACCGCTTTTTTGGTTCATTTGGAAATAGGCGTTGCCAAAGTTATCGCCCCGATTAAATTCGTCGATTTTTGGAATGCCGGTTTGCGCCGCGGCGTCGCGCCAGGCATCAAGAATTTCCCAGTTCACCCGACGTTCTTCGACGCGCAGTTCGCCGCCACTGCCGTGGAACTCGTCAGCACCGTGTTGGTAATCTTCAGACGCTTTGAACACCGGCAATACGTCGTCCCAGGACCAGCCGCGATTGCCCAGCTGGGCCCAGTGATCGTAATCGCTGCGTTGGCCGCGCATGTAAATCATGGCGTTGATGGAGGAGGAGCCACCCAGAACCTTGCCGCGTGCATAACCAATCTGTCGATTGTTGATGCCGGGGTCGGGTTCGGTCATGAAGCACCAGTCGGTGCGCGGGTTGCCGATGGTGTAGAGGTAACCCACGGGAATGTTGATCCAGAAGTAGTTGTCTTTGCCGCCTGCTTCGAGCAGCAGCACCCTGTTGTTTGGGTCGTTTGACAGGCGGTTGGCCAGCACGCAGCCTGCGGTACCGGCGCCAACAATGATGTAGTCGTATGTGGTCATCTGGGGCGTAACAATCTGGGGCGGATGTGGTGACTAGTGTAACCTGCGAGAGGCTAATCGAGGGGTATGGGGAGCGGTAATGAGTCTGACAGAGTGGTCTTGGCTGTTTTTGGTGTTGTACATCGGCCTGATGGTTAGCCTTGGGGTGGTGGCATCGCGTCGCATCAAGCATGCGGACGATTTTGCGACGGCCCGCAACGCCTACGGCCCGGTATTTCTCGCGTTTGCCTTCGCCGCTTCTACAGCCAGTGGCGCTACCTTTCTGGGCAGTCCTGCGCTGTCCTATGAGTGGGGCTTTGCGGCCAACTGGGCCAACTTTCTGTATCCGATTGGGTTGTATTTTGGTGTACTGATTTGCATGCGTCTGGTGGCCACATCGGGGCACAAGTTTGGCAACCGGTCGATCCCCGAATACCTGGGTGACCGCTATCAGAGCGATGGCATTCGGGTGTTGGTGGCACTGATGTCGCTGATACTGTTTTTCTACCTGGCGGGTCAACTCGTTTCCGGGCTGGTGATGTTTGAGATCATGCTCGGTCTGTCGCCGGGCTGGGCACTTATAATCACCACGTTAGTGCTGTTGTTTTATGTGGTTCTTGGTGGCGCCCACGCAGACATTCTCACTGACGGTATTCAGGGCTTTATGATGCTGGTGCTCGCGGTGGTGGTCATTGTTCTGTTTGTTATGGGGTATGGCGTCGACGGTGGTTTCTCGGGCATGTGGCAGAACCTTGAAGCACAGGACCCCGCTCTGGTCACGCCGCTGAACGATAAAACGCCGCTCTATCATTCCTGGTGGTCGATTGTGGCCATTATTTTTGCTCACATGCCGCTCGGCCTGTTGCCGCACCTGGGCAATAAGCTGTGGGCGCTCAAATCTTCTGATGGGCAGATGCAATTTGTGAAACTGGCTTTTCTGTTTGGCTTGACGCTGGCCATGCTGGGTTTGGGTGGTTTGCTGGCGCGGGCGGTGCTAGGTGATGCACTGTACGCGGCAGGGTCTAACCCCAACGAATCTTTGCCGCTGTTGTTTATTGAGTTGTTTCCTACCTGGCTTGCCGCGCTGGTGGGTGTTGGTGTGCTCGCGGCCGTGATGAGCACCGCTGATGGCCTGGTGGTGTCGTCGTCGCAAATCATTGCCAATGATCTGTATCGCCGAACCCTTGCGCCCAGGTTTTCGGCAGACCTTTCCGAGGCGGTGCTCGACCGACGGGTGTTGCTGATTAGTCGAGTGGCAACCGTGGCTGTGCTGTTGATCTGTATGGGTATGGCGTGGGCACTGATTGATAAAAACGTCTCGCTGATTGTCTGGATAGGCAATGGCGGCATGATGGCGGCCTTTGCCGGACCGTTGGTGGTTGGTGCGCTGTGGCGTGGGGTGACCGCGAAAGGTGCTTATGCGGGGCTGATTGCAGGCTTTGTGGCGTTTCTAATTCTGCACACCAACGCGCTTGATGCACACTGGTTTGGTGACTCTGGTCTGCTGCACACGGCAGTGGCCTGGCTTGAAAAAGAAGGACCTAACCCGTATTCCTGCGCGGCTATGGGCGAATTTGTATCTATTGCGGCGACTGTTGTGGTGTCCAAGCTGACCCAGACGTTGCCGCAAGAACACCTGGATGCACTGTTTGATGACGACAGTACCAGCACTGCAGCCGGAACGAGTTAACGACTTAATAACACAACAGGGGAATTGTTCTATGCGTATGGATTTTGACGGCAAGGTGGCCATTGTGACCGGAGCCGGTGGTGGTCTTGGGCGCTGTCACGCGATGCAGCTTGCTGCGCGTGGTGCCAAGGTGGTGGTCAATGACCTTGGTGGTGCAATGGAGGGTGGCGGCGCGTCAGATGCAGCTGATGCGGTGGTGGATGAGATTCGTGCGGCGGGCGGTACAGCCTTTGCCAACAAGGCTTCTGTGAGTGATCGTGACGGGGCCAAGAGCATGGTGGATGATGCTGTGCGCGAGTTTGGCGGACTGCACATTCTGGTCAACAACGCGGGTATTTTGCGCGATCGCAGTTTCAAGAAAATGACCTTAGATGATTTTGATGCGGTGGTGAATGTACACCTAACCGGCAGCGCTTATGTCACGCACTTCGCCTGGCCCATCATGTACGCACAGAATTTCGGGCGCATAGTGATGACCAGCTCAGGGTCCGGTATTTACGGTAACTTTGGCCAGTCGAATTATGGCGCTGCAAAAATGGGCATGTTGGGGCTTGCGAACGTACTGGCACTTGAAGGTCGCAGCAAGAACGTGCGGGTGAATTGTTTGGCGCCTGCGGCAACCACGCGCATGACTGAGAATTTGCCGGGGCAAGATCCGAACCGCGCGCCCAACGATCCTGGGCTGGTTAGCCCGGCGGTGCTCTATATGTGCAGTGACGAGGCCCCGACCGGGGAGGTCATCGAGGCGGTGGGTGGGCGTTTCAGCCGTTGTGCTGTCTTTAGCAATAAAGGCGTGAAACTTGGCCGCGCGGCCACCTACGAAGACCTGATGAACAACCTTGACGACCTGCGCAGCATGGATGAATCGGCGGAAGGTCGTGCCTGGAAGTTTAAGAAAAAGTCATAACGCTGTAGAGCGACTTAGCGAGCCCTGCGCTTGGGCAATTCGGCAAAATTGCCTGGCCGCTTCTCCTTATTTGCGACCATCGCTTCCTGCATTTCCTGCCCTTGCAACATCGACGTGTTCCACACGCTGATGTAATCGAGTGCGTCAGCGGTTGAATGGTCACGGGCGTAGTTGATCATGCGCTTGCTGCCATACACCGCGAGGGGAGCTTTGCTCGCGATAACGGCTGCAATGTTGAGTACTTCTGCAAGCATAGTGTCTTGATCTGCAAACACGCGGTTAATGAGACCCGCTTGCTGGGCTTCGCTGGCTGGCATGCGTCGGCCGGTATAAGCCAGCTCGCGCACGATGCCTTCGGGAATCAGCTTAACTAGCCGTGGGAAGGTGCCAACGTCAGCGGTCATGCCGATATTGATTTCCTGAATGCAGATAAAGGCCTCTTCGGTGGCATAGCGCATGTCGCAGGCTGTCACCATGTCAACGCCGCCGCCAATGCAACCACCCTGAATGGCAGCGATCACAGGAATTCGACAGTCTTCGATGGCGTTGAAGCTCTCTTGAAAATAGCTGGCGGTGTCGATGAAGGTGGCACCGTGGGTGAGGCGAGCGTTCGACTTTTGCGCGTCGGAACTTTCTGCTGCTAACTCAGGGTTTTGAGAGAACGCAGAGAGGTCCATGCCGGCACTGAAGTGTGGCCCGGTGGACGAAATAACGATGACGCGCGCTTTTGAATTATTGTCGATGTCGCGAATGATCGCCGGCAGTTCGCTCCAGAATTCGGGCACCATGCTGTTGCGTTTTTCGGGACGATTGAGGACCAGATGCGCAACGTTTTTGTTGATGCTTAGGTCAAAGCAGGTATAGCTCATGAGTTAAATCCTAGAGTTCGGGTTTGTCTGTGATTTCGAAGATGCCTTCCACTTCAACGGCGACGCCAAGTGGCAGTGATGACGACCCCACGGCTGCGCGAGCGTGGCGGCCAGCGTCGCCAAACACTTCAGCCATCAGGTCAGATGCGCCGTTAACAACTTGGGGGTGCTGATTGAAGTCAGGCGTTGCGTTGACGAACCCCGTTAGTTTTACCACGCGCGCGACGCGATTCAGGTCGCCTTCGCAGGCAGCGCTGACCTGGGCTAGCAGGTTTAGCGCGCACAGCCGTGCAGCTTTCTGAGCATCTTCTACCGACATGTTTTCGCCGAGTTTGCCGCGTACCAGTCCGTTGGCGTCCATAGACACCTGACCAGATACAAAGACAAGGTTGCCGCTCTGCACGAAGGGTACGTAGTTGGCGGCGGGTGCGGGCGCATCGGGCAGGGTAATGCCCAGATCAGCAAGCGTTTGGTTGACGTCAGACATGCAGATGGAGTCCTAGAAAATTTCGGGTATTGTACAGAGAATTGGCGCTTTTCAAGGGCTTACGCGAGCGCCCGGCGCATGGTAAAGAGCTTGCCGAAAAGGTCAGCGTTTAGGTATCGCGTGCAGCGCCTGCACAATGTCAGCGAGTTGCTCAATGTCGGCTTCACTGTCTACTGGAATGCTCAGTTCGATACGATCGATCAGGTCGCCATAACGGGAGTTAACCGCATCAGCGAGTTTGTCGTAGGATGCAACCAACACCCATTTCTCGAGTACCTCGTCGCTGATTCGTCCAGCCAACTCAGACCAGCGTTGGGCTTTGGAAAGCTGGGCCAGTTCGTTGGCCAGATCTTCCAAGCCATAGCGATCGAATGCACCACGGTAAGCGGGTGTGCTCACATAAAAGGCGAGACGTTGGCGGGCTATCTCGCGTCTGCTGAGAAGGGTTTCTTCGTCGCGTGCGGTGGCAATGAGTGGTTTTAGACACACCTCAAACAGGCCATCGGGCATAGCGTCAGCTTCTGACCGTCGGCTGCGACCCTTGGCAAGCGCCGGTTCCACCAGATCGCGAATATAGTCGGCGGAGCACACCGGATGCAGACGAACCCCGTCAGCCACTTCTGCTGCGACGGCGCACATCAACGGGTTTACCGCGGCGATCTGAATGGGTATCGGCCAATCGATGGGTGACGGTGTGAATAACGGCACCGAAAGGTTCAGGTTGTAGGTGTCGCTTGAATAGTCGACGGGCGTTGCGGTTTGCCAGCTGTGCCAGAGTGCACGAATAGCGCCCACATAGTCGCGCATCCAGGGCACCGGTGCGCGCCAGTCGAGGCCATAGCGGCGTCTGATATGCCCACGTACCTGTGAGCCGAGACCCAGTTCGAAGCGACCGGAGGAGATCTTTTGCGCGGTCCAGGCTGACATGGCGGTGACAAACGGGCTGCGTGCAAACGCGATCGCCACTGAGGTGCCAACGTGCACGTTGCGACTGTTCGCTGCAGCAATAGCTAACACCTGAAACGGATCGTCTTTGGTCTCTTCCATCAACAGGGCATCAAAACCCAAGCGATCGACGAGTGTGGATTGTGCGGGGATCTGTGCCAGGTCAAGCGGTGCTTCAGGTGCAGCGAGACCGGGGTCGAGTTTGCCAAGGGGTAGAAGAGTTTCTATTTTCACGCCTGCAGTTTAGCAGTGCGGCGCAAGCCGGCGCTATTAGGCGGTCCAGCCGCGAGCCGCCTGTTTCACCACGGGCACGAGTTTGTCGCTGGTTTGAATGCGGCTCACTCGAATGTCGTCGGTGATTTCCCAGGGGGCGATTTTGCCCAGCGTCAACGCGTGCCAAAACGCTTTGGCGGCTTCATCCGATTGGCCGGCCGCTGCATGAAAGAACGCAACCTCGGTAATGAACTCGAACTGTCCGTAGCCGGCGTCTATGGCGTTGTAGATCACTTCGCTGCCGCGTTGCAGCCAGTAGTCGCGGCGTTCGTTGTTGTCTAGCTGTTGATAGACGTGCAATAGATGACTAATGGCGAGCAGTTCGCTGGCGGGGTGGTGCTTTTTACGGGCCTTTGTAAGGGATGCTTCGAACGCCGCTGCCGCTTTGCTGTAATTTTCTGTTGCCAGCAGCAATATGCCTTCTAAAGCACGTTTCTCGCCTTCGGCTTTGTCGTGAAAGGCGTCAGGGGCTGAGCGCATCAGAGTGGCGAATTCAGTGGTGGCACCTTCTCGGGCCAGCTTACGGGCAACGTCCAACAGGAAGCCGTAGTCCATCTCGGGCTCAGCCTGCGCCATTGTCAGGTATTGAACCGCTGCGTCGGTCTCGCCCTTGCGGCTGTGCATGATCCACAGCGCGTGGTAGGCGGCCATGCGCTGCTGGGCGTTGTCGCTGGTCATGTCGTCTCTGGCGAGGGTTTGCAGTGTCGAAAAGTCACCAAGCTGCTGGGCGAGATGCAGTTTCAAATAGCCCAGGCGATGGCGGTTGTCGAACCGGGGATCAAACTTGTTGAGAATCTGTTGGGACGCGTCGTAGTCGCCGATGGTGGCGAATGACATCGCGACGTTCTGATTGATTACCGGGTGCAGTGGGTCGAGTCGATAGGCCTTGAGATAAAACTTGTGGGCCTCTTTTACGCGCCCTTGCATGGCGACGGCTGAGCCGAGCCACATGTGTGCCATGTTGTAACCTGGATTCAAACGAATCGCGTTGCGCAGTGAGCGCTCCGCCTTCTCGGGGTCAACTAAAGACAAGTACAGCATGCCGTGGGAGGCGTGGGCTTCGGCGAGTTGGGGGTCTAGAGCTAGTGCCTTGTCGATGGCGGGGCGGGCCAGCGCTTTGGCGTCATCGGCGGGCATATCGCCGTAGTCGGCCAACAATAAATACGCGTCAGCCAAACCACTGTAGGCGATCGCCATTTGTGGGTCGACTTCCACTGCGCGTTTAAACAGATCAATTGCCCGGGTGAGAGACTCGGCGGTGCGCTGATGCCATTGATGGCGTCCGAGCAGGTAGTAGTCGAGCGCGTTCATGTCGGTAGAGATCCGCGCGACACGCACCGGCTCGGTTAGCTGTAGGCGCAGTGCGCCGACAATTGCCGCTGCAATGTCGTCTTGAATGCGAAAGACATCGCTCAGGTCGCCCTCGAACTGGTCGGCCCACATGTGCACGCCGTCCTGGCCATTGATGAGCTGGGCAGTCACTCGCACATTATTGTCCATCCGGCGAACGCTGCCCGTGAGCACGGCGTCTACTCCTAGAGAGCTCGCGATGGCCGAAATATCGAGACTGTCGCTAATGCCAACCGCGGTGCCGTTGGCGAGGTTAGCCGCGCTGGCGTCAGCAGCGGCGTGGCGAGAGATTACCCGCAGACCAGGAACGTTAACCAACGCGTTGAGCAACTCTTCGGCAAGGCCGGCACCAAAGTAGTTGGCCTCTTCGCCATTATCGAGTGTCGCAAACGGTAGTATCGCGATGGCGGGTTCTGAGGTTGCTGCGGCGTCTAGGGTGCTTGATGCATCGCCAGCTGAATCTTTTAGGCCTGCGAGACTTGCTGTGCTGGGTTGCAGTTCCTGACCGTAGCCTTGGAAGAGCAGCGCCGCCAGTAGGCCAAAAGCGACAATAAGGCTTGCGACTAACGCCCAGTAGAGGCGGGGTCGTGAGGGCGTTGTATTCTGGGTATCGGCAGTGTTTAAAGGGTTTGCAGTGGCTGCACGGGTCGCGTTGCTGGGGGCCGTGCTGTTCGAGGATAAGTCGGCCGTTGGTGGGACTTCGTTGCTGGGCTCGAGGGGCAGCGACTGGGGCACCTGCAGCAGCTTATACCCCTTCTTTGGAATGGTTTGAATAAATGCAGGTGAGCGGCTGCTGTCGCCTAGCGCCGTGCGTAGTTCTGAGATGCAGCGGGTGACCACCTCGTCGGTTACGACGGTGCCGGTCCAGACGTCGTTGAGCAAAGCGCTGCGAGAAACGACCTGCAGAGGCTCCTGTGCCAGTCGCTCGAGTACCGCCATCACCTTCGGCTCGACATGAATCTCGCGCTCTGGTTCAGCGTCCTGTGCGGCCTTGCGCACAAGAGACTGTGTGGGGAACACCGCAAAGGGGCCCAGTTGGAAATCGCCGATGTTTACAGCCATGGGGTCGTCGGTTTCTCTGATCCGCGTAATGTTAGAGGGCTATTGGGCTAATGTGTTCCTATTTCAGTGAGATATTGGACAAAAAACACCAATCCATGAGGAAACCGAAGGTTTCCGAAGGTTTTTTCCAGGGCTTTTGCACCGATCCTTTCGCGGCTCAAAAATGGTCGGGGCACCAAGGGCGATAGCGGGGGGCAAACAGTGTGTCGAGTTGGGGGAGCGCGGCGGCGTTTTGGACGTCGATGCGACCGCTATGAGCAAGATCAGTTGCCCGAACACTGCCGCTGATGAGTACGGCCAGGGCTGCAGGGTTGAGGGTGGCGGTGGGCAGCGCACCCTTGTTTTCGGCGCTCACCTCGGTGCTGGTGCCGTCGGTTTCAAGTCGCCAGATGCCGTTATTCCAGGGACACAGTTCGTCATCTACAAGTTTTAGGGTGGCGTGCCCGGCGCTGCTATAGCCCCGTCGTTTTAGTCCAGCCTGGGCGTTGATCACTCGCAGCCAGGTGCCGTCATCGACGCGCCGGTTCAGGCGTCGCGGTTCAAGCAGCAGAAGCGGCAGCGGATCGTCTTCAGGTACGTGCATCCAATCAATTTTGTTGACCAGATCGTGGGCGAGCAAGAATTCCCACAACGCCTGATAGGCGTCCATATTCAGCCACATGACATCGACGAGGGTTAGTGTCTGCTGGGTGTTGGGCCCTGGCAGACCGTCCCAAGAGCTGGTGTAAAGCACAGCCCCTTCCGGGCGGCCAGTGGCGGACCGATAGATGGCGCAGTGGGTTGGCTTATGCCGGCTAAGGCGTTGCCATGCCCGGGTCGAGCGCTGCAGCATGAGGTTGCGCCCGCTGATAAACTGCCGATGGATGGTCTTTAAGTCATCACTGGCGGCGTCCAGTTCAACCGTGCTGACCCGGCCCCCGGCGGTGTGGTGTTTGCGGGTGAAGGTCAAATCTTTAGGGTTTGCGCTGTAGCTGATATCGGTGGAGCCGAGGCCGTAGCCAAAGCGCTGATAGATCGCACCCAGTGACGCCCACAACAAGGAAAAGGCGACGTCTTCTTCTTCAGCGCGTTGCACCCAGTGCTGCATCATTTGACGCAAGAGCCCGCGCCGCCGATAGCCGGGATCGGTAGCGACGGCCGTAATGCCTTGCACCGCACAGCTGTTGCCGTTCATCTGCGCGCGCAATGGAAAAGCGCCGGAACAGGCAGCGAGCGTTGTGCCGTCGAACGCGCCGAGCGTCCAGTCGGCTTGTAACGGGTTCGGCGGCTGCTCGGCAGCGGGAGTGTTTACGGCGAACGCGTAGTTAGTGAGTCTGCGTAGCTCGGGCAGCTGCGCGTCGGTGAGTGGTCTGAGATCAAAGTCTGACATTGTTCAATTATAGACCTTCAGCTGTTCTGTGAATGCTATAACAGGTGTCGAATTGGGGGAGCAGGCCGATGTACGACATCATTATTGTGGGCGCAGGTAGTGCGGGCTGCGCGTTGGCGGCGCGGGCGTCAGAAGACCCGAACCGGCGCGTGCTGCTGTTGGAAGCCGGGCCTGACTATCCGGATCTGGCGGTGACACCCAAAGATCTGGTGAACAGCCACAACAATTCTTACACCCGGCACGACTGGGGGCTTGAACACGAACCCACCCGCGGCCATAAAATGGCCTTTCCGCGAGGTCGCGTGGTGGGCGGGTCGAGTGCGGTAAACACCACCATTGCGTTGCGGGGTATGCCGGAAGACTATGACGAGTGGGCTCAATTGGGCGCACTCGGCTGGGATTGGCACAGTGTGTTGCCCGCCTTTTGCCGGCTAGAACGAGATCTCGATTATGGCGCTGCGAGCTATCACGGCGATGCGGGGCCCATCAGCATTCGCCGTTATCCGCCTGACGAACTGCTGCCGCAGCATCAGGCCTTTTTAGCCCGTGCGAGTGAGCTCGGTTACCCCGAGTGTCCAGACGCCAATGACCCTGAGACCTATGGTGCAGGCCCCCAGCCCATGAATAAGTTAGGTCGGTTACGGGTTTCCTGCGCCGTTGGCTATTTGGCACCTGCGCGTATTCGACCCAACCTTAGTATTCAGGCCGATACATTGGTCAGGCGGTTGTTGGTGGAAAACGGGCGTTGCTGCGGGGTAGAGGTTGAATTTACCGACGAGGGCGGTGACTCGCAGGCCAGTGAAATTCGCGCGCCCTTAGTGGTTTTAGCGGCGGGTGCGTTGATGTCGCCCGCTATTTTACTGCGCTCGGGTGTTGGGCCGCGAGCTTCGCTTGAATCCCACGGCATAGAGGTTGTGGCTGACGCGCCAGGAGTGGGTGCAAACCTGCGTGATCATCCGGCTTTGGCGCTTAGCGCGACCGTTAAAGACCCCGCGTTGATCGATTTTGATGCGCCCATTATTCAAACCATTCTGCGCTACACCTGTGAGGGATCCGCAAAACGCAACGATCTGCAGATTGAGCAGTTCAGTTTTTCCGGGCGCCGTTCGGGGCCACCCATGTTTGGTATCGCGGCTGTACTGGAATACCAGTACGGCGCAGGTGAGCTGCGGCTGTCGAGCGCTGACCCCCACGCTGCACCTATTATTGATAATCGCTTTTGCGAAGACGAGCGAGACACCGAGCGGTTGGTGCGGTGTTTTCGTGATGCACTGGCATTCACCCAGAGCGGGCCAATCGCTGACATGATCGAGACGGTTACCTTTCCTCGAGATGTTGCTTCGCTGACAGACGACGACATTGCCGATCTGTGCAAACGTTTCTCTGGCAGTGGTTATCATCCCAGTGGCACTGTAAAAATGGGCCCGGCTGACGATGCCTACGCCGTCTTGGACGAGCATGGGTGTTGTCGCTTTTTGGATGGGTTGGTGGTGGCCGACGCCTCGATCATGCCAACCGTACCAAGGGCGAACACCAACTTAACCGCGATAATGATTGGCGAACAAATTGGTGAGTGGTTGCGAACTCGACCCGGCCTCTACGGCCTATAACACTGAGCTTTTTGGAGAGATGATGTGCTTGACCTTGCGTTTAGAAATGTAGAAATACTGGATGGAACAGGCGCGGTGGCGTTTCGCGGCGACGTCGGCATTCAAGACGGACGGATTGCAGCGGTTGTCGAGGAGGGTGCACTAGGTGCTGCGCACACGGAGATTGATGGTGATGGAGCCTGTCTTGCGCCGGGTTTTATTGATACTCACGCTCACGACGATGGGGCGTTTTTGCGCCATCCAGATATGGGGTTCAAGCTCGCGCAGGGTGTAACGAGTGTGGTGAGTGGTAACTGCGGATTCTCGGCCGCGCCGGCAGATCCGAGTGTTAATGCGACCTCCGCCAGTGGCGGTATTCTCGCCGGACTTACTGGCGACTTCACCGACCTTGCAGGCTACTTTGACTTGGTGCTCGCGGGCAAACCCGCGATCAATAACATGATGCTGGTGGGACACAACACGATTCGCACGCTGACTATGGGTATGGATAAGCGCGAGCCAACGGCTGCTGAGCTTGCCACGATGCGCGGCCATGTTGAACTGGCGATGGAGCAGGGCGCCTGCGGATTTTCTTCCGGACTTATTTATCGGCCGGGCCGTTACAGTCTAACAGCCGAGGTGGCTGAGATCGCGGCAGCGGTTGCACCCTTTGACGGACTCTATGCGACGCATATGCGCAACGAAGGTGATCGCCTTCTTGAGGCCGTTGATGAAAGTTTGAGCATTGCTCAGGACGCGGGTGTGCATCTGCATATTTCGCACCACAAGTCAGCGGGTAAACCGAACTGGGGCAAAGTAGGTGAGTCGCTGGCGAAGGTTGATGCGGCCTTGCAGGCCGGGCAGCGCGTTACGCTCGATGTTTACCCTTACACCGCCGGCAGCGGTCGAATGATTGAGTATTTTAACCTCGACCGAATCAACACCGCGTTTGCTGAAGTGGTGCGCATTGCCGGCTGTCCCGCGTTTCGAGAGTTTGAGGGCAAGATGGTGACAGAGATAGCTGTCGAGCGAGGTATCTCTATTGATGATGTGGTTCGTCTGATTCTTACTGCCGAAAAAGGCGAACGCACCATTTGTATTCATTTCATCATCGATGAGGCCGACATCGAAACCAATCTGGCGCACGTCGACATGATGGTGGGGTCGGACGGTATTCCTGATTTGCGCGGGCGTCCGCACCCACGTTTGTTTGGAACCTTTCCGCGCGTATTGTCGCGCTATGTCCGGGAGCGTGGGGTGTTATCGCTGCCAGAAGCCGTGCGGCGTATGACGTCTCTGTCTGCCCGTACCTTTGGGCTGACTGAGCGCGGAGAAGTTCGAGAAGGTTGGTACGCCGATCTGGTCTTATTTGAACCGAGTACGATTACTGACGAGGCCAGCTATGACGACCCTAAACGAGAGCCAACCGGCGTGCGAGCGGTGGTGGTGAATGGGCAATTGGCGTTGCATGAGGGTCAGCACCGGGGTGTTGGGAGCGGTGCGATGTTGCGGTACAGGCAGGGAATGCATGGTACTCGTTGAGTGTGCACTCTGATAGTTGGGTTGTTCGTAGAGAGTGAGGTTAGAATGTACTCTGGCTCCTGCATTCATAATGCTGGGGTCGGTGCAGTGTGGCTGCCAGTTAAGTCCACCTGTAGCTACTGTACAAATCAGGGGGTTAGCGCTCTTTGATCTCCGCTGTGAACTTGCGGTCACCATGCCGATTGTTGCCGATTTGTGGTCGCTTCCAATGTTGTTTTGTCGGCTTGAACCTCACGAGTTACGCTTGGCCTTGTCTGGTTGCGACAAGCTACAGCCTAGGGGCCCCGCATAGACGTATCAACGTTTGTTGAATTTCGTAGTGCTACTCGACGCAATGGAGTTCCTTTTCCAATTCTTTGAGATACAGGCGTTCGAGGATTGTTGCTGACAGCTTTGGATGGGCCCTGTGTTCTGCAGTTTTCTGTTGCCTGATTTATCTGAGGCTGTGTTCTTACCACCATTGAGCAGCCAAATCTACGATGCCACTACAGTGTTGCGTTTGATCACGCGATCCAGCAGACGCTCGAGTGTTCCGCGTGGCGCCGCACCAACGGGGTGAAACCCCGCCTGGCCATTGTGGTCGGTGTACACGCCGTCCAGCACGATCATATGCAGGTGCACATTAAGGTTTAAGGCCGAGCCAAAGCGCTGGATAAGGGTGACGACCCCGGGTAGCAAACCTGTCTTTAAGAGAGCCAACTACCTGTGGATGGCGAATTGGTAGTCACGCCGGGATTGGTGTTTGAAACAACCCACGGCAATGACTTTTCCAACGATGGTTGTTGATTTCAGCGAGTTTTCTAGCAAGGTCGCGCGAATTCCAGAACGGGGTTTGATCTAGGTATTCGCGTCGGACGGTGCTGATGATTCGTTCGATGAACGGGTGGGGCATTGGGGTGTAAGGAATGGATTTGGATTCGTTGATCGTGTCTGTCGGATTTGGCGTTAATCGGGCTTAAAGGCGTATTTTTGATTCAACTTGAATGCGCAGCGAAATCTATTGCTTACGAAAAACGCCGCAAGACATACACCCCGCACCCAAGACAGCATTCGTAATGCTGGGTCGACATTGCGACTTACCTTGCGGGAGTGCTCCGTTACAGCCCCTGAAGAAACTGCTCAAGTGCGGCGTTAGTCGCTTGCGGGGCCTCTTGTTGTACCCAATGTCCAACCTTCGGAATAATGGTCGCGCCGCGAAAATCACTACAGGCAGAACCGGGCTCTGAATACATGTCGGTACCTGGGAAAAAGTTTCGCACAGCGTCGCGTTCGCCTCCGATAAAACAAGCGGGCTGCTTGATAAGTTGTCCACGAATCTGGGCTGATTCCTGGGCGTCTATGCCTTGGGCGCGATAGCGATTTATGGGGCCGCGAAAGCCGCCGTGCGAAAACGCTTTTACGTACACGTCGAGATCCTCGGGAGTCATCCACCCGGGGAACGGATCGGGATCAATCAACTCATCAAGCAATGAGGCATTTTTTGGTTTGGGTTTCAACCAATCGTTCACTGGCGCGTTGCCAGATAGAGAGAAATAGATCTTACGCAAAGCGGTAGCAAAGTCGCTTTCAACCTCCGATTCAACCTTGCCCTCGTCCTGAAAGTAGATTTGATAAAAAAAACGATCCGAATAGATAGAACGGGCAACATCGAGGAAGCTATCTTCGCCAGCCGGCATGTAAGGGACGCTCAAACCCGCAACCGCCCGTACGCGATCTGGGTGTCGAAGTGCCGTATTCCAGACTACTGGTGCACCCCAGTCGTGTCCAAAAAGTATCACGGGTTCGTCGCTTAACGCCTGCGCCACCGCAGCAACATCGCTGGTGAGCTCTACCATTGTATATGCGGCGACCTCATGCGGTTTCGAGCTGGCGCCATAGCCCCGTACATCCATCGCAGCGACACGATAGCCGCGTTGGCTGAAGTAGTTCATTTGGTGGCGCCACGAATACCAAAGCTCTGGCCAGCCATGAACGCAAAGAAGGACAGGACCCTCACCACTAACCGCGACGTTTAGTTGATTGCTACCGTTTTCGATCTTAAGAAATTTCATGCGTGGCACCAGCTCGAAACTTGAAGTTACGTGGATGGATCTTCTCAGCTACCGCGTTTAAACGGTCCTCGCTCAACCGGTGGGTAGCGATCATTATCGGGGCGCGTGCGAGCTTCGACATCTTTAAGCTCAAGCGGCTCTCCGCATTCCGAACAAGCGGTGTAAGCCTGAAAATCGTGTCCACAGTGCTTATGGGTTCGAATGATGGGTGGGGTCGCATCCTCCCAATAGTATTTATCACCCCATGCTAGAAGCGTAGAAACCACAGGAAAGAGGTCTTTGCCTTTTTGTGTCAATCGATACTCGAACCTCGGAGGCCGTTGCTCGTACTGACATTGAACCAAAATTCCATGCTCTTCCAGCCGCTTCAAACGTGACGTCAACGTTGTCCGCGAGACCTTTAGTCGCTCCTGAAACTCTTCGAATCGTCGCACGCCTAAAAAGCAGTCGCTCAACAGGGTAAGCGTCCAGGGGTCTCCTAAAACGGCCGAAGAGCGTGCCACTGAGCATTGTTGGTCACTGAGTTGATCTCGTTTCATCTACTTTTTCTTCTGCTTGAAGTTATTGGCACTGCCGCGGTGGATGGACGTTAGCACAACAAGCTTTACTTAGTCCATGTTACGTACTATGTTAGTCCATATTCAGGACTTACATCGTCACTTAAACAGAGAGTACTGCTATGCCAGCGCCCAACCCTATTGATCCTCAACAAGTCGTCGATGCGAAATACAGTGAGCGCAAGCCACGACCAGGAGTGACTACAAAACGAGCGATTTGCGCGACATGCGACATTGCGTGCTCCGTGGTTACTGAGGTTAAAGATGGGCGCGTGGTGCGCGTACGGTCATCCGACAACCCGATCTTTAGGGACAACATTTGCATGAAAGGCATTGTGGCCCCCAAGAACTTCGCCAATCCAAATCGTATTCTGAAACCGTTGAAGCGAGTAGGAGAACGCGGCTCAGGCCAATGGGAGGAAGTTTCTTGGGACGACGCCATCGCTGATATTGGCACGCGCCTAAAGGCAATCATCGCGGAGCATGGTCCTGAAGCCTGGTCAGTCTCAACCAGTCAATGGAACACGGCCACCGACCACGGACTTGGTCGTCGGCTCATGAATCACGTCGGCTCTCCAAACTGGACGAGTGGCGTCGCACTGTGCGCGGGTAATACGGCTGCCATTAACAGGTTTACTTACGGTTGGTACCCCATGGGGGACTTCCAGAACACAAAGTGCATTGTCCTCATGGGACACAATCCTCGCCGACACAGTTGGACGCCGATGTACAACTGGATTCGGCAAGCACAGGCGAATGGTGCAAAACTGATCGTTACGGATCCGCGGCGTAGCTCTAGCGCCGAACGTGCCGATATTTGGTTGCCTCTTAAAGTGGGCAGTGACGCAGCTATGATGTTGGGCTGGTTGAAGGTAATTATTGACGAAGAGCTGTATGACAAAGCCTTTGTCGAAGATTGGACCGTCGGGTTTGAAGAACTAAAACAGCGGGTAAACGAATACCCCTTAGAACGCGTGGCCAAGCTGACCGGCTGCGAACCTGACATGATTGCGAAAGCCGCGCGCATGTACGCCACACAAGGGCCGGCGATTATTGCCTGGACGCCAATCACGGATATGCAGCGCAACTCCACGTCTGCGATTCGATTGCAATCCATCTTGCGGTCGATCTGCGGGTACGTCGACGTACCGGGCGGGGAACACTTGCAGGGATTCAATCCAGACATTGTCAACGAATCGGCAATCGAAATGCATGAGGTGTTGTCGGATGAACAAAAAGCGAAGCAGCTCGGCTCTGACAAACACCCGGCATTCACCTATCGGGGGCAGGAACGCTTTCGTGGCCCAACTAAAAAGGTATGGGGGCAAGAATACGCCAACCTCGTAATGGGCTGTCATATGACTCCCCCATCGTCGTTGTTTCGGGCTATGGCAGGAGAAGGCCCTTATCCCGTTAAAGCCTTCTTTTTCCTCGGTAACAATCCGATCATGAGCTACGCCAATATGAAGCTCATTATCAAAGCGATCATGAATCAGGATTTGGTCGTCGCGCACGAGCAGTTTATGACACCGTCGGCGCAGCTCGCTGATTATGTGCTGCCTGCTGATAGTTGGTTAGAGCGCCCTTGGATGATGGATGGGTTTGGCTGGACATCGACTGTACGAACCTCGGAAAAGTCCATGGAACCACCTGGAGAATGCCGATCTACATTCGAATTCTGGAAACTGCTCGCAAGCGCGCTTGATCGACCGGAAGTCGTTCCGTGGGAATCGATTGAAGACTTCTATGATTATCGCCTCGAGAAACTCGGAGTGACCTGGGAGGAGTTTGTCGCCACAACGGACGTTCACTTCAAGACACCAGAGTTTCGAAAATACCTCAAGACTGGTTTTGCAACGCCGAGCGGCAAGGTCGAACTCAAGTCGTCAGCACTCGAAGAGCTTGGCTTCGATCCGCTACCTTACTTCCGCGAAGATCCGCCAACAGACCCTGAATATCCACTCAAACTGTTCACCGGCGTACGCGAAGACGGGTTCTTTCAAACCGGTCACCGGCACATTGAAGAGATGCGCAAGCGTCATCCCGAGCCTGAAGCGTTTGTGAGCCCGGGCACCGCGAAAGAACTCAAGCTTGAGGAAGGCGAGTGGGTTGAGGTCGCGAATGAGCTTGCGAAGATTTCTATAAGAGTGGCAATCAAAGACGCCATGCCGGATGGCTTGGTCAGAATTCCACACGGCTGGTGGAAACCTGAAATGAAACAGGGGGTGGGGCATTTGTCCGGTGCGTTGAAATACGCGGATGCTCAGCTTTGTCGCGATGACGAAGATTTTTTGGATTTGGAACAGGGTATACCGCACCTCAAAGGGGTCCCGTGTCGCATTAACAAGGTTTCGCAAGATGAACTGAAAACAGAAACTGTTGTCGAGGAAGTCGAGTACACCTTATGACTGCACACGAGCGCGAAATAAGAAAGCGGGAACGAACAGCCAGGATGATGGCTTACCTGGCCGGAAAATCTGCTAAGAATAGGAGCCTATCTGACAGGATTTGCAGATTCTTGGTGAACCGTGCGACCGCGGTAAAACCTGAAGACGATTTTATGCGCGATCTGCTCATCGATAACGATATGGGGTTCGAACCGGATGAACTCGACCGTTTCCAACGTGGAGAAACAAGCTGAAACGCTCTAGGTCTGGATTCAGATGGCAGGTGTGAAATGAAGATCAGGATTAATGACAACAGCATCCGCCTGCGCCTCGACAGGCGCGAAGTGGAGGAAATCGGCGAACAGCGGGCCATAGAATGCTGCACCAAATTCACCGGAGGCAATGACTTTCGTTACCGATTGAAGGTTTCCGATACCAAAACGGTAAAAGCGTTTTTCAGCGAGGGTTGTATTGAGGTGGCCTTGCCTCGACCGATAGCGGAACACTGGGTGAGAGATGAGGCGGAAGTGTCTATCCAGGGCGAGAATGACATTGATGGCGGCTCATTGAAGTTACTAATCGAAAAAGACTTTGAATGCTTGGAGCCCCGCAGTGGAGAAGATCAAAGGAACCGGTTCATAAACCCGAAAGCGGTGAGCTAAATAGAGGGTCTACCGGGCGGAGCGAAATGGTAGTCATACAGCCATTGATGTTTAAAAAAATCATTACCCTTTGCAACTACCCTTTGCTTCGAGTGTTTGCAATGAGTCTGCCAGCCGAAGTTGCTGATATCCGCGACTATCTGTTTGCTTTGTTGCTCACGTCTCGCCGGTGACTGCCCAAATGCGCTGCATGCGTGCGTTGGCTGTTGTAGTAGTCATTGAATTCGTGAAGTTTCCTTGTCAGGTCGAGCGAATTTCAAAATGGCACGTCGTCAAGGTATTCGCGCCGGATGGTGCCAATAACCCGTTCGATGAACGGGTGGGACATTGGGGGGGAAGGAATAGATTTGATCTCCTTCACTTCCAATATTCTCAAGTTAGCCTGCCAGCGATGAGATTTACCAACATCTCCTTTGTGAATGCCAAACCCAATGATGCGGCGGCTCTACTGGTCCATGACGACAAGTATCGAGTACGAATGAAGCGTCAGTGATTCACATCGGAAAAAGTCGATACTCCAGAGGCTATCTTTGCTGTGACCGAAGAAAGAAAACCAAGAGAAACCGGGGTAGCTCCTGGCTTGGGTTTGTGGTGTTTCGCGAGAACCCGTCATGCAATACGCGGACAGCCGAATCTAGGGCTTCGGCGTTTGATTTCTCCGACAGCTCTGATGATATCTTGTGATTGACCCGTGGTGCTTGTCACCTTTGTTCGACTAAAGGGGGCTGTATTTGCGTTTCACCAAGGTTTGATGAAACCTCAGCAATGGCGAGGGTTTAATGATCACGGCAGCAGATATTAGGCTCTCATTTTCTGCGTTGTGTTGCTCTGACTCCCAATTCGCCATGCACCGCATCACAATCGCCGGCGTACCGCTGCAAGGCGGGAACAGCAAATAAACAAGAAAACGCGTTGAATCCCTTTTGAATTCGTGCAGAATTCGTCTGATGAGTATTAAGCAGAAAAATAGCTGGAAGTTAAAGCTGGGGATATTCCTATTCCTTGCCAGCCAGCTCATGGCGTCTGCTCACGCCCTTGAATTCGGTGACGCACCACACGAACACAATGGCTACGCCTGTGTGGCGCTGTCTGCTGACGATCAGACGGGCGCAGCAACTAACTGCTCTGCTCTGGTTACGAAAGTAATCTTAAGCGCTGTTGTTGTCGTTGCGCCAACGGCGCCTGAGTCAACCAACGACGTGACTCTGCCGCCGGCCATCGGCCCCCCACTCTCAATCTAACCGACCTACGCTCTAACAAACCTAAGCTGGTTTGTTTGTCGCGCTGACCGCGGTCGAGCACCCATGACTGCGGGCGTTTTGTTTCAGAAATTTAGATTGAGCCCAAAGATGATCTTTTCAACATCGCGAGCCGCTGCGCTTGCAATCGCAGCCGCTATGGCGGCTGCGCAATCACTGCCTAGCATGGCAGCGACCCCCGCCGCTGATGACAATAAGCTTGAAGAAGTGTTTGTTATCGGCAAACGTCGCGCTTATCAAGGGAACTTCGATGAGCTGGAAAATCCAACGGCTACACAGTTCATTAGCGAGGGCCTACTGCGAGAGGTGGGCGTGCTGAATTTGGACGACGCACTTGACCTCTCGGCGTCCGTTGCAAGACAAAACAACTTTGGCGGCCTGTGGAATAGCTTTTCAGTACGCGGCTTCTCGGGTGACATCAACCTGCCTAGCGGATTTCTGGTCAACGGGTTTAACGCTGGTCGCGGCTTTGGCGGCCCGCGCGATGTCGTAGGCATAGAATCAGTCGAGGTGCTTAAGGGACCCCGCTCGGCACTGTTCGGTCGGGGCGAACCCGGCGGCACCATTAACGTAGTTACCAAACGACCCGAGTTCGAAACCAAGGGCGAAGTACGCCTCATTGCAGGACGCTGGGACCTGCGACGCTTCGAAGGTGACGTGCAAACGGCATTGGGAAACTCTGAAAACGTCGGCGTACGCCTGGTGGGCTTTTACGAAGACGCAGAGAGCTTTCGCGAAACGGTTGAAACAGAACGCTATGGACTGTATCCGTCAGTCACCTGGGATGTTTCTGAAGACACCAGCCTGACCTACGAACTGGAATATACCAAACAGGAGATTCCATTTGATCGCGGCGTTGCCTTTACGCCAGAGTTTGGCTTTACCCCACGTCGAACCTTTACCGGTGAACCAGGCGACGGCCCCATCGAAACCGAAGTGCTGGGGCACCAGCTGGAAGTACAGCACAATTTCTCAGCCAATTGGAGCTTACTGGCTGGCCTTGGATACCGCGATACATCCCTTGAAGGCAACGCCACTGAAACTAACTTCTTCGGCCGGCAGACACTGGCCGTTGATGGCAGAACGCTCTCACGTTTCTTCCGCTCAAGAGACTTCGATTCGGAGTACTTCGTTGCACGCGCAGAAGTCGCGGGCGAGTTTGACACTGGCTCGGTCCGGCACCGTCTGTTGATTGGTGGTGACTACGACAAATTTGAAAATCAGATGTTTATTGAACGGTTCCGTGGTGGCTTTTTGGGCGCTAGCCCCGATATCAGCGCACTGAACCCAGCTGACTTCCTGTTACTCGATGTGCTGAACCCGGTTTTTGGTCAGTTCGATACCCCAACACCGGGTCCAAACACAGACCGTGATGAAGAGCTCGATGGCTTCGGTTTTTATATTCAGGATCAAATTGACCTTTCGGAGCGCTTACAAATTCGTGTTGGCCTGCGCTGGGACGACTTCACGCAAGATTTGACCGACCTGCGAGCAACGCCGGTAACAACCAACACGTCAACAGACTCGCGTGTGTCACCCCAGTTTGGCGCTGTGTATCGAATCAACCCGGGGTTTAGTCTTTATGCGTCTTACGGCGAAGGCTTTCGCCAGCAAACTGGCTCCACGCTGGAAGGGTCGCAGCCCTCCCCAAACCTTACCGAATCGGCAGAGATCGGTTTCAAGGTAGACCTGGGGCATTTTTACGACGGCGTGTCGGGCAACCTGACAGTGACAGCGTTTGAAGTAGATCAAGATAATTTTCTGGTGAACGACGATCGACCGGAAGCCACAACCGCTGGATTCTTCACTAGATCGGCAGGCGAAGCCCGCAGCCGCGGCATTGAGTTTGATGCGAACCTTGCCTTTGAAAGCGGCACTAACATCTGGTTGTCCTACGCCTATACGGATGCAGAATTCAGAACCAGTTCTCTTGATGAGAACTTTGGCTCCCAAATTGAGGTCGGCGACCCGCTCATTAACTCTCCCGAGCATCAGGTTAATCTGCAGATCAGCCAAAGCTTCGAGGTGGCGAACCTACCAGCAGGAATCGGCGGCGGGCTGCTGTATTCCGATCAGCGTGCGGGCTTCACAGGATTTGACTTCACGCTGCCAAGCTATACCACCGTTCGTCTGTTTGGAGAAATCGAACCCGTTGCCGGTCTGTCAGTTCGGGTAGACATCGACAACCTGTTCAATGAGGTTTTTTACACCAACTCCTTCGCTGACGTTTGGGTTGAGCCCGGTGCACCACGGCGATGGCGCGTAACAGCGTCGTATGCGTTCTAATTCGCACGCTTTCTATGTTAATTGTGGTCTACGGTCTTGTTGCAAAGGTGTTGCCCACTTACAAGCACAAAGGAAAATACAACCAACCCGGCTCAGTTACCTATGAATTCACCATCTCCTAACAAGGTGTTATCGGCGACAAACCTCACCGTCAACCGTGGCGGCCAACAGGTACTCAATGCAGTGAACTTTAGCGTTGCAAAGGGCGAGATCTTTGCACTGCTGGGTGGCAACGGCGCTGGTAAGTCGACCACCTTGCTGACTTTTCTAGGGTTCATCAAACCCACAAATGGGTCTGCTCAGGTGAATGGTGCAACTGTGCACAGCGATGTGAAAGCGGTGCACAGGCAGGTTGCGTACTTGCCTGAGGCGGCGAATCTGTATGCGCATCTGAACGCTTGGGAAAACCTCGACTACTTTCTGTCGCTTGCCCAGGTTGATAACAGCCGCGAATCTATCAATGCAGCCCTTGATACAGTCGGTCTTGCCAGTGGCGCTCGCGTGCGCCAGCTAGAAACCTATTCGAAAGGCATGCGGCAAAAAGTGGGTATCGCGCTCGCTATTCTGCGCGACGCGCCTATCCTGTTTCTAGATGAGCCTACCTCCGGGCTCGACCCGGTAGCCATCGACGAATTCAATGCCATTATTGTGGGTCTTGCCGAGCGCGGCACAACGGTGCTAATGGTGACCCACGATGTGTATGGCGCTTGTCGGGTGGCGCGCAACATTGGTTTGCTGCAGAAAGGGCAAATGGTAGGGCACTTTGCAGCCAGCGGCGACGAACAAATATCCGCGGACGAAGTTCACCGGATGTTCGCTGAGCATCACAAGGCATGAGTAGCAGTATGAATTCTGCCTGGCGGATTGCGCGCGAGGAATGGCGCTATTGGTTACGCTCAAAAACAGCCACAGCCGTTGGCGTTGCGGCGATTCTGCTCATTGCGACGTCGTTAGTCACAAACTACTTGCGAATAGACGCCGAACGCGACGCACGCCAGCAATTGCAGGCCGTTGCCGAAGAAACCTTCCGCAACCAGCCGGCTCGGCATCCGCACCGCATGGTGCACTACGGCCACTACGTGTTCCGCACGCCCGCGCCACTAGCTATCGCCGACCCGGGCGTTGACCCCTATACGGGCACCGTCATGTTTCTGGAAGGGCACAAACAAAACACGGCCACCTTCGCGCCGGGGTACACCCAGGCGCTGACCGGACCGTTGGCTACACTATCCCCCGCACTCGTCTATCAATTGCTTGTGCCCTTGCTACTGATTGTTATGGGTTTCGCGTCACTGGCCAGAGAGCGGGAGGCGCGAACTGATCAGCTCGTGTACACGATGAGTGTGAGTCCTACGACCTTGTGGCTGGGCAAGTCAGCTGCTTTGGCAGTACTGGCAATGATTCTGTCCATGCCTTTAGCTGGCATTACAGCACTGGCATGGCTGGGTGGTGAGAGCGTGGTAATCAGCTTTGTGTTCTGGTTGGGTTACGCGCTGTATCTGCTGTGTTGGGTGCTGATGATCACCGCGGGGTCGGTTTGGCAGCGGCGTGCGTCCTCTGCGCTGCTAGTCCTGCTCGCAAGCTGGCTGCTTCTGGGTGTGTTGCTGCCTCGAGTGGCAAGTAGTGCAGCGGAAGCCTCATTACCGCTGCAAAGCAATGTCAGAAATAACCTGGAAATTGCAAAGGCATTGCGGGACGCAGGTGACGGCCACAATTCTGCAGACCCTGCGTTCAACAAACTACGTGCACAGCTATTGGCTCAATACGACGTAGAGAAGATCGAGGAGTTACCTGTAAATTATCGCGGCATCATCGCTGAAGCAGCCGAAAAAAAGCAGACCGAGATTATAAACAGATTCGCTAGGCGGCGCGTTGACCAGGAACTCGCGCAGGCAAGCGCGGCGAATCGGTTTAACTTACTGTCGCCATATCTGGCGCTCAAATCGTTTTCCATCACCACAGCCAACACCAACCTGGAGCAACATCATCAGTTTCTGCGCGACGCCGAGACACTGCGTTTCTCTTTTGTACAGCAGTTAAACAAACTGCACGCTACGGAACTTGCCTACGTTGATGATGCCAAACGCAGTATCGATGCCAGCTCGGAGCAGCGGGCCCGTATTGATCCGCAGCATTGGCGCATGCTCGACGGCTTTGAGTCAGAGCGACCAGGCGTTACCGCACGATTAACCACGGCGCTGCCTAATCTCGCGATACTGGTGTTGTGGATACTTGCTGCTGCCTTCGCAGGCCAACGCGGCGCAATGCGCACGGCACAGCAAACCAATGGGTAGCTTTGTTCTGGAAGGTCGTTATGCGCTACGAGAGCGCAGCGTTGTACTTTCGCTTGCGCTCACGTTGCTGGTGGCCTGTTGGGCAGTGATCGCCGGGGCGCTCGAAACACACAAGCAACACGCCGAGATCAGCTGGATACTGGAAGCAACCCAAGCAGACAAAGCGACTGTGCTTGCAGGCCAAAGCGATGCCGGGGGAGCCGCGTACGGCATGCATCATGTGACCTACGAACCACCAACACCACTTGCCTTTGCCGCCATCGGCACGCGCGAAGATTTGCCCTGGCAACACTGGTTAACCATGCTGGCTCTGGAAGGCCAGATTTATGAGGCGGATATTGGCAACCCTGAACTGTCGCGTGTTGGTCGACTCGACTATGCTTTTTTGGTCTCCGTGCTGTTACCTCTGGTACTCATACTGCTGCTGTACGATCTTGATTCGCGGGAACGTCGCGACGGCCGCTACGAGTTGCTGGCAGCAACCAATGCTTCCCCACGCAACCCGCTGCTGGCAAAGGCTGGCGCGCGTACAGGCCTGTTGTTCCTAAGCACCAGCATACCCTTTGCAATTGTAGCGGTGATTGAGAACGTTGCAGTTCTACTGTGGGCAAGCGTGATTGTTATTAGTGCGTTGCATCTGCTGTTCTGGCTGCTCGTTTGTCGGTTTGTTACGCATCGAACCGCTGAGGCCCCGACGGCCGCAACGGCACTGCTCGCCTGTTGGCTGCTTTTTACTATTGCCTTACCCGCCACAGCACGCATGCTGGCCGAAGCGACGGTTGTGATACCCGCCGGGGGAGAGATTCTTTTAGAGCAACGCGAAAAAGTGAACGATGCCTGGGATCTGCCAAAGCCTGTCACCATGACATCCTTTATTGCGTCGCACCCAGAGTGGGAAGCGCAGGCAAGGGTTACCCAACCGTTTGACTGGAAGTGGTATTTCGCTTTTCAGCAGGTGGGGGATGAGTTTATCGCACCCCAGTCAAACGCCCTGCAAGCCGGCATCGCGCGCCGTGATCGCCTTATGGGATGGGCCTCGCTATTGTCGCCTCCACTGGCCACGGAGCGCTGGCTCACTCATCTGGCTGGAACCAATCGCTCACACCACCAGCGCTACATGGCGTGCGTGCGCAAATTCCACGCCTCGCTGCGTCATTTCCATTACCCGATGTTGTTTGGTCAGCAAGCTTTCAGCCCAGCGGTAATGGCCGGGCTACCTAGTTATAAACCGTGCTCTGATAGGCTGAGTGGCTCATAGGTAGGATTCCTGACTTTCCTCTGTGCGGTGAGAGTAGAAACGGTAACCTAGACCTGCGCATGGCGAATCAGTAGGCAATCAGGCACGGGCGTTTGCAATAACGCTTTGCAGTAGCGCGAGGCGATGAGTCCGCCAACCGCGGTAGATTCGCCAAGTTTCCTTGTCAGGTGGAGCGAGTTCCAAAACGGCACGTCGTCAAGGTATTCACGCGGGCCAGACCTCACCCTGACACCTTCTATCTTACTGTCCGGCGTCAGCCACCGCTTTAAACGGAAAGGTCTCGCCCGTTGGCTCAGACAACGCTGTTGCAGCCTTCTTCGCAAACCTACGCAACTTCTTGCGCTTCGCATCCGCCGCCACCTGCGTTAGCAGTGGCTTGTAGCGCCCGTTCTCGCTAGCTCCTAGCGTGTTACAAAACCACGCCAGTGCATCCAGCAGCATCACGTTATCTGTTCGGTAGTCACGCGCGAGGCGCGCCGCCAGAAGATCCATAACCTCCGGGTCTCGAACGTTGGTTTTGTAATAGTGCTGAGCAATCTTTCGCAGCGTGGTTGAGTTGTCGGTGGCAAGAAGATGCTTGGCTTCCGCGAGGTCAATCGGCTCGCCATCTTTAGCTGCAGAGCTCGAAAACTCAGGGGTTACACGCTCAACAAACAATCCTTTGGCTTCCTTGCGCAACCAACCCTTTTTTTGTTTTTGTGAAAATAAGATGGTGCCCAGGCCCTCGTAGGTGTACTTCGTACGGGGTGGGCGCTCAGCAAAAATGTTGCCAGGAATCTCTTCAATGGCGTCGGGTGGTCCAAAGCGCTCTTGCACCAGAGTGTCACTTTCGCCGCTGGAGATTTGGGCAAACCTGGCGAGACGGGAGTTCGATTTGCGCTCGAGGTGGGCGTTGAGAATGGCAGCGCGGGACCGCTTTAGGTGCGGGTAGTCTTCTGCGTATCTTTCTATGAGCTCCGTTACTACTTTGCCATTGAGGTCGCTAAGCCATAGCGCGGAATATTCTTTTTCGAATTGCCCCTTGACCAGGTACGACTCCCCGGCGATGGGCAGAAAGTCGAGTTCCCCGGTAAGCTCCTTAAAACCGCCATAGTTAGCTGCTAAAGATAGCATTACCTTTTCTGCTGGTACTTCCCGGCTGTGACCAAGCGCGTCGGTAGAGTTGCTAAACCCTGTTGCGCGGGCGGTGTCTTTAGAAGCGTTGCTTACGCGCTTGCCGTTGATTTTTTGCACAAAGTAGATGTGCACTCGGTTGGCTTTGCGTCGATCAAACGTATCGTGGATGGTTGCGGTGCCGTGGCTCGTGCTGGCATCCGCAGGTTCTTTTGCGAGTGGTTCGCTCGCGGCAAAGATTGGGAGCTGCAGCAGGACTGCCAAGCAAAACAATGCGTACTTCATGCGGTTACCTACTAGTCGGAGCGTAAGAAAACTCTACACCATCCCTAGCACAATAACCGTTAAGTACAATGCGCTGGCCACAATGCCAAGCGACACTAACAACCGTAATGCGCCAGCAACGGGCCATATCCCCTTTGTGAATGCCAGACCCAATGAGGCGACGGCTCCACTGATCCATGACGACAAGTATTGAGCAGGACTGAAACATCAGCGATTCGCATCGGAAAACGGGGGGCGCCACTAAATAGAGCGGAGGAGCTCGCATAGATCTCCGCCGAAATGCTGGCCAAATTCAATATGCCGCTACAGTCCGCCTGCTTAAAAAACTCAGTATCCAATCCAGTTACATCTTTGTGTTCTTGTCTTCGCCAGAAAACGCTGGTGGTCAGCCATTTCTGCTCTGAAAGTCGCTATCATATGTCCCCACAATATCGCCTGCTAATGGGTCAATTTGACCCAAAACCAGCGTTGAAGACGCTATTTTCACAAAACCAAACACTTTTGATCCGGGTGATCCAAGTTTTTCAGTAAGCTTTCGCGCACGTATTCGTTAGTTTTTTGACGGGTACGGACGCAAAGGCTATTGGTGTGTACCGCCCATAATTGCTTGATGGCCTGGTAAACCCCGTAGTTTCCTTCACACGAGCTTTACAAGTTCTAGCAATTCCAGTGCTTTTCTGCTTTTTTTCACTTGCCGTTACTATTCAGTGTGCCTAATCAGCACACCCAAACTTGAGTTGGTGGTCTTCGAGGCAGACGACTTTGATAGGCGCCGGGTGGTGTATCGTGAACAAGATACCCAGTGGGATTTTATGCCACAGGATGTCTGCAGAGATTTTCAATCTGACGGTCAGCGCATTTAGCGATACCAACAACGATAACGTTCGGTTCGATGGAGAATTAGTATTTTCTGGGCTAACCATTTCACTCTTCTACCGTGGCGATTGCGACGGTCTGGTGGGCAGCCAACGTATTGGTAACGACGGAACAACCACGTAATGCCGCAAGACATGCCTGCGTCACCCAAGACTGGGCTGCACTCATCATGCCTCTATCAGCAGCCAACTAAAAACTGCCTTCAATCTCAAGCTGAAACAGCAGGCCAAAATCAAGGAAGCGTTCTTCGCGGGTCGCTATGTCGTTCACGCTTCGGTCGTTGAACAGCGTTCGCGAAAAGTCGTTGCTGCGATCGTTTAGATTACCGAGGGTTGCGCGTAGCGTTGCCCCAAACACATTCTTGTTTTCAATGAATGCGCGTGTGAAAGCCACACTTTGTCGAAACAAGCTGACCTCATCGAGCCGAACCTGAGGCGCGTTCTCGCCGTAGAACGCCTCGATGCCGGCCGCCCAGGTGGTGCCGGGAAAATCCTGCCGAAATCGAACCTCGTAGGTGATGAAGTCTTCGTCGGAGATCCGGCGGTTGTTGCCTATTAATGGGTCTCTCACTTCTGAATCGGTGTAGTTGGCTGCAATATCAAGTCGAGCGCCTCGCCAGCCTAGAGGGTCAAACAGCAGGGTGGCGTTGAGCGCGCCTCCGCGCCTGTTGGCCGAGTCGATGTTGCCCGGTGCCTGACCAATGCCTGCTGCGCCATTGTCAACAGGAATGAGATCAACGATATCGCTGATAGCCTCATAGAAGCCACTCAGAGTGAGCGACCCGTAGCTGCCCAGGGATTGTTGTAACTGCAGCTCCGTGAGCCAGCTTTGTGGCGGTACGAGTTCCGCGTTGGTCACATTAACCCGATTCTGATTGACGTTCACGGTTGCAATGACATCAGAAAATTCCAGCTGCGCAACTACTCTCTCCATCTGCAGCGAAAGGTTGGTTGCCGATGATGCTTCCCAATTCAGGCTCACAAAACCCTTCGGACGGACAAAGTCTCTGGTTTGGCTAAACGCGCCGGTTTGGCGAATTTTCGAATATTCCGCACCAAGGGAGGTTTGCAGTTGCAGCCGGTTGCCCAGCGGGCGGCCGTAGCTGAGTGTCATTTCTGCTCGATCTTCTTCAACTCGATCCGATGCGCCCGGAAAATCAACGTCGACCAGAATTCCCGCGACATCGCGTACCGATAGCTCTGCCTCGATATCGAGGAAGTTCTGTGCACCCTCCAGTGACCACTGCCAGTCTCCCGCGAGGGCACTAAAGTTGTATTCAGCGCGGAGCACGCTCTCGGCTTCTTCTGCGTTGCGCCTGAAAAATGAGCCTGTGAGTGGTCGACCGTCGGCGAACTGGGTATCAACCATGGCGTCAGTGGGGCTGTCTTCGAAGCGGTGCAAACCGATGAGTTTTAGTCGGCCCGGGCCGAGCTTAAACTCATAGTCTGCACCGATCTCAAAATTGAATTCATCTTCGGTTTCGCGCAGCTCACGTACCCGAGCAACGTCGTTGATCGGATTACGTTCGGAGCGTTCTTCAGATCGGAACAAGAGCCAGTTGATCTCGCCGGTTAGGTTCAAAATGCCGCCGTTGTTTTGTTCGCGGGTGAATAAGCCAGAGATACCCGGTTGATCAGACCGTTCGCCGACCCGTTCGAAGCGTTCATCAAGCAACATGCCTTGCCCGTCGGTCACAAATTCCGGACCATCCGAACCTCGATGGCGCTGCTCGTTACCTAGGCTCAGCGACCACTCCGTTCGATCACCGCCGCCAGACACGGCGATCTCTCCATCACCCCATCGAAAAGGCACTTCGTCAGTGCGTATTTCTGGTGAATACCGATAGCGACCGCTTAACCCGCCGCCTGTTGCGGTCACTACATTCAATACCTGCCCGGATAGCCCGACAATATCTAAGCTTGCACCATCGAGGATTTCAAGCCTAACCACATCGCTTGCGGGGATACGCGACAAGGCTGCAACCGGCCCGTTCGACTTGCCAGAGATACGGCGGTTATTAATGAGCACATTGGTATCAGCTTGGCCAAACCCGCGCTCATCGCCACCTTCTTCGAGTGGAAAGCCGGGTATCTGGCTTGCCATGTCGAGCGCCGTTCGTGGTGCGAAGCGAGCGAATTCCGAGGGCAGAAGCGTTTCGCGGACGGCGGAGTTTGAGTTGTTTTCTACCACCTGGGCGTGGGCTGAGCCAGACGCGAGGCCGCCCACCCAGATGCAAAGCACTAGTGTGGCGGTGAGTAGTGCAACAGGTGGTGATGAGGTGCGTATCACTTTTCTATCCGGATAACTTCTTTATATCTCGAATCATTGTCCAACAGTCGCTGGATTGGCGCGGAAGCAAATATTTCAAGGCGGCCTACAACAATATGTCATTGGCTGCGACCTGCCCAGTGCTTGGCGCTCAAATTACGACGTCACTCTGGTGATTACTATACGCGTCTTACCGATTAGTTCGTGTTCTTGTTTCCCTGAGCTAGCGTGCGTCGGCCGCGTCTACGGCCTCCGCGTCGCTGTTGCTGTCTGGCGGGGTAGGGGTGGGTGGCTGGATGTGTACATGGCCTTTTTTGTAGTCGATGGTCACTATAAAATGTTTGAGCACGTCGTAACCGAGAATGCCTTTCGACTGACTCCTGGATTTTTTGAGGCGCGAGCCAGTAGCCGCGTCTCGCTTAAAGAGTTCGAAGTCTTTGCCTTCTTCCGGAACATTGACGATCACATTCTCTATCGTATAGTCACCAATGGTTAGTGTTGGCAGATTGAATTCCTCGGTTCGACCGGTTGTTGTTGCGCCTCTGCCTTTTCTCAGCTGTGTGGGGTATTTCTTAAGCCAGCCTGGACCGATTGCGACCGATCGTTCGACGAGCACTCCGCCGCTGTTGCCGGTGTCGACTAGCAGCCATACGTCTTTCTCGTCATTCAATCGAACCTGTACGATCGGACTGCCAGTCTTTCTGTCCAATTTTGAGGTTACGTTTTTCTGTTTTTTCAGGTTTATCGAATCGCGGGTAATGATGCGCATGCGTTTGTTGGGGTAGTCGAACTGAAAAACATAGTGCTGCAGAAAAGGCCCGCCGATGATTAGCTGTTGGTTATCGCCGCCAAAGTCCAGATCCACCAGATTTCTGAAATCGATGCTGCTGCCAAATAGTTCGACGGGTATGGAGTGATAGGAGCGGCGCTGGTCTTTGCCGTACACACCGAGAATCGTAACTTGCTTGCCCGTTCGATAAGACTGGCCAGAGCTCTTCAGGAAGTTCGAGTTGATGGCGTTGATTTGCGAGCCGCTGTCGATCATCGAATAGCCGGTAACCCCGCCGACCTTGGTGTCGAGCCACAGAGTGCCGTTTTCGACGTGAATATCGACCCATTCCGAAACGTCTGCATGGGCAAAGTTGCTAGTTAGCAGAAAGGTGCTAGTTAGCAGAAAGGTGCTGGTTAGCAGAATGGATGTGCCGAACGCTCTAAGTAGCGCTAGGGACTCTATGCGGTCCGAGAGTCTGATCATTGAACTGTGGTTCCCTTACAGATGAATGGTGCCTTCGGTGTTATCACACACTATCTATCCTGCAAGATCAAAGCTCAGGTTGTACACGCCAAACTGTTAGTACTCTGCCAATAGCCCAATCGATTTTATGAACGCTTTGTCATTTTGTTAACGCCATCGAAAGTTAGACTCGATCAATTATTGGTAGAATGTGTATCGTTGGGTGATGCGTCAGCAGCGAGGAGGAGTCCAT
>JALZVT010000087.1 GCA_023300545.1 Pseudomonadales bacterium
TTTGCCTTCGAAGGCAAACCGGCTGGTGCCGTTAGGCATCACACCCGCACCCTGAGTTTCTCTGATGGCTTGGCACAGGTTCGTTTTGGGGTGCAGGCAATATTCACACTCGCGGCACTCAGGGGTATAAAGCGGGATCACATGGTCGCCCGGTTTGAGTGTTTTCACACCGGCACCCACGTCGACCACCACGCCGGCTCCTTCGTGACCGAGTACCGCTGGAAAGGCGCCTTCGGGGTCGTCGCCGCTGAGGGTGAAGGCGTCGGTATGGCAGACGCCCGTTGCTTTGATTTCGACCAATACTTCGCCGGCCTGGGGTCCTTCGAGATCGAGTTCGACAATTTCGAGGGGTTGGCCTGCTTTAAAGGCGACAGCGGCTTTTGTTTTCATGGGTCTATCTAACTGAGGTCTACGGGACAAAGACTAACGAAAGCCGCAGGCGCATGACAGCGTGGTTGGTTGGATAAGGTCGAGTCTCTGCTCTTTACGGTGGCACCCGAAGGCGCTAGCGTGCGGTGTAGATCGATTCTGGAGCCATGGCCTATGCCCATCCCCCAATTTCCCCAGCACTCTCGCGGCTGGGATGACCTGTCCGAACAGATGAGCAGTTTTCGTGAGCGAGATGTTGATTGGCGCAATAGCCGCACGGGTCTCTATGTCTTTCACGCGGGTGATGATGTGCTGGAAGTTGGGGCCAAGGCCTACAACATGTATCACGTCGAGAATGGGTTGGGCCTGAAAACCGCGTTTCCCAGCCTGAACCGTATGTACGGTGACGTGATTGCCAATGGACTCGCCCTGTTTGGCGCGGCCGAAGGCGGCGGTGATATGAGTTCAGGAGGCACCGAAAGCATATTCCTGGCGGTGAAAAGCTGCCGCGACTGGAGTGTTGCGCAGGGAAGAGATGTCCAGGGAGCGACTATCGTTGCGCCGTATTCCGCCCACCCGGCGTTCGACAAGGCCGCGCATTATCTAGGGCTTGAGGTGGTTCGAGTGCCGGTTGCCGCCGATCACCGGGCCGATCTCGACGCCATGACGGCGGCGGTGACCGATCGCACAATTATGCTGGTCGGTTCTGCGCCTTGCTATCCCTATGGCGTGATTGACCCCATCACAGAACTAGGGGTGTTGGCGCAAAAGAATGACCTATGGCTGCATGTGGATGCCTGTGTGGGCGGCTACTTTTTGCCGTTTCTACGAACGATTTACGACGAGCAAGGCCTTGCCCTTGAGCCGTTCGATTTCCGGGTCGACGGGGTGCGCTCTATCTCAGCGGATCTGCACAAGTACGGTTTTGCGCCCAAGGCGGCATCGACAGTTTTTTACCGGTCGGCTGATGAACACGCGCACCAGCACTTTGCGTTTAAGGATTGGCCGTGCGGGGAAATGACCACGCCGACAGCATCAGGTTCTCGACCTGGCGGTGCAATTGCTGGTGCTTGGGCGGTGCAAAACTATCTAGGCCAAGAGGGTTACACCGAGAGAGCGAGACAGGTTGTCGCCGCGCAAAAGGCAATTGTGGAGGGTGCGCGCCAGGTGGGTTTGCAGCCATTGCATGATTCGGCGCTGCCGATACTGGCGCTCGCCACCCCAAAAGGACAGATGGGCAAAATCTGGAGTGGGTTGCGCAAGCAGGGCTGGTATCTGGGGGGTGTTCAGGAGCCGGAAGCCCTGCATATGATGGTGCAGCCCAATCATCTCAAAGTGGCACAGGAACTGGTCGAAGCTCTGGGTAGTGCGGTGGCAGGAAGCCAAACCGAGAAAGACCCGGGTGGGCCACGATATGCCTGATTTTGTACGCCTTGTACTGGCTGCGTTTATTGGGGCGGGACTGGTATTGGCCGCGCTTTGGTTTGTGGAGCGTCCCGCCGAGCGCGACACGGCGGCATTGGGGCGGGTGACCGCAGACGATCTTAGGTTGTCGCCCACCGAATTGAGTGCACGGCTGAGCGAGCTACAGCGGACTCAAGCGCAATTGCTCGATGACGTTGCGGCCTTGCGCCAGCAGGTGGCTCAGGCTCCGAGTGCGGGCGTTGCCATCGCGCTTGCCGAAGCGCCCGCCACAGCGGCTCAGGGTGACAATCAGGCTAGGCCATTGGACGCTGCGCTAACTTTTGATCGCCTCTTGGCAACTGGCGTCGATAAAGAGGAAGCGGAGTCTCTTGTGCAGCGTCTGGACGAACTGGCACTGGCGCGATTAACCGCAGACTACCGGGTGCGTCAGGCAACAGGAGACACTGAGCAACACCGATCGGCACGCGAAGAGCGCCGACTCATTCCGCGGGATTCGGCTGCCATTCGCCAGGAGTTTGGCGATACCGCTTACGATAGTTATCTCTACGCGAGCGGACAGTCGAACCGTGTTGAGGTGGCTAGCGTGCTGAGATCGTCTACGGCGGTGGCTGCCGGCTTGCAAACAGGTGATGTATTGCGCTCGCTCGATGGTAACCCGCTCTACAGCGTCCGCGATTTGACGTCGCGAGTTCGGGAAGGCTCACCCGATCAAACCTATGCACTGAGTATTGAGCGCGGCGGTGAAGCGTTTGAAGTGTGGGTGCCGGGTGGGCCGCTTGGCGTGCGAGTAAACGGGTCGAGCGTAGCGCCAAATAATTAACCTATGCCGCGGCGTCGGTTCGCTGTCGCACCATTTCCTGGCGCGGACCTTCTTGCAGGCTCTAGTTGCCCGCCGCGATAACGTTGCCGGCACCGGGCACTCGCAAGGTCATGCCTTGTTTGATGAAGTTACCTTTGAGGCGGTTGGTTGTGGTGAGCTCTTTCACGCTCACGCCAAAGCGCCGGGAGAGGCTGTAGAGGGTGTCGCCGCTCATAACCGCGTAATATCGGTAGGGTTTTGTCATGGCAATCAATGGCTGTTCCGAGGCGCCGCTGCGGGCGCGGGCAACCTCAGTTGGGCGTTCGATAAAACCACTGATGCCTTTGGCAATGGCCTGGGCGATTGACCGTTGGCCTTTGCTGCTGCGCAGCAGTTTCTCATCAGCCTGATTAGAGATGAATGCGGTTTCTACCAACACAGAAGGCACGTCAGGCGCTTTCAGAACTCCAAGGTTTGCGAGGCGCACTTCTTTGAAGCGCACGCGTTCGCTGGCCTGGAGGTTGTCTAGAACGTCCTGTGCAAGCAGGTTGCTGCGTTCGAGTGTGTCGGTCTGTACCAGGTCGTAGAGTACGTTGGCGACGGCAGCATCACGATGGCTGAGGTCGATGCCGGCGAGATTCTTAGGTGAGGTTGCACGGGTGGGTGAGATGCCGGCCCAGCGTCGGGCAGCGTGTTCTGCGCCGGTGTTCGACAGGACATAAACCGAACCGCCGCGAACCCGTCTATCGGTAATGGCGTCAGCGTGTACAGAGACAAACAGGTCAGCCTTTTGATCCCGGGCAATTTCAACCCGCTGGCCCAGTGACAGGGTTTGATCGCCGGAGCGCGTCATCACCGCGCGAATGCCGGGTCGGGCGTTTAGGGCGGTGCGTAACTGTTTGCAGATCGCGAGGGTGACGTCTTTTTCGAGGGTGCCGCCTTTGCCCACCGCGCCAGGTGCTTTGCCACCGTGGCCAGCATCGATAACAACAACATAATCGTCCGTATCGACTTCGGCCAGATCGAGCACCACGCGGGCGGGGGAGCGCAGTGTTTGCAGTGAGGCGCGAGCATTGCCAGACAGGCGCACCTCAAGTCGCAGATCGGATGATTTTGCTGAGGTTGGAGTGGGGGATACGTTGCGTACAAGACCCTCGCGGGCGTGCAGCTTTCTTGCTTTCCAGCGGGTGTTGGGTAGATGCAGTTCGTAGGTAGCGGCGCCGCTGCGAATCAATCTGGGTGTAGTAGGCCCGGAAAGGTCAAATACTAGGCGGGTATGCTTGTTGTGGTTGCCGAGACGAACGTTCTGCAGATCCGCAGCCAGTGCAACGCGGGCTGTGAGTAGCGAGCCGACAAGCAAAACGCCAATAAACAGGGCGTTCAGGGCGGACTTAATAGTGGCTTTGGGTAACAGTGATTTCATGGTCATTTTTTATTGTTATTTTTGCTGATCACGACGGCTGGGTAGCTTTTCCACCAAGCCGGTCCAGTAGTGTAGAGGCAGAAACGACAACATACCAATAGTTCGTTAAATCAATCAGTTATGTCAGACTGGTAAATTAGTCCGAAACTACTTAGTGGATTGTCAGGCCGGCAGACATCGCGCGATAAGCAGCGTTTTCTATGGGGTCTTTTCTGCGGTGTGAAGGCGGCGCGAGGGCGGTTCTCAGGCCCAATTCTTAGTAAAGGTTAGGCCGCGTGGCTTGAGCCGCCGCTGATGGGGGTTATTTGAGCGGGGTTTATTGGTGTGGGCGCATTACTTGCTGCCAACTGATGGCGCTTTGCGCTCAGTGGCGGCGGTACAGAGCGCATGGCCCGTTGCAGCTCAATTGCGCTTGCCGGTTGCAGCGTGCGAGCCCCGGCGAGCGTGGGTAAATAGCGTCGCGTAGCGATGATGCCGGCAATCCCAAGCAGTACCAGAGCCAGACCCTCAGCAGGGAACACGCTGGTACCGACGGAATTTTGTCCGGCCAACAAATATTCCCAAATTACATTTACAACAGTACCGAAGTTGTTGCTTTCCATGCCTTTTCCTTAAGCCTCAGAATGCTTGTTATTGCGCTGCCTGCGTCTCGTCTGAGTCGCGCCAGCTTTCAGCGCGATGTTAGCAGGTGTTCAGCAAGATGCCACCTTGTCTGTTGCATCGGTTGCATACGTCAAACTAAATGCGTTTATTGTGGGGCGGTGCCCGCTAGTTCTTCGGCCATGGCGTCGCGCATCACAAACTTCTGAATCTTGCCCGTGACAGTCATGGGAAAGGCATCGACGAACTTGATGTACTTTGGCACTTTGAAATGGGCGATCTGGTCCTGACAGAACGATTGCACGGCACCTGAGGTGATCAGGGCGCCATCTCGCGCCTGTATCCAAACCGCTACCTGCTCGCCGTAACGATCATCGGGCACGCCAAAGACAGCGGCATCCTGAATGTCAGGATGGGTGAACAAAAACTCCTCGATTTCTCTTGGATAGACGTTTTCGCCACCCCGAATAATCATGTCTTTGATTCTTCCGACCACCTCTACGTAGCCCTCGTCATCCATGATGCCGATATCACCTGAGTGCAGCCAATTAGCCCCATCGATGGTCTCTTTGGTGCGCGCCTCATCATCCCAATACCCCGACATGACGCAGTAACCGCGGGTGCATATTTCACCCCGTTCGCCAATGGCCACTACCCGACCATCTGGCCCTTCGATCTTGACCTCAAGGTGCGGCCCGGGGCGCCCCACAGTGCCAACCTTTTTGTCGAAGGGGTCGTCTGCCACAGTCATGTGGTTGATTGGGCTGCACTCGGTCTGGCCATAACCGATCAAAATCTCAGACATGTGCATGTCGGTTTGCACCTGTTTCATGACTTCGACAGGGCAGGGCGCGCCCGCCATTAGCCCCGTTCGCAGGCTGCGCAGGTCAAAGCTTGTAAAATCAGGGTGCTCGAGTTCGGCGATGAACATGGTAGGCACACCGTGCAGCGCTGTGCAGCGCTCCTCTTGAACCGCAGTGAGTGTGGATATCGGGTCGAACGACTCGGCTGGAAACACGGCGGCAGCGCCCTGGGTGATGCACACCAGTGTGCCTAGCACCATGCCAAAACAATGATACAGCGGGACAGGAATGCACAGTTTGTCAGCGGCGGTCAGCTGCATGCGTTGCGCCGTTATGTCAGCGTTGTTGAGTATGTTGCAGTGGCTGAGTGTGGCGCCCTTGGGATTGCCGGTAGTGCCGCTGGTGAATTGAATGTTGATCGCGTCGTCGGGTTGCAACCCTGCGGCTGTGTCAGCGAGACGCTGGGTACTGACCCTATCGCCACGCTCACACACGGCCGAGAAGTTCAGCATGCCGGGAGTGTGGTCATCGCCCATACGAATCACCGTTGTGAGCGACGGCAGTTTTTGCGCCTGTAGCTCGCCGGGCGCGCAGTGGCGTAGCTCTGGGGCGAGCTCTTGTAGCATTGTCAGATAGTTACTGGTCTTAAACTGCACGCCTGAAATGATGGCGCAGCAGCCAGATTTATTGAGGGCGTACTCCAACTCATAGACCCGATAGGCCGGGTTGATGCAGACCATAATGGCGCCGATTTTTGCGGTGGCAAACTGAGTCAAGCACCACTCATAGCAGTTGGTCGCCCAAATACCGACCCGGTCGCCGGGCTTAATGCCGAGTTCGAGCAGCCCGCCGGCTAAGCGATTGATCTGTTGTTGGTACTGCGCGTAGGTCCAGTCAATGCCTTGGTGTCTGGACACAAGCGCTGTGTTATCCGGGAACCGGTTCGCAACCTCGTCAAAGCAGTCACCGATGGTTTGGTAGCGCAGAGGGTCACTGGCCTCACCGCAATAGTAAGACTGGTCAAGTGTGGGCATTGGCGGCTCTCCGGTCGCGAGGTGGGGCTTGGGGTTTATTGGGTCAAAGGCAGCTGGGTGCGCTGGATGATGGTATTCAGCGCAAAGCTGGTGTCGATGTTGGCGATACCGGGTATGCGTGACAGCTTTTCTTTGAGAAAGCGCTCGTAGTGGGCGATGTCGCTGGCTACCACGCGCAATAGATAGTCGCGCCCGCCACCACTCATTAGGTAGCACTCCATCACCTCGGGGAAGGTGTTGATGTGGCGTTCAAAGCCTTCCAGCTGGTCTTGCCGCTGGGTTTCGAGATTGACCGCGACAAACACATTGACGGGTAAGCCAACGGCATCCTGATCGACTTTGGCCGTATAGCCTTTAATCACCCCAAGCGATTCAAGATTGCGCAACCGCCGCAGGCACGGGGTTTGTGACAGCCCCACATGGTCTGAGAGTTCGACCACCGTCATACGGCCATTGCGTTGTACCGCATCGAGTATGCGGCGATCGGCTTTGTCTAATTTAGCGGGTTTCATTGGAGGATATCCCTAGTTACAGGCTCATATTAGGGGATACCTGTTGCTTAGACCACCGTCTTCAATGAGAAAGCACTAAAAAAGTCTGGCCCAGGTTTTACACTCAAACCCTCTCGCTGCTTGTCTGAGTGTGCACAGCGGAGAACTTAACTAGCAGGGAAATTTAGAGCGATGACGACAAGGATTACCGATCTGTCGATAGATGGATTTGAGCGGGTGGTTGAGCTGGCCGACCCCCAGGCCGGGTTATTGGCCTTTGTTGGGCTGCACAGTCTGGCGCTTGGCCCTGGGCTGGGTGGGTGTCGCATGTTTGATTACCGTTCACGCGATGCGGCACTGAGTGACGTCTGTAATCTGGCTCGCGGCATGTCGTATAAAAATGCGCTGGCGGATATCAGTTTTGGTGGCGGCAAGTCGGTGATTGTAGGCGATCCCGCCACCAAGACCCCGGAGCTGTTGCGCGCTTTTGCGGCTGGCCTGAATGCGCTTAAGGGCGACTACCTGTCCGCGGAAGATTCGGGCATTACGCCGGCCGATATGGCGCTTATCGGCCAACACTCTGCTTTTGTTGCAGGGGCGGGCAGTGCCGGCGCGGATCAGGGGCAGGTCGGAGTGACAGGTAACGGCGGCGGCAATCCGGCGCCCTTTACGGCGCAAGGTGTATTTCTTGGTTTGAAAGCGGCAGTGGCTCATCGCCTAGGTGGTTATTTTGCCTCGGCCAGTCAGGCCAGTCAGACGCGACCACTTAACGGGCTAAAGGTTGGCATCGAAGGCTTAGGTCAGGTCGGTTATGAGCTGGCGCGCTTGCTCAGTAATGAAGGCGCACAGATTGTGGCCACTGAACTTGATGCAGAACGAGCCGCACAGGCGACAACGGCGTTGAATGTGCGTGTCGTGGCACGCGACCAACTGTTTGCCCGAGACCTTGACGTGTTTGCGCCCTGTGCGATGGGCGGCGCTGTGTCGCTGGCGCGATTACCCCAGTTGCGGGCTCCAGTTATTGCGGGAGCGGCGAACAATCAGCTCGAAAATGTGGCATTGGGTGATCTGTTGGCTCAGCGTGGACAGCTCTATGCGCCAGACTATGTGATTAATGCCGCAGGCGTTATCAGTATTGCGGGCGAATATCTGGGCTGCTGGAGCCCGCAATGGGTGGCTGCAAAGGTCGAGCAGATACCCACAAGGCTGACGCGGATCTTTGCCCGAGCAAGAGCCACCGGTCAATCCACCGCTATGGTAGCTGATCGATGTGCCAGAGAGGCGATTCGCGCAGGGAAAGGGCTCTTAGCGACCCAGGCGGTCACAGAGTTGCGATCAAAGTCAGCTTGAATGTTTACGCGGCGCGAATGCTTTGTTACATTGCGCGCCTTCGTGAGGGGATAGACCCCAAAGCGAGGATTTGTGAGGACTGACAGCGCTTAAACAGTGCGTTAGAATTTGCAATCAGGCAGCCTTGAAGAACAATCTTCTAGGCTTGAAGCGGGTGTAGCTCAGTTGGTAGAGCGCGACCTTGCCAAGGTCGAGGTCACGAGTTCGAACCTCGTTACCCGCTCCAAAATTTTCCATACGGCGCTTCGTTCTGAAGGGCCAGGCAGGCATATCGCCGGCAGCAGAAACCCTCATTCTTTAGGTCTCGAATCGTTACCGGCTCTTGCATGCGCTTGGCTGTTTCCTTTACCGTTCCCGCCTTTAATCGTTTACCCGGTCAACTTGCCGGTGAGGACTCTGATTGATGATTAAACCCTTTGGTTTTGCGCTTGGGTGTCTGGTGCTTGTGGCGGCGTCAGGATGCACCAGTACGTCGACCGACACGGTTACCAAGGCCGTTGCAGAGCCACCCGTACTGTTGGGTGGTTTTGACGCCAGCGAATTCAGCGCAACCGTTCGTGCTCAGGATGACTTCTTTGATTTCATCAATGCACAGTGGATCGCCGCGAATGTGATCCCCGCGGATCGCAGTCGCTACGGGGTCTTCAATCTGGTCTTCGATCGCACCGAGTTGCAAGTTAAGAGTTTGATCGAGGCGGCCGCAGAACAAGTCAGTAAGGGCACGGCGAACGCGGGCGAGGCGCGCATTGGCCGTGCTTACCTGAGTTTTATGGACGAGACCTCAGTCGAGGCCTTGGGTCTTACCCCTATCGATGATCTGCTGCGCCGAATCGAGCGCGTTAGTGAGCACCAACAGTTAGCGGCGCTGTTTGGCGAGTTGCAGCTACTCGATATCAATTTGCCGGTGGTTTATTACGTGGATGGGGATGCCGCCGACCCCACGCGCAGCCTTGCTTATTTGCAGCAGGGTGGTTTGGGCTTGCCAGACCGCGACTATTACACCAATGAAGGCGAAAAATTTGTCAGTGTTCGCGCCAAGTACCTCGCGCACATTGAAGCGATGTACGGCCTTGCTAATTGGCGCAACGGCGCCGCTGATGCTCAGGCCATTTACGGGCTCGAAAAAAGCCTCGCTGCGAGACAGTGGTCGCGAGTACAGAACCGTGACCGCGAGCGTATTTACACCAACAAGGTAACGGTTGCCGACAATGCTAACGCCGAGTTCTGGAACGAGTTTTTACGTGCGGGTCGCTTTGGTGATCTCCCCACAGTAGTGATGGCGCAGGACGATTATTTTGCGGGCTTGCCGGCATTTATCAGCGCGACTGATCTTGCCACCTGGAAGGCGTACCTAAAATTCCGAATACTTGACTCGTTTGCGGGTTATCTGCCCGCCGTCATCGCCGCTGAGAGCTTCTCGTTTCGTGGCACAACACTCCGCGGTCAGGAAGAGCAACGTCCGCGATGGAAGCGGGGCGTGTCGACGGTGAATAGATTGCTTGGGGAGCAGGTGGGCGAACTCTATGTTCGCGATCATTTTCCCGCTAGCGCCAAGGCAAAAATCGCTGACATGGTCGAAGGGCTACGTCGAGCCTTTGGGGCCAGCATTGATGAATTGCCTTGGATGGCCGAGCAAACAAAAACGGAGGCGCGAGCCAAGCTGGCGGCCTTTAACATGAAGGTGGGTTATCCAGACGTGTGGAAAGACTACGCGCAGTTGAGCATGCAAGCGGATGCACTGATTGCCAACGTACGAAAGGGGCGGCAGTTTGAGAACGCTCGGCAGTTGGAAAAACTGTCGAAGCCTGTTAACCGTGACGATTGGAGCATGACTCCGCAAACGGTAAATGCCTACTACCGGCCAACATTCAACGAAATTGTTTTTCCTGCTGCAATCCTCCAAGCACCATTTTTTGACTCAGCCGTAGACGATGCGTTTAATTTTGGTGCCGTCGGCGCCATTATCGGTCACGAATTCAGTCATGGTTTTGATGATCAGGGGCGCAAGTTTGACGGTACAGGCGCGCTACGTAATTGGTGGACCGAAGCGGACAGTACGGCCTATGCCGAACGCGCAGCAGCACTCGTGGCCCAATACGATGCCTATAAGCCACTCGAAGATGTCAGCATCAATGGACAGCTGACGCTGGGTGAGAACATTGGCGACCTCGCCGGTTTAACGATGGCCTATCGCGCATGGCTTGATGTTGCGCAGACTACCTGGGGCGACGCTGGCGCCCCCGTGATTGATGGTTACACAGGCGCGCAACGATTTTTCATTGGCTATGCCCATGCCTGGCGCACGAGCTATCGCGATGAGGCTTTGCGCCAGCAGTTGCTCAGCGATTCCCATTCGCCGGGTAAATACCGCGTGATTGGTGTTCTGCGTAACCTCGATGCGTTCTACGACGCCTTCGATGTGCAGCCTACCGACGCCATGTATCTGCCGCCGGCAGAACGCGTTCGAATCTGGTAACCACGTCCGTCCTTTAAGTCTCTACCTGCTAGGCACTGGCTCCTGGTTTGCCGCTTTTGGCATCCAGTCAGTGCTGTTCACCTGGCTTGTGGCCATGGTGCTGCAGGAGTCGCCGGTAAATGTCGGCGTTGCCCAGATGGCTTTTCTGTTGCCGAGCACGCTATTGCTGCTGATTGGCGGCAGCATGGCGGATCGCTTTGGCGCCCGAACCATGGTGATTCGCTCACAGTTTCTCGCGCTACTGCCGCTGGGTGCGTTGCTGTTCATGCTGTTCAGCGATGCGCTGACGTTCAATGGTTTGCTGGCTTACGCGATTTGTATGGGCACGGTGCAGGCGTTTGTCACGCCGGCTCGTGATGGCTTGCTAAATCAGGTGGCGGGCGCTGGGGTGCAACGGGCGGTGGTTGTCACCAGTATGGTGCAGTTCGGCGTGCAAATGTTGGGACTTGGCGCGTCGATGCTGACGGACTGGTTTGGGCCGGAACCGCTGGTGTTTACGCAGATGTTGGTCTTGCTCATCGGGGTGTTTGCCTATGCGCGCATTCCGCGCTCGGTTGATCACCCAGAAGGGCAGGTTGCTCCAGCACTCAGTGTCGGAGCGGGCGAGCCTTTAGCGGCCGCACCGCGCGAACCTATTGTGTCTGCGGTGTTGCGATCTCTGCGGGAGGGAGCCTCGACGGTCTATGCGTCAGCCGCGATGCGCAGCGTTATTGTCATGAACGTCGCGATGGGGCTGTTTTTTATGGGCTCCTATATCGTTGCAACGCCACTGCTTATTCGCGAGTTTTACTCGTCGGACACTAGTGCGTTGGCCGGTCTCAATGCGGCAAATTCTCTGGGTTTGTTTTTGATGGTGTGGCTCATATTGCGGCTAGGAACAGTGGCGCGTCCGGGTCGAGCGCTGTTGCTTGCTCAGTGGATCGGTGGGCTGATACTGGCACTGGGAGTATTTCCCATGGGCTATTGGGTGTTTACGTCGATGATCTTTGTATGGGGGCTGTGCGGTGGCGTGGCAATGAGTATGTCGCGGTCAGTAATGCAGGAGCTGGCGCCACCGGGACAGCGTGCGCGAGTCATGAGTTTCTACAGTCTGGCATTGATGGGGGCGGGCCCAATGGGGGCGCTCTGGGCGGGTTACCTTTGTGAGCAGATTGGCCCGAGACAAGCTCTGATGGTGAACGGTCTGAGTATGACCGTTCTCAGCTCGGTGATGTATCTGGCACGCTCGCTTGTGGAGTTGCGCTCGCCAAGTGAGCAGCCGAGCTAGCGCCCGACGATTTTGACTTCAAGGCCGTCGAGGGCGTCGGTCATTTTTACTTGGCAGCCCAAGCGCGAGTGCTCGGTCAGTTCTTCGCAAAAATCGAGCATGTCGAGTTCCATATCTTCTGGTTTGCCAACGGCAGCCCACCATTTTGCATTAACCTCGACGTGACAGGTGGCGCAGGAGCAGGCGCCGCCACACTCACCGTCGATGCCTTCCAAGCCTTCGGCCAGGGCGATTTCCATTAGGCTGATATCAGCAGCGGCTTCAACTTCACGGCGCTCGCCGTCGAGCGTTTCAAAAATAACCTTGGGCATGGCGAACAGTGACTCTTTGATCAATTCAGCAGGATGGACAGTATAGCAAACGCTCAGGGGCTTGATGCGCGGCGTTCGAGCTCTGCCAGAACAATATCTGCGATTTCTTCCAGTAAGGTTGCGTCTTGCTGGCCGGTTAGCAGCTGTTCGGTGAAGTTCAACAGAACCTCACGCGGCTGCGCCTGCAGGGCCTGCAAGATTTCTTTGGTGTCGAGACTGGTGGTAATTCGAATCATGTTGCTATGATCCTGTGATTAGCGTGACAAGTAGCGCCGAGGATACGTCAAAGTGTTGACGGAATCGCCCGTTCAAGGCCGCATAAACACCGTTTGTCGGGCGTTGCTTCCGTCTGTGATGCACTTCAAATAGCCTGCGCCTAAGAAGCCACCCCCTCTTATAGGTGATCTAGGCGCGCTTGAGTGCGTCATGACGGGCTTGGCGCGTCGCAGTCAGTGGAGTCAATTTGGTGTCAGAATCAGTCCAACCCCTAAGTCTTACCAATTCACCGCTGGGGCGCGACGTCCCCTACGTGTCTACCTATACACCGTCACTGCTGCATTCTATTCCGCGCTCTGATTCGCGCAGCCAGTTACGTGGCCTGCCGGCAGAGCTGCCGTTTCACGGAGAAGATGTCTGGAACTGCTATGAGCTGTCCTGGCTGTCAGATAAAGGCGGCCCACGCGGCGCTTTGCTCCGCATTCAGGTGCCTATCAGCTCCCAGGCTATCGTCGAGAGCAAGTCGCTCAAGCTGTACCTTAACTCGTTTGCCCAGACCCGTTTTGCCAGCATGGCCGAGGTGCAAAAAACCCTCGACAGCGACCTAATGCTCGCGTTCCGCGGTCCGCTAATGATCGAGTTGTCAGAACCTGAGCAGCTAACCAACGCAGCGACGGGTTTGCCCGGTGAATGCCTCGATGACTTGGAAGTAGAGATCAATCACTTTGCGCTCGACGCGGCACTTCTGCTCGAGCCAGAAGCCGATACCCGAATAAAGAAAAGTTGGCATACCCATCTGTTTCGCAGTCTGTGCCCCGTTACTGGTCAGCCTGATTGGGCGTCGTTGTTTATTGAATACACCGGGCCGCGGTTTGACGTTGCTGGCCTGTACCGCTATCTCGTGTCGTACCGAGAACATCCCGGTTTCCATGAAGCGACCATTGAGCAGATTTTTCTAGATATCCAACAGCGCTATGAACCCAATTCGCTGTCGGTGTACGGTCGATTTCTGCGCCGCGGGGGAGTGGATATCAACCCTTATCGAGCAACGAGTCCTGGCCCGGCTCCGGAGTTGCGGGTTGCACGACAATAATTGGTTAAGCAACGGTCAGTCGTCTCGCCTAGGCCAGATCAGCGTTCGCAACCAATTTAACCAGCCGTTGCCCGCCAACAGATAACGCTCTAGGCGATCTAGCTCTTCGGGTAAATCCGGGTTGCCCAGTAAATCAGCCCTCGTGCGTCGCGGTGCGTTTGGATCAAGCGATTTCAGCACCGTTGCCGGGTTGCCGCCAACAACCGTGTTGGGTGGCACATCGCGGGTGACCAGTGCCTTAGCTCCGACAATGCTGTTTTCTCCGATCGTGATGCCTTTGCCCACCATCGCGCCCTCGCCAATCCACACATTCTCCTCAAGAATAACCGGCGCAAACCTGCCAATCGGCCGAGTGCGATCGTAGTGATCGTGCCAGTCAGCGTCAGAGATATAGGCCCCAGCAGCCAGCATGCAGTTGTTACCTATGCGTACCTGGGCTGCTGAATCGATGCGCACACCGGGGCAGACTAGACAGTAGTCACCGATGTCGATCGCGCCTTGCTGTCCCGCAAAGTTCCAAGTGGTGAGTGCAACCGGTCGATCCTGACCGGCGATGATGTGGATCTGTTCACCGATGTTGATGCCAGCGCCGTAGAGCTTCACATGCCATGGCTTCATAACCATGGAATTGGCGCCAAAGCGCTCTGCTTGCGGCGCCAGAAAGTGCGCAACCCAGCGCGATTCGATTTTGGCGAGGAGGCGTTTTAGGCGGTAGGGTCGATGGTCTTGTCGCATGAAATACGGAGGTTCTTTGCGCGGTTAAATGGCAGCGGTTCCGCGAAGGCAGCAGTATCTCAGATTGTGCGATGGGTGTGATCGGCTAGGCGAATTAGCGAGCGCCCACTCAAGCTAGCCAGCTTGGGGCCGATAGCCTGCAGATGCACCCTACTTTTCGTATTTTATGAACCTGGCTCGTTGCCTGGCACTCGTTGTCGCCTGTGTTATTGCCCAAGATGTTGCCGCCGCAGAGCTTGGGATACCGCCTGATCCACCGTTTCGAGTCTATTCCGTTGCTGATGGCTTAAATCAGAAAGGCGCTCAGTATGTCGCTCAGGACTCGAGGGGCTTTCTGTGGGTAGGATCCTTTGGCGGCCTGAATCGTTTTGATGGTGCCAATTTTACGAGTTTTACGACGCGCCACGGTCTGCGTAATAATTTTGTCACTGCACTTTTATCGGATTCCCAAGATCGACTGTGGGTGGGTGATGCCGAGGGCGGAATAACACTGATAGAGCAGGGCAAGGTTGTCTTGACGCTCGACCCGCCTAAGGGCCATCAGGGAATTATTCGGTCGTTGGTCGAACTCAACGGTGTCCTTTATATGGGGACAGAGCCGGGTGGCCTCAGGCGACTGTCGATGGCCTCTCCTGGGGATGGAATTGAGTTGTTGTTTGATTTGCCCTCTGGCATTACAACAGTGGCGGTGGGTGGCTCAAGCGAGCTATTGCTGGTCAGCGAGAATCGTCTCTATAGCTACCAACTTCAGGCAGATTCTCAACCTCAACTTCTGGAGGAGGGAATAACCAGTCTTTCTGGGAGCGCTGTTGCCGGTGTCTATGTGGGCAGTTCGGAGCACCAGGTCGGCCGCTGGGACGATGGGAAGATTACCTGGCTTCCAGAGCGATACGCTGAGCCCGTTGAGCGAATTGTCTTCAATAAGCGATCGCCAACTTGGATTCACACCAAGAACTTTCTGATTCCCTTTGGTGCGCCTGGCAAACAAATTACTGTTTTGGAGGCAACGGATGCTTTGGAAGATGCAGAAGGTGTTGTGTGGATTGCACGGCCCTCTGGACTGGCCCGGTATCTCGGCTCAACGTTTACACACTACTCACTTCCCGTTGGCGAAATCAGTCCTGCGGTGTTTGCTATTCAACCGGACGCCGAAAACGGCTACTGGTTTGGCACCGATCTGGGGCTGATGCGCCTAGATGCTGGAGGCAACCTAACGTCAGTCGCTGCGCAATTCAATATGCCAAAGGAGCAGGTTCGTAGTTTGCGTTTAGCGAGTGACAAGCAGACGTTGTGGGTGCCACATATCAACGGTCGAATATATAAGGTCAATACCCAAACGCTTGCCTCTGAGGTGGTGTTTCCCGTAGATAACACAGTGGTAGTTAGCCTTGAGCTGGATGAAAACGATCGCGTTTGGGCCGGAACCTTTGACGGCTCTCTTCTCATGCACGATCCCCGCACGGGGCGTTCTCGTGAGCTGAACCTTGGCGACAGCGCATCTATCTACTCCATGAGTATGGGACCTGATGGCTGGCTGTGGTTTACAGCCAATTACTCCGGAGTGTATCGCCTGAACACTCGGCTGGCTGATGCTCAACCCGAGCAGGTGATCAGCATTGACGATATTAAACGTAATCTGTTCACTCAGATTCTGGTGTCTGAGCTGGCTTCCGGGCGACTCAAGGTGCTGTTCACTACAACCAATGGCGGCGTTTTTGAGTGGTTAGACGGTAACCTGAAGTCGGTGATTGATGATCCGTTTCTGGCAGATAAAACCATGTACTCAATAGCCTCTTTAGCGGATAACACGCTGGTTATTGCAAGCAATAAAGGCGCTTATCGTTACAACTCCGATACTCAGCAATTACAGCATTACGGACCGCTGAACGGCTTTCTTGGTATAGAAGGAAAGGCCCACGCCATGTATTTGGAGGGTGAGAATACGCTTTGGATTGGTACTGCGGGTGGGGTGTCTGCTATGGATATTAGTCAGCCAATGTCTCCTGTACGTGCTCCGGCGTCGTTTATCACTCGGTTATCCCTCGACAAGGGAGAGGTGTCCCTCACGCAGCAGTCGCCGACCGAAGTCATTGGCGGCTCAGTAATGGTGGAGTACGCGGCAGTTTCAACGCGGGCTCCGAATGGTCTTGAATACAGCCATATTCTTAATGGCTCTGACGGTGATTGGAGCCCGGCTACAACCAATAAGTCGGTTGGCTATTCGCACCTACCGCCAGGTCGTTATGAGTTTCAGGTGCGCGCGCGGCATCCGGGCAGTGTGTGGGGGGACTCAGATAGATGGTCGTTTGTGGTGCCAACACCATTTTGGAAAACCCACTGGTTTATTGGCTTATTGCTGCTTGGCAGTTTAGTGATAATCAGAGTGCTCGTGCAGTTGCGTCTGCGTTCGATAGCTAGGGCGAACCAACGACTGCGCGAAGAAGTTGCCGAACGAACCCGTTCTATTGAATTGGGACGGGCAGAACTCGAGAAGTCCAACAGATTGCTGAGCACTGAAATAGATGAACGCCAGCGTTCAGATGTATTGCGGGCAGACGTTGAAGCTCGATTTCATCAGGCGTATCAAAACTCACCTATCGGTATGGCGTTGGTAAACAAAGAGGGTTTGGTCTATGACGCCAACCCTAGTCTGAAGGCGTTGTTTTGGCCCGAGGCGGCCGCAGATGACAAGGCGCCGTTACTAGCGGTCATTGCCGAACATGATCAGTCCCGCTTCGAGACGTTTCTTGCGGCGTTCTCTGCTGATGAGCTTGATACGCCCAGCATGCAATTTGAATGTGTCGCATTCAACGGTAACACCAGACGGATTGATTTTTTGCCGTCTGCAGTGCGCGACGATGTGGGCGATTTACGCTACATCCTATTGCTGGCTAATGACGTTACCGACAGCTATGCGATGACGCGACAACTCAAGTACCAAGCAAGTTTCGACGAGCTCACCGGTTTGTTAAACCGGCGCGCCTACTCCGAGCGACTTAAAGAGACGGGTCTCAACAGCAAAAACGACGCGTTTTTACTGCTGTTGGACCTAGATCAATTTAAGGTGGTGAACGACACCTGCGGGCACGCTGCTGGTGATGAGTTGTTACGTACCACGGCGAAGACAATTTTGGCAGATGTGCGGGATACAGATACGGTTGCCCGCATTGGCGGGGACGAGTTTGCCGTTATTCTTACGCGCTGTTCTCAGAAAATCGCACTGCAACGTGCTGAGGACATTCGCCGCAGCATTCAGGATCTTGAGTTTTTTTGGGAAGCTGAGGTGTTTCGCATAGGGGCAAGCATTGGTGTCGTTGCTATTGGCGAGGCAGCAACTGGCATGTCTGAGCTACAGCAGTTAGCCGATGCGGCCTGTTATGCCGCCAAGGATGCTGGGAGGAATCGCGTGCATCTGGTTTCAAGTACGCAAGATGCGGCGCACGAACACCGCGGTGATATGCGCTGGGTGCAGCGAGTCAAGAGCGCCATCGATACCAATGGATTTGTATTGTTTGGGCAGAGAATCATGTCACTTACTGATGAGCCTGCACAGTCGCTGTCTCAGGAACGCATAGAAGTTTTGATTCGTCTGCGTGATCGCCCCTCTGATCGGCTTATTCCGCCGGGCGCATTTTTGCCCGTTGTTGAACGCTATGGGTTGCACGACAAACTTGACCTGTGGGTCGTTTCGCAGGTTATAGCGACTATTTTGTCGCAGAAATCGAAGGAAAGGGCTAAGCGCCAGTTCTGGGTGAATCTGTCAGGGGCGAGCGTAAGTGACAAGAAATTTTCGACGGCACTAATTGGACTGGTTGCGGAAGCAGGCATTCCGGCGGGTAGTCTGAATTTTGAAATCACCGAAACCGCAGTCATTCGAAAAATGGACGCGGCTGCTCGGCTGGTTTCGTCGCTAAGAAGCATGGGTTGCCAATTTGCCCTGGATGATTTTGGCAGCGGCCTGTCTTCCTTCGGGTATCTTAAAAAGCTCAACGTTGATTGTTTGAAGGTAGACGGTGAATTTATTCGGAATATTGCAGCGGACCCAACAGATCCCATATTTGTAAAGTCGATTATTGATATCGCCCACACGCTGGACATGGTGGTGGTCACTGAGTTTGTGGAAGATGACGATATTCTACAAAGGGTTCGGGCATTGGGCGCCGATTACGCTCAGGGTTTTGGTGTGCACCGCCCAGAACCGCTTGAAGGCCTGGTAGATACAGTGATTCCATCTGCGCGGGCGAAGGGGTAGCTTGGTGCTCGCTTAACGAGCACGCTGGAGTCAGCGGGTTTGATTCATTTAACCTGCTATCGCAACCACAATGGCAAACACGACTAGGCACGCGGCTACGAGAAGTAGTGTCTTGACGGTGTTAGCGCCATCACCTGTTCGTCTGTCCTGATCGGTCAACCGCTTCTTCCATGTCGATAAGGCCTCTAAGCTATACGAATGCACTTTTCATGGTTGTGATCTGGGTGCTAAGCCCATCGCAGTGGTTTGCTGATTGGTTGGCGTGAGATTGGGGTCACTGTTCGGCATGCATCGATGCTGATTTTGATCGGCTGTAATTTGGCCAAATATGGCGGAGAGGGAGGGATTCGAACCCTCGAAGAGAATTAACCCTTACACACTTTCCAGGCGTGCTCCTTCGGCCGCTCGGACACCTCTCCAGAGGGGTATGGGTGACCGGTGACGGTGGTCAGATCCATATTATGGCGGCAGCCCATCCAGCCACACCTCGGCGCTCGAGTCCTCTGTCTCCGTTGCTCCCTTCCGGGCCTGGCGGGGTGTACAGGATATCGCCGCGAGGGGACCGAATGGGCCACCATTGAAGCGGCGCCATCCTAACAGCGCGCGCGACGCTGTTCCATGCGATACCATCAATTTAGCCGTACTTTTTGCATCTACGGCCTAATGCGTCTGTTGAGGGGGGAAATTATGTCGTATCACCATCTGGCCATTGTCACCAAAGACATGGCCGCGACCCATCGGTTTTACACCGATGGCATGGGTTTTGAACTTGTTAAGGTCGAAAAAGCGCCTTCGCCTACGGGGGGCTGGGCCAAGCACTTCTTTTATGACACGGGCGATGGCGAGATGATGGCCTTCTGGGAGTTGCATGACGACAGTATTGCGGCAGACCACGAGACGGCCATTGCGACGGGGCTTGGTTTGCCTATGTGGACCAACCACATTGCCTTCGGTGCTGACAGCCTTGATGGGCTCGCAGCGGCAAAAGACCGGCTGCTGGCAGCCGGGCATGATGTGATGGAAATCGACCATAACTGGTGTCAGTCGGTGTACGTCACAGACCCGAACGGGATTATGGTCGAATTTTGTGTCACCACCGAGGCCTTCACTCAAGCTGATCGTGAGGCGGCTCTAGCCGCGCTAACCAGCGACGAACTGGCTGACAGCCCACCACCTAAAATCATGATGCATCAGGCGAGTGCCTCGGCGGGTTAGTCGGACGGGTCACCGTCGTCCGAGGTGGCGTTGAGTAGATCGTATTTTTTGAGTAGTCCGCGCAGTTGGTGGTAGGTCAGCCCGAGTAACTCCGCGGCTTTGCGTTGGTTGAACCGGGCTTCTTCCATGCCTTGTTCGATCAGGCTTATCTCGTGACGCTTGAGTTCGTCTCGCAGATCCAAGGGCAGTGCATGCGCATGTGTAGTCGGAGTGGCTGCAGCCGCTGGGCTTGCAGAGACTGCAACGGTAGTCTTGCGCGCAGGTGTTTCGCTCGATAAAACACGGTTTACGGGCGAACCGGGCCGAAAGGGCGATTCAAACGCGTCGAGAATTATCTCGTCTACCTCAACATCTTCCACCGTGCGATAAACGCTTCGTTCCACTGCGTTTTTAAGTTCGCGAATATTGCCGGGCCAAAGATGCGTGTTCAATTCTTCACGTGCACGCTGGCTGAAACCAGGGAAAAATTCACGTCCTAGTTCGGTGGCCATGTTGATCGCAAAGGTTTGTGCCAGCAGCTCGATATCTTCGAGGCGGGCGCGTAGAGGGGGTAAGGTCACAACGTCGAAAGCGAGGCGGTCGAGCAGGTCGTGACGGAAGTTACCGGCGTCAGCGAGGGCAGGGAGATCGACATTGGTTGCCGCCACCATGCGCACATCAACGCGCTGGGTTTTCTGTCCGCCCAGGCGTTCAAACTCACCGTATTCAATCACCCGCAGGAGCTTTTCCTGCACGCGCATGGAGGTGGTCGCCAGTTCATCAAGAAACAGGGTGCCCTTATTTGCGCGTTCGAACCGGCCCTGATGGGCGCGGCTGGCGCCCGTAAACGAACCCGCCTCGTGGCCAAACAGCTCACTTTCCAGCAACGTCTCGCTGATGGCTGCGCAATTCACCTTCTGGTAATCGGCTTCCCAGCGATTCGACAGGTAATGCAAGCGGGCGGCGATCAGTTCCTTGCCTGTGCCGCGCTCGCCGACGACCAAGACGGGTTTCTCGAGTGGCGCTATTCGGGACACTTCCTCAAGCACCTGTAGAAAGGCCGGGGCTTCACCGATCATTCTTTCGGAATCTTGCTGCATGGCCAATTCGGTGTACCTGGCGGCTGGTTAGGTTGGCGAAATCGTGCCAACAGTTAGCGAAATTAGCCACCGAAAACTGCTATCTCCGTAGTCTCTTTTTTGATTAGGATAAAATATCTAACATAAACAGTAAGTTAGAGATTTTTGAGGACTTGGCACGAAAAATGGATTACTTATTACGACGCCGGCGAGACGCACTAAGTGACTCACCGGACCCAGTTGCTCTCACAGCCTTATGGAGACAGTGGACATGAGCATTTTTTCTCGCATGTCAGACATCGTGAATTCGAACATCAACTCGCTACTTGATCGGGCTGAAGACCCCGAGAAAATGGTGCGCCTCATTATTCAGGAGATGGAAGAAACTCTGGTTGAGGTGCGTACCACTTCAGCCCGGGCCATCGCTGACAAGAAAGAGCTGTCGCGGCGCCTCAATTGGCTCAACGAAGAAGTCACTGAGTGGGAGCGGAAAGCGGAAGTTGCGATTAGCAAAGATCGTGACGATCTCGCAAAAGCGGCTCTGGGCGAACGCAATAAGGCGGAAGATACTCGCTCGGCGGTTGCTGAGGAAGTGGGTCTGCTCGATGCGACGCTCGAGACGCTCGCCAGCGACACTGCGGCACTGCAAGCCAAGATCAAAGACGCCAAGACGCGGCAGAACGCGATTGTGATTCGTGGCCAGGCCGCCCGCACTCGGCTGGATGTGCGCGAACGTCTGTCGGAGCACAACATTGACGATGCCATGCAGCGCTTTGAAAGCTATGAGCGCAAAATGGATGACCTCGAAGGTCAAGTAGAGGCCTACGACATGGTGCAGAAAACTCTGGCCGAAGAAATCAGCGACCTAGAAGACGCCCAAGGACTGGACGATCAGCTGGCAGAGCTGAAGAAACGCGTAAGTAGCTCTTCGACAAGCTCTTCGACAAGCAACGGCGCGCAGCACTAGACCACGCGAGCGTTGCGCTAATCGCTTAGGTTCGTAAGACAGGTGGGTATGAAGCCCACTGCACCCAGGTAATCAGGAGAGGTTGATGGACGGTATCGTGGTGGCATTTTTTGTACCAACGGTCGTATTTATTATCGTGGTACTGCCGTTTTGGTTGTTTATGCACTACCGAACAAAGCAGCGAGCAGAGTCGTCACTGTCGCAAGCCGAGCGCGATGATTTGCACTTGTTGTTGGGCAACGCCGAACGAATGATTGAGCGCATAGATACCCTCGAAGCCATTCTCGATGAAGAATCGCCGGGTTGGCGCAAACGCATGGCAGACGAAGCAATCTCTTAGCGGTAGCAGCGGTAACAAAAGGAATACGCGGTGAGTAAAGGCAGCAAAAAGCAGGAAGTGCAGCGGGCCATGGGCCGGCTGGAAGACGCAGTAAAAGAACTTGGCGATGCAGCAAAAGGGAATTTTGCGGAACGTGCTGCCGAGGTGCTGGAGCAAACTGCGGCAAAGCTGAAGAGTGAGCAGAACGCTCAGGGCGCCGCACAAGACAGCGCCAGCGCAGCCGGCTATGGCTCCTCACACGAAAGGGACAACGAGCGCTTCGATGACAAAGGCAGACTCGGACATTGGCAAAGCACTCGGGCGACGCGACCTTTTCGTGATCTGGATAACGCGCGACTGTGGGGTATTTGCGCGGGCACGGCGCCCTACCTTGGGCTCGAGATTTGGGTTGTTCGCTGCATGGCAATCACCGCTTTTGTGTTTATGCCACAAGTTATCGTCCCAGCTTATGTTATCGCCTATTTTATTCTGGATTCTTACTCAGAGCTCGATGAGCAGTTTGGCCCGGTCAGCACGCGCCGTAGTCGGCGCTTGCGCAAGCGCCGACTACGGCAGGAAAAGGCCAAAGCGAAAGCAGAGGCGAAATACGCGGTTCGAACTGACTATGCCGCCAACAGCGAAGCGGCAGCGCCTGCTAAACCCGAATCCCACTCACAATCTCGACGTCAGCGGCGTGGCGCAGCGGCCGCTACGCCACCGCTACCGCCTTCACGTACGGTGCTGCGTAACGTGAAAGGCGCTTTGAACGAGGCTGAGTTGCGATTGCGTCGGATGGAAGGTCACGTCACCTCTGGCCGCTATGAACTGCAGAAAGAACTGCGCAAGATAGACGCCTGATAGCCATCGTACTGATCACAGCTATCACATCAACAACCGACACCGAGGAATAGAAATGAACGACGTTTTCATCATGGTAATTGCGATTGTGGCCATTAGCGTCGGCGCAGGTGTGTACCGGGATTATTTGAAAACCCAGCGCCAGATTGGCAAGAACACCGAGGCCGACTCTGATCTGCAGGCTGAATTGATGCGTTTGGCGGCACGGGTTGCGGTGCTTGAAGAGATAGTCACAGACAGCAAATACCAGCTCAACCGCGAGTTGGAGAGCCTCTAACCGCCGCGTTTTCATATTGTCAGGCTGGGGCAATCCCGGCCTGAGTGATGCGGTCTGGTCGATCAGTAAAGACCCCGGTCGCGCCATCTCTGGCCAGACGTTTGGCTGAGCGCAGTGAGTTCACTGTATAAACCACCGCCCCAAACCCTGCTGCACGAATTGCTCCCAACCGGCTCGCTGTTGCTATGCGAGCGTTGATATTGATGGCACAGGCGCCCAGTTCCTTACCCGTTTGCAGCATTTGCTTCGACGGCCTGTGAAACAGTGGCGCGACAGCGGTTGTGGTGTTGATTGCTCTGAACTGATGCAATTGCTCGTGCTCGAATGACGACACGAGGATATCGTGGGGCGGGTTCCACAGAGCAAGCGCTGCCGCGACAGGAGCGGCCGTGGCGGGGCCTTTGAGCTCTAGATTGATTGCAACTCGACCGGGCACGCTGGCAAAGACCTCCGCCAGCAGGGGTATCTGCGCACCGTCACCTGCGTCCAGCGCCCGTAGCTGGGGCAGTTCAAGCCCAGTCAGTCGACCTCGGCCGTTGGTCGTTCGATTGAGCGTGTCGTCATGAATGACGAGTAGCTCGCCTGCGTGCCAATAAACGTCGAGTTCAATGGCGTCGACGCCCAGTTGCACCGCCCGCTGGAACGACGGCAGGGTGTTTTCAGCCACAAGGCCAGCCGCGCCCCGATGACCGATTATGCTGAAGCCGGTTTGCCAGCGCAGACCGGAGTGGGGTGCTGGCGTTGAAGCAAGGCCGCTAGAGCCTAAAGCGGCGGGTTGGATGTTGGCGGTATACGATTTGGTCATGCTGGCTTCTCAATTAACAGGCTCTGAATCTCCCTGGTGCCCAACTCCTGTGCCCCTTCTTCATATAAGGCGTAGCACCTAGGGATTACAAGTCGTAGCACCTGCGGTGCCAGCCCCCTACAATAGCAACCTATGACGTATCAGGTTCTCGCACGCAAGCTGCGCCCAGTCGATTTCACTGCCCTGGTTGGCCAAGACCACGTGGTTCAGGCGCTGTCGCATGCGCTTGATAATGATCGATTGCACCACGCCTATCTGTTCACCGGCACGCGCGGTGTCGGCAAAACCACAATCGCGCGTATTTTGGCCAGGTGCCTCAACTGTGAGAAGGGTGTCAGCTCGACGCCCTGTGGCGAATGCGATACCTGTGTATCGATCACTGAAGGTCGGTTTGTCGATCTGATTGAGATGGATGGGGCGTCCCAGCGGGGTGTGGAGAATGTCCACGACCTGCAGGACGGTGCTCAGTACATGCCGAGCAGCGGGCGCTTTAAGGTCTATTTGATCGATGAGGTGCACATGCTCACTACCGCGGCGTTCAACGCGCTGCTGAAAATTCTGGAAGAGCCGCCGGCGCACGTGAAGTTTTTGTTGGCCACCACCGAAGCCAAGAAAATCCCGATCACCATTCTTTCGCGGTGCTTGCAGTTTCAGCTCAAGAACATGACCGTCGATCGCATTAGCAGTTATCTCGCAGAGGCGCTGACGGCCGAAAAGGTGGTTTTTGATGCGGGTTCTTTGCGCATCATTGGTACGGCAGCCGCGGGCAGCATGCGCGACGCGCTCAGCGTCACAGACCAGGCGATTTCGTTTGGCGGTGGGTCGCTCGAAGAAGGCTCGGTCGCTCGCATGTTGGGGGTCACCGGCCGTGACGAAATTACGGCGATGCTCAATGCGCTGGCCAGTGGCGATGCTGAAAGCGTTTTAGCGTGCTCAACAGAACTCGACCAGCGTGGCGTTGATTTCTCGGCGGTGCTAGCTGATCTGCTGCACGCATTTCACGACATTGCAGTGGCACAAATGCTGCCTGCGGGTCGGACGATCGACGCTGAGTCAAAAGCGGCGGGGCGGGAGTCGGGTACCGATCTAATCGCGGATAGCATCGGCGCCAATTTTGCCGCCAAGTTTGCACCTGACGTTGTGCAGCTGTTCTATCAGATTATTTTGCGCAGCCACCGTGATCTCGCGTTTTCGCCCGATCGTAAAATCGGCTTCGAAATGGCCTTGCTGCGCATGCTCGCATTTGCACCGGAAGATCTCGCAAGTACGGTGCCGCCACTGGCCGCTCCGACGGGTGGCTCGGACGATTCTGGTTCTGGTTCTGGTTCTGATTCGGCCGCAAACTCCGATGTTCAGGGCGCGCCGAGTTCGGACAACTCAACCTTGGGTGCCTCGACTGGCCCAAGCCCTCGCAGGCCCAGTGCGCCTGGTCAGGAAGCGGCTGCCCTTGGGTCTTTGAATCCTCGTCGGCAAGAAGAGGCGGAAGTAACGCGAGCACCGTTACCGCGTGCGCCAGATTCGTTCTGGTTCGAGTTGCAATCGCGGCTGCCCGGACAGGGCGTCATTGCGATGATCATGCGTAACTGTCGGCTCGAGAAGCGGGTCGAGAAAGACGATGGTGAGGATTGGCATCTGGTGCTCGATCCTGACCACGACGGCATGCTCAGCGATCGGCATCCTGGTCAGATCGCCTCGTTGCTGTCTGACGCGACCAAACTGACGGTGACCGTGAAGCTCACTACGGGCACTCCGAGTTGGGAAACTCCAGGTATGCAGATGCTGCGAGAGCGGCATGAGCGTCAGGTGGCTGCTGTGCAGGAGATTCGCGATAACGCGGTGGTGAAATCGTTGCTCAGTTCGTTTGGCGCGCGGCTCGACGAAAGTACAATTATGCCGCTCGAGGTGGTAACGCCGGCGGCGGAAGACCCACAACCGACAGGGCCTGCAAGCCCTGCCGCGTAATAATCAAGCCTTATCTAACCAAGTTTTGGGAAAACGGCACACTGCGTATGAGAAGAGGAATTGACGCATGAAAGGCATCGGCGATTTGATGAAACAAGCCCAGCAAATGCAGGAAGGCATGCAAGAAAACATGCGTAAAATGCAGGACGATCTGGCGCGCCTGGAGATTGTTGGTGAAAGTGGCGCGGGGCTTGTGAAAGTGACCATGAATGGCAAGCACGAAGCCCGAGGCGTTGATATCGATCCGTCGTTGCTCAGTGAAGACAAAGAGATTCTCGAAGACCTTATTGCTGCTGCTATCAATGACGCTGCCCGTCGAGTTGAGGCCGTGAATGCAGAAAAAATGGCAGAAGCCACGAGTGGCTTGAACTTGCCGCCCGGCATGAAATTACCCTTTTAACTCCGATGTCTCTTAGCCCGCTAATTGCTGATCTCATCACCGCATTGCAGGTATTGCCTGGCGTTGGGCCTAAAAGCGCTCAACGCATGGCGCTTAACGTTTTGCAGCGCAGTCGCGAGGGCGGGGCGATACTTGCCGAGGCTCTGGCCGCGGCCTGCGAGCACGTTGGTTACTGTGAACAATGCAGAACCCTTAGTGAGCATCCAACCTGTGGCCTGTGCGCTGATACTCGACGCAATGCCGCAATGCTATGCGTGGTTGAATCGCCCGCCGACATTCTCGCTATTGAAGCTGCTGGCGGTTTTTCGGGTCGCTACTTTGTTTTGCACGGGCATCTTTCGCCCATTGACGGTATTGGCCCCATCGAACTGGGTCTGCCTGAACTAGAAGCGCTTCTGCGCGGTAACCCCCTGGAGGAACTTATTCTCGCAACCAATCCCACCGTTGAGGGTGAAGCAACGGCCCATTACATCTCGCAATTGGCAGAGGGTGTGGTCGAGCAGGTGTCGCGTATTGCCCACGGCGTGCCGATTGGCGGCGAGCTTGAGTTTGTCGATGGCGGCACGATTGTGCACGCATTGGCCGGGCGCAGGATACTAGGCTCATGACACTAGAACGACCGACGCTGACTCGCGAATACCTGCAAACCAATGAGGAATTGTTGGCCGCGGCAGATTCATGGCATGGCCCGATTGCGTTTGATACGGAGTTTATTCGCACTCGCACGTTTTTCCCCATTCCAGGGCTCTATCAGCTGGCAACGGACAGTTACAGCTATCTGATCGACCCCGTTACCATCGAAGCCTGGGCGCCGCTTATTGCCAGGCTCGATGCTTCAACACCGGTCGTGATGCATTCGTGCTCTGAAGACCTTGAATTGCTTAATCACCACGTTAGCGTTCAACCTGGCGCTCTGTTTGATACTCAGGTGGCCTATGGCTTTATCACCGAGAAATACAGCGCCAGTTACGCAGCCCTTGTGGCCGATTATGCGGGGCTAGAACTCGATAAAGGCGCGACTCGGTCCAACTGGTTGAAGCGACCGTTGACGGATGCCCAGGTGGGCTATGCCCACGAAGACGTTACCTGGTTGCTGCAAATTCGCGAGCGCATGCTTGAGCAACTTGAAGAGCTGGGTCGCCTTGACTGGTGCGAGCAGGAGATGCGCAAAGCCACCACCTACAACACACAAGATCCATTGGCGTATTATCTCAATCTGGGTTCGGCCTGGCGGTTAAACGCTGCGCAGCTTGGTGCGCTGCGAAATCTGTGCAGTTGGCGTGAGCAGCAGGCGCGGGCGGAAGACGTCCCACGCAACAAGGTGGTGAGTGACGATGTGCTGCTTACCCTCGCGCACGAACAGCGGCTAGATGACGCCGCGTTACGCGATAATCTGCCATCCCAGTTGCAGCGCCGGTACGGTGATGACTTGCTCGATGCCCATGAGCAAGGGCTCGACGACACGCAATTTTTACAGCCGATCTCAAAGCCTCTGACCAGTGGGGAAAACAAGCTGGTGAAAGATTTGCGCGACGTGGCTAAAACACGCGCTCAAGATCTGGGCATGGCGCCGGAGCTGCTTGCCCGAAAGCGAGAAGTTGAAAAGTTTGTGCGTGGTTTGCGAGACAGCCGGGATTCTTTGCACAATTACAGCGATTGGCGTGCAGAGATTGTCGGTGACGATTTCCGCAGTCTTGTTGCCCGGGGCGCAAGCTCTAGTTCTAACTCTAGCGCTAGTAGCGATGAAGTGAGCCACTAGATTTATGCCGATAACTGCAACTAAAGCGTCGGAAAAAGTGGCACTTGCCGTTTACAAGAGTCCGCGTCACGACATGATGTATGTGTATCTGCCTGCGATCGACGGGGATGCAAATACAGAAACAGAAACAGATGCCAGTGATAAGGCGGATCTGAGTGTATTGCCGGCCGAGCTTGTGCAACGTTTTGGCCCTCCGGTGTTCACGCTTACGCTGGATCTCTGGCCAGGTCGTAAACTGGCCCAGGCGGATGCGTCGGTGGTACTTGATGCAGTAGCGTCGCAAGGTTTCTATTTGCAAATGCCACCTAAACTCGCGCTGCCGCCAACGCCGGATGAACTCAATGTCCACGGTTAGCTGGTGGGAAGCGCCGCTTGAAACGCTGTCGAAAGATCAGTGGGAAGCGCTGTGTGACGGTTGCGGACGATGCTGTCTATTGAAATTGGTCGATGACGAAGACGACAGCCTGCATTTCACCTCGGTGGTATGCCATCTGTTTGATGAAGACAGTTGCCGGTGCACAGCTTACTCAGAGCGCCATGTGCGTGTACCCGAGTGCATCGAGTTCGATACCAAGCGACTCGAGTCGCTCGACTGGTTGCCCAGTACCTGTGCCTATCGTCTACGCGCGGACGGCAAACCATTGTTTGACTGGCACCCACTTATTTCCGGTAGCAGCCAGTCAGTGATAGACGCTGACATCAGCGTGCGGGGCAAGATCGTCAGCGAGACCCACGTGCACCCCGACGACACGCAAGACTTCGTAATTCGCTGGGTGGAGGCCTGAAATATGCCAGAATTGAATGACTCGCTCGCCTGGATGGTGGCAGCTGGTGCGGGCGTTGTGCTGTTGTTATGCATGGTGTTTTTAACCCGCAATCTGAATTGGTGGTGGTTGAAGTGGATATTGCGGCTGGTTCCGGCGGTTGCCTTGTTATTACCTGTTGGCGTGCCGGGGCAGCCCGGTTTTTATGCGCCGGCCCTGGTTGTTGCACCGTTTGAACAGTTTTTGCAGACCGATGGCCAGCCGAGCGAGGCCATCTCACGGTTGATCATCATTCTGGGGGCATTGGTTGGCCTGATTACCCTGGCGGCCATTGCCCGCTGGCTGCGAAATCGAACAGCTGTTTCTGCCGTCAGCGAGCCTGCCGAGACATAAGGCTGTGCCGGTCGAGCCTTTCTTGCGCCGGCCGGAGTAGCTCTTTAAAGTAGTACGATTGTGTCTCAACAGGAAAGCGGCAGTTTCTCATGATATTTGACAGTACCGAAGAGTATATTTCTACCGACGAACTCAGTATGGCGGTCGATGCGGCCGTAAAGCTTGAGCGCCCGCTGCTGGTTAAGGGCGAGCCCGGTACCGGTAAAACTATGTTGGCGGAGCAGGTTGCAGCATCCCTCAACGCGCCGCTGATTCAGTGGCACATCAAATCCACGACTAAAGCCCAGCAGGGCCTTTACGAATACGATGCGGTATCACGCCTGCGCGACTCGCAGCTGGGTGACGAGCGTGTCAAAGACATCTCTAACTACATCCGTCAGGGCAAGCTCTGGGAGGCTTTTGAAGCCGAAGAGCGCGTGGTTCTGTTGATCGATGAAATCGACAAGGCAGACATCGAGTTTCCAAACGATCTGTTGCAAGAGCTCGATAAGATGGAGTTTTTTGTGTACGAAACCGGCGCAACCGTCAAAGCGATACGTCGGCCGGTGGTTATCATTACCAGTAACAACGAAAAAGAGCTGCCGGATGCGTTTTTGCGCCGTTGCTTCTTCCATTACATCAACTTCCCAGATCGCGAAACCATGCAGCAGATTGTTGATGTGCACTTTCCTGAGGTTAAGAAAAACCTCGTGAAAGAAGCCATGGATATCTTCTTTGATGTCCGTAAGGTCCCGGGCCTGAAGAAAAAGCCAAGCACGTCGGAACTGATCGACTGGCTGAAGCTGCTAATGGCGGATGACATTCCAGACGAAATTCTGACCAATCGCGACACCAGCAAGGCGATTCCGCCGCTGTATGGCGCGCTGGTCAAGAACGAACAAGACGTGCACCTGCTTGAACGCCTAGCGTTTATGAATCGTCGCGACTCACGAGGCTAACTCGGGAGAACACTCATGCTGATAAACTTCTTCCTGACATTGCGTAAGTACAAGATACCTTGCACTTTGCGCGAGCTAATGGACCTGCTTGAGGCGCTCAAGCAGCGCCTTGTGTACGCGAATATCGACGACTTTTATCTGTTGTCGCGAACCTGTCTGTGCAAAGACGAAAAGCATTACGACAAGTTCGACCGAGCGTTTGCGGCTTATTTCAAAGGCCTCGACGATCTGCACGGCATGCTTGAGTCAATGATTCCCGACGAGTGGCTGCGCCGCGAGTTTGAGAAATCCTTGAGTCCTGAAGAGCTTGAGCAGATCAAGAGCCTTGGTGGTTTAGAAAAGCTCATTGAAGCGTTCCAAAAAGCCAAAGAAGACGAAGAGAAAAAAGCGGCGGAAGAAGCCAAGAAAGGCAAAGAAGGTAAAGACGGCGAAGAGGGTGATGCCGACCGAGAGGGCAAAGACGGCCCAAATGGTCCGGCCAAAGGCAAAAAGAAGAAGGCGAAGAAAGCCTGGAACGATCGCCAGTTTAAAAACCTCGATGACTCCGTAGAACTCGGCACGCGCAACATCAAGATGGCGTTACGCCGTCTGCGTAAATTCGCTCGTACCGGCGCCGAAGAAGAGCTCGATCTCGATGATACGATTCGATCCACGGCTCACAACGGCGGCATGCTCGATATCAAGATGCAGGCCGAACGCAAGAACACGGTGAAAGTACTGTTGTTTTTGGATATCGGTGGTTCGATGGATGCGCACGTAAAGGTCTGTGAAGAGCTGTTCTCAGCCACGCGCACCGAGTTTAAGCATCTTGAGAGCTTCTACTTTCACAATTTCATCTATGAATCGGTGTGGAAAGACAATCGCCGACGCATGGGCGAGCGGATATCCACTCTCGATGTATTGAACAAATATTCGGGCGATTACAAAATTGTGTTTGTCGGTGATGCGACCATGGCTCCCTACGAGATTACTCATGCGGGTGGCTCAGTTGAACACTGGAACGAAGAACCGGGCACGGCCTGGATGGATCGTTTTAAGGAAGTGTACGAAAAGGTCGTATGGATCAACCCGACACCGCAAGAAACCTGGGAGTACTCATCGTCAGTGGCACTCACTCAGGATTTGGTGAATGGCAATATGTTCCCGCTGACTGTTCGTGGCCTCGAAGAGGGCATGAACTCACTGTCCAAGTAATGCGGAGCCTGTGTTCTGAGTACCGATTCTCGCGATTCGCTCGAGGCACAGGCGCCTGTTGCTACTGCAGATTCTCCTGCAAAGAGGCGTCGCCGCCGACGCCGGCGTAAATCCAAGCCCCCGGGGGATCAGTCGCATCCCCTTCAGCAAGACCCTGCTAGGGACGCCGAGCGCGCGCAGGCAAAAGTTGCGCGTCGCAACGCTCGACGGGAATCAGTGCCGCAGCTTAGCTACCCTGCAGAGTTGCCGATCACAGCTCACGTAGATGAGATAAAAGCGTTGCTGGCCGAGCATCAGGTTCTGGTGGTGGCCGGTGATACCGGGTCAGGTAAAACCACACAGTTGCCTAAGATCTGCCTTGCCGCCGGTTTTGGCATAGACGGTATGATTGGCCACACCCAACCACGTCGTCTGGCGGCCCGTGCGGTGGCAAATCGGGTTGCCGAAGAACTGAAGGTCGAAGTGGGCAATCAGGTGGGCTTCAGCGTCCGTTTCTCGGAGCACGCCTCCGACGCGACGCTGGTCAAGATGATGACCGACGGTATTCTGCTGACTGAGATTCGTCATGATCGCGAGCTAAGTGCTTACGATCTGATCATCATCGACGAAGCGCATGAGCGTTCACTCAATATCGATTTCCTACTCGGCTATCTCAGAGACTTGCTCAAGCGCCGCCCGCAACTGCGCCTGGTGATCACCAGTGCCACCATCGACGAGTCAGCTTTTGCTGAGCACTTTGGCAAGGCGCCCGTTGTGCGAGTCAGTGGCCGCAGCTTTCCCGTTGAGGTGCGTTACGTTGATCACGTCAATGACTTTAGCGAACAGTTAGAGCACTGCTTTCATCAGATAGCGCGTAAGCCAAATGCGGCTGCTCGGGATGTGTTGATGTTTCTCTCGGGTGAGCGCGAGATTTTAGACACCGCCAGGCTGTTGCGAACACTCTTGGGTGAGCGTTGGGAAATTCTGCCTCTGTACGCACGGCTGTCAGCCAACGAGCAACAGCGCGTCTTTAAGACGGGTAGCAAGCCTCGAGTGGTGTTGTCGACTAATGTGGCGGAGACGTCGCTCACTGTGCCCAACATTGGCTATGTCATTGACCCGGGAATGGCGCGACTGTCGCGTTACAGCTATCGCTCGAAACTGCAGCGTTTGCCGATAGAGGCGATCTCCCAGGCGAGCGCAACCCAGCGCGCTGGCCGTTGTGGTCGAATTGCACCAGGCCTGTGTTTTCGGCTGTATTCGGAAGCGGATTTCAACGCCCGTGAGGCGTTTACCGAGCCGGAATTACGCCGCTCAAACCTCGCGGCGGTGGTGCTGCAAATGCGCGCTTTTCGGTTGGGCGATATGCGTACGTTTGGGTTTCTTAACCCACCCCAACTCAAGGCCATCACCGATGCAGAGCGGTTGCTGACAGAGCTCGGTGCGCTCAAGGGCGACGCCATGAGCAAGATTGGTGAGAAAATGGCGCGGTTGCCGGTCGATCCCCGACTGGCGCGCATGCTGGTCGCGGCAGCGGAGTTTGGTTCGCTTAGTGAGTTGCTCATCATTACCAGTGCGCTGGCCACTCAGGATCCCCGGGAGCGACCGCTGGATAAACAACAAGCGGCAGACACCGCCCACGAGATGTTTGCTGACGACCGCTCTGATTTTATGGCCTATTTGAATATCTGGCGCTGGGCCGAGAAACAGCGCGAAGAGTTGGGTAGTTCAGCGCTGCGGCGGGCGTTCAGCAAACGCTTTCTGTCAAACGTACGCATGCGTGAGTGGCGCAGCCTGCACAGTCAGTTGCTGCGTGCGTGTAAACAGTCGGGGCTTAAAACCGCTGAAGCGCCAGCCAGTTTTGCCACCATCCATCAGGCGTTGATCACAGGCTCCCTAAGTCTGTTGGGCCTGCACGACGAGCGGGGCCAATACCTTGGCGCGCGCGGCAGCCGGTTCTATATTTTTCCGGGTAGTCAGCAACACCAACGCAACCCCAAGTGGGTCATCGCGGCTGAGATTGCAGAAACCACGCGGGTTTATGCGCGCTGTGTTGGGGGAGTAACGCCCGCCTGGCTTGAGAGTGCGTCTAGACATCTACAGAAACGTTCTCACAGTGAACCGTTCTGGGACCCTGAACGCGGTGAGGCAATGATCTATGAGCGGGTGGTGCTCTACGGACTGACGTTGTCTGAGCGCAAGCCCGTGCGCTTAGAGCCAGTGGATGCCGCATTGGCGCGAGAGTTATTCCTGCGTGATGGCCTGTTGCGAGGAGGTTTGGATAACGCGCCAGAGTTTGTCCGCCACAACCTGGAGCAGGTGCGAGAGGTGTTGGAGCTGGAGGCGCGGGGGCGGCGTCGCGATTTACTTGCAGCCGACGACGATCTCACGGCCTTTTATGACGAACGTTTACCTGCCGAGCTCACCAGCGTAAAGCGACTTAACGTCTGGGTGAAGCGGGCAGACGCCGAGGTGTTGCAGTCACTGTTTATGGGGGGCGCCGACGTTCGGCGCACCGACAACGACAGCACGACGGAAGAAGACTACCCGGGCGCACTGAGCTTTGCTGACCTTAAATTGAGACTGAACTACCGGTTTGCGCCGGGTGAAGCTGATGACGGCGTTAACGTTCACGTTCCCCTGGGTGTACTCGCTGGCATTGTCACTGAGCCGTTCGAGTGGCTGGTGCCGGGTATGCTCCCAGCCCGAGTTGAGGCCATGGTGCGTACGCTGCCCAAGCGGATACGGCGCAAGCTTGCGCCTGTGCCTGACCATGTTCGGGAAGTGCTGCCTATTCTGCGAGCGCCGGCTATTTATCGCCAAGGCCCCCTGGCGGTGGCTTTGGCGGACGGCCTGAACCAGCAATTTGGTGTCGTCATTACTCCAGCTGACTGGGACCTCGAGCGACTCGACGAGCACCTGCAAGTGAATTATCAGGTGCGTGGTAAGCGTCGTAAGTTGTTAGGGCAGGGGCGTGACCTGGCCGCGCTACAAACCTCACTGCTCGCCGAGCGCTTTGAGTCGGGAGCCAGTGTGCGAGCCCAGTTTGAGGTTGCTGGGCTGACGACGTTTCCTGACGCCGGCGTGCCGCAACGCCGTCACCTGCGTAAGGGGGGCGAACAGCTGGTGTATCCGGCTCTGCAAGACAATGGCGATAGCGTTGGGCTGACTATGTGTGCTGATGCGCAGAGTGCGGCGCGCTTTAACCGTTCTGGCTATCCCCGGCTAGCGCGACTGCAAGACAGCTCTACGGAGAAGCATTTGGTCAAGCTGTTGCGCTCGAATAAGCAACTTGGTCTCTACTACGCCAGCTTTGGAAGCTCGAAAGAGCTTGAAGACCGAGTCCTTAACCATCTGTATTGGAACAAGTATTTTGCGGAGCAAAGTCTGCCCGTGAATGCCGCCGAGTTCACCCAGCGGCTGCAGGGTGCCCGCAGCGAAATGGTGGCCTTCTACAACAGCTACCGAGCGGATCTGGTGGCGGCGCTAGAGCGGCGGTTTGCGATTGCGCGAACCCTCGAAACGCTCAGTTCGCCAGCGTATGTGCCCTGTGTAGACGATGTGCGCCAGCAGCTCGACGATCTGTTTGGGGTGGGCTACCCCGAAGGACGGCCCTGGGCCAGATTCAAGGCGACTCCCGGTTATTTGCAGGGCATCAGTTACCGTCTGGAGCACCTGCAGGGCAGAGTGGCAAAAGACGCTGTTTCAATGGCCAAGCTGGGGGACGCACGAGCGCGGCTCCTGGGGGCCGAGGAGGCCCAGCGCAGCAGCTCTGGGCAGGGCGCGAGTCCGGCGGATATGGACAATCTATGGTTGGCCTACGAAGAATGGCGACTGTCGCTCTTTGCCCAGCCCCTGGCGCTTCATAACGGAATGTCCGACAAAAAATTTCGGCGGCGGCTGGAAGATATCGAGACCCGGCTTGGATTGCGGTAACACAGCGTACTTCGGGACAGCGGAGGAACCTTTGTCAGTGAAGTGTGTCTCATATATTCAGACGGCGTTCATCCGGGTTAAACTAGGGCCTAGGGGATGGATGCGATCCCCGGTTAAAGCTAGTTATATAACTGAACCTAAATGACTTAAGAAGGTGGTGCACAGCAAGGTGCCCTATCTGGAGAACATCAAAATGCAGACATTGAACCAGAGAATGAAGCCAATCGCTGCCGCGGTCGGTACCGCTTTTGTCGCCACCTTGGCGAGCGCTTGTAGCACAGACACCGCTGATACCTCAGTGGCTGCGACAGAATTGGTTGACGGCTATGACGTTGCCGTTAAAGCCGAGGCTGAAGGCAAATGTGGCGAAGGCAAATGCGGCGAGTCGAAAGACGCTGAAGGCAAATGTGGCGAAGGCAAATGCGGCGAAGGCAAATGCGGCGAGTCAAAAGACGCTGAAGGCAAATGCGGCGAAGGCAAATGCGGTGAGTCAAAAGACGCTGAAGGCAAATGTGGCGAAGGCAAATGCGGTGAGTCGAAAGACGCTGAAGGCAAATGCGGCGAAGGTAAATGCGGCGAGTCGAAAGACGCTGAAGGCAAATGTGGCGAAGGCAAATGCGGCGCCCGCTAAGCGCTTGAATCGGCTCTACGGCTAACGCTGGGAGCAGGTTCAATCCAAAAAAGAGGTGTCGTTAGTTCGGCGCCTCTTTTTTTTCGGCTTGGAGCAAGATCGACATGACGACAGCGCAACGTTATCCCGTGAGTGGCGCCGGCCTAGGCCTGCGACGAGGTTTGCTGCGAGATCTGAAAGACACCGATACGGCCGATTTCGACTTTCTCGAAGTCGCTCCGGAAAACTGGATTGGCGTTGGCGGGCGGTTCGGCCGTGAGTTCGCTGCGTACGCTGAGCGGTTTCCGTTGCTTTGCCATGGCCTGAGCCTGTCCATCGGTTCTCCAGGTGCGCTTGATGTCAGCTTTCTGAAAGATGTTCGAGAGTTCCTTGATCGGTTCAACGTGCGTTGTTACAGCGAACATCTGAGCTATTGCAGCGACGACGGGCATCTCTACGATCTAATGCCAATTCCCTTTACTGAGTCAGCCGTGACCTATGTCGCGGACCGCGTCAAACAGGTGCAGGACATTCTTGAGCGGCGCATCGTGCTCGAGCACGTTTCGGCCTATGTTGCGCAGTCAGATGAACTCAGCGAAATTGAGTTTGTGAACGCAGTAGTGGCTGAAGCCGACTGTGATCTATTGATTGACGTGAATAACGTCTACGTTAACTCGGTTAACTTTAACTTTGATGCCAAAGACTATATCTCGCGGTTGACCAGCGAGCGAATTGCTTACGGGCATATCGCCGGTCACTACGTGGAAGCAGACGATTTGCGCGTTGATACCCACGGGTCTGCGATCACCAATGACGTCTGGTCGTTGCTGGATCACGCTTATGCCGTGCATGGTGTGTTTCCAACGTTGCTCGAGCGAGATTTCAACTTTCCGGGGCTTGCAGGCCTGAAACAAGAGGTGGACCAAGTAAAAGCCGCGCAAACAAGAGCAGCCACTGCCGAGCGTCAGGCCGCGTTTTTGCCTCGAGATGCCAGCGTTTACGTCGGCCCTACTGCTGGTGCGCGGGTGGCTAATGCGTAAAGGCAGCAATCTGCCCGACTTTCGCGAACTACAGCTGGATTTTACCGCTCACGTTCGCAATCCGCAGATCAATGGAATTCCGAAGGGGGTAGAACCCCGACGAATGAAGATCTATACAGAGTTATTGTTCAATAACGTTGAGAATTTTCTCTCTACGACCTTTCCAGTGACCAGGGCAACCTTCAGCGATGAAGACTGGCAAGCCTTGGTGCGGGATTACCTACATCGTCACAAAGCCACGTCGCCCTACTTTTTGGAGATTCCCCAAGAGTTTATGGAGTATCTCTCAGCCACTCGAGCTGCGCCGGATTTGATCGCGACCCAGAATGATCCGCCGTGGCTGTTGGAGCTGTGTCACTACGAATGGGTTGAGTTAGCGTTAGACGTCGCTGATCTTGAATTGCCCTGGGATCAAGTGGATCCAAATGGCGATTTCATGAGTTCTCGGTGGGTCGTTTCACCACTTATCTGGTCGCTGGGATACCATTGGCCGGTCCACACGATTGGTCCGGGTAATAAAAGTGCTATCGAGCAGTCTCCTACGTTCCTCATTGTGTTCCGCGACCGGAGCGATAAAGTTCGGTTTATGGAATCAGACCCGACAACATCGCGTTTTCTCGAATTGTTAGGCGGCGAGGGTAGTTTGCGTGAGTGCATCGACCACATGAGCGAAGAGATACCTAATTTGACGGCAGTCCAGGTCGAGGAAAAAATGTTGGCAACGCTTAAAACTCTGCGTGGAGCAGATATAGTTCTAGGGCCGGCAGCAGCGTTGGAAAAAGCGCAAGGATGAATCGTCTCGTCAACCATCCAGTAAACAGTGTAATGAGCAGTGTAATGAGCAACCATAAAAAAACCGTCAAACCGCTGAAAGGTAGGGGGGCTGCAAGCGTCTCGGCCGCGTTGCGAGTTACCCTGATTGCACTGTTAGTGATGCCCATAGCGGTTAGTGCCGAAGACATCGACCCTTGGGAGAACATTAATCGCAAGAGCTTTGCGGTTAATGACTTCTTCGACCGCATTCTGCTTCGGCCCATAGCTAAGGGGTACACCAAGGTTGTGCCCCGCTTTGCTCGTCAGGGTATTCATAATGCACTGGTGAACTTTGGCACGCCCGTTGTTGCGCTCAATCAACTGTTACAAGGTAAGGGCCGTAGCGCTCTTAGCGATACTGGCCGGTTTGCCGTCAACACGACACTCGGCATCGGTGGGCTGTTCGACCCAGCGACCAAAATGGGAATGGTTGCGCACAACGAAGATTTTGGTCAAACACTGCAGACTTGGGGTGTTGCCCCTGGGCCACACATTGTCTTGCCCTTTCGCGGTTCGACAACGGTCACCGATGCGGTTGGCTCACTGATCGGCACATTCACCAATCCGGCACTGTTGTTTAGTGATACTCAAACCCGAGTCATCATTACCGCGGTGTCTGTGATCGACTTACGCGCTGGGCTTTTGGGCGCTGACGCTTTGGTATCAGGGGACAAATACCTGTTTCTGCGTGACGCTGTCTTGCAGCGCCGCCAGTTTTTGGTAAACGATGGTGAAGTTGAGGATGACCCCTTCCTTAGCGACGATTTCGACGACGACCTTGATGAAGAAGACGACTGGGAAGTCGAGTAGTTACAAGACGTGGGTTGCGCCTACAGAATTCTTGCAATTGTGTTGCCGAATATTTACAACCGGTGTAACGTCCGGCCCCGTTGCAGCTGTACTATCACGTCAATTCATAAGCCGTTCGGCCCGTCTGTGTTAAATCTCGATTTTCATTATTGCCGTCATCTTTTTCGCAATTACTGTCGCACGCACAGCGGTCGTACGTAGCCCGAGTTATGCGCGCAGAAACGTCCACACAATTGCTAAAAGAGCAGCAGGCGGCGGGTGTTATGCAGCGGCGAATGTTGCCGATAACCCCAACGCAATTTGCCGGTTTTACGCTTCGCTATGAGCTCTACGGTGCGGGTGAGCTCAGCGGCGACTTTATCGACTTTGTGGCGTTGCCTGGAAATCACGTCGCGTTTTTGATTGCAGATGTTGCAGGGCACGGGGCCAGCGCGGCACTTGTCACTGTCGCGCTAAAAAGTTTTGTGTCTCGTGTTCCAGCCCAAACCAAACCAACACCCGGGTCTCTCTTGAGCCAGCTAAACACCGAATTGTTGGCGATTGATCTTGATCGCCACGTTTGCGCATTGGTCGGCGTGATCGATCTTGAAGCCAGTTGCTTGAGTCTCGCTAGTGCAGGTTTTTTTCCGCAGCCGTTTTTATCAGCTGCCAACGCAGACAGCTCTGCAGCGTCTGGGCTAAACAACCCACCCAGAACGACAAGTCTAGAAATTGCCGGTAAGGCGTTGGGGCTGTTTGAGGCCGATAACTACCCAGAGCAGTTGTTGTCCTTTGCGATCGGCGATCGTTTGACGGTTGTTACAGACGGAATATTGGAGTGGCTTACGGAGTCGTCTCTGGATGAAAAAGAGCAACGGTTGGCTAAGGCCACGGCTGCGCCACTCACCGAATTTTGGTCAACGCTTGGGGTGGTACCTAGCGCAGGTGGGGTGGATGACGTCAGCTGGTTTACTCTGGAGCGCCATGCATGAACAGTCGTGGGAAGATCATGGTGGCCAATCACGATGGCACCTATTTGCTGCGGTTTGAAGGTGATGTGCGACTTACGCTATGCGTCGCTATCGACGAGTTTCTGCACAGAATGTTCGATGATCCGAATTTTACGGCGGTGGTGGTTGATCTGTCAGCGGCTCAGGGCCTCGACTCAACGTCGCTGGGCATACTCGCAAAGCTGGCTAAAGAAGCCCGCAACAAGACCGCGCAACGGCCAATTTTAGTGTGCAACAGTGCAGATGTTCTGCGGTCGTTAACTAGCCTTGGCATCGATGATTTGTTCGAACCGGCGGGCTCTGAGTTTGCCGATTATTCCGCCGTCACCCCGTTGGGTGCCCTCGAGGCGAATGAACCCAGCGAAGACGATACGCGGCGGCGAGTGCTCGAGGCACATCGAGTGTTAATGTCGTTGAACCCCGCCAATGCAGACCAGTTTCGTGACTTGGTTACACAGCTTGAAGCGCTGGACGAAACGCCCCGAGCCCGCGGCAAACCTCAGGGCAGACTGGGCTAACTCGATTGTGCTCGTGCTTGCTGCTTTGCGGCAATGAATCTTGTGTGGGAGACGTAGAGCAACTCGCTGATACGTCGAATAACGTGTTCTTCTAGCGCATGCAGAGCACTGTCGCTTAGTGCCAAGCGCCACAGCTGCACCAGTAGCTGAAATTTTTCTTCTTCTTCTAACGCGTCATTGAGAGTGCGGGTGTAGTCGTACACGCCCACGCTGTCATCGTGTTTTTCGCGCGCATCATTAACCAATTGAGCGACAAAGGGTTCGTGTAAATCGAACAGTCGTCGCAGGCTTTGCTCGATAAGCGTTATTTCGTCGTCGCTCATGTTGTGATCTGCCCAGGCGACCTCAAGCAACAGCATTGCGGCTGCCGCCGGCAGCAGGTGCTGCGCATCGGGTTCAGTAACGCCCGCGCCGCCGGCAGCAGGATCAAGCGCAAATAGTTTTTTCAGAGCATTCAACATAGTGCAGGAGCGATATCCGTTTTAATTAAGCCAAGAGCGTGGTTGAGCGTCTCAATATTAGCGTCGGGTTTGTTGGCCATGTCGCTGAGGTAGCGCCGATACGCGCGCGCTCCGGACATTCCTGATGCAATGCCGAGCATATGTCGGGTGATGCTGTGCAGGCGAGTGCCTTGCGACAGTTCCTGCTGCACAAACTCGGTGTACCCAGCGATCGGCGCTAGGCGGCTAGTGGGCATCGGGGTGCCGTACCAAGCGTGTTCGAGTTCGGCCAGCAGCCACGGATTGTGATACGCAGCGCGACCGATCATCACGCCGTCGCAGCCGGTCTGGGTGATGGCTTGAAGAACTCCATCAAGGCTGTCCAGCCCCCCATTTAACACCAGTGTGAGTTCTGGGTTACGTGCTTTGAGGCGAGCCACGCGGTCGTAATTCAGTGGCGGCACGCTGCGGTTTTGTGCAGGTGACAGGCCTTTGAGTATCGCAACTCGGGCGTGCACCGAAAACTCGGTGACACCCGCCGCGGCCACCGTATCAATGAAGTCGAACAAAAAATCGTCGCTGTCGAAGTCGTCGATGCCCAGACGACACTTTACCGTTATCGGCAGGTCGCAGGCGGCTTGCATGGCGGCACAACCATCAGCAACCAGCTGTGCTTCGGCCATGAGGCAGGCGCCTATTCTAGCGTTCTGCACGCGATCTGACGGACAGCCGACATTCAGGTTGACCTCCGTAAACTCTGATTCCTGAGCAATCACTGCACAGGCGGCTAAGTCGGCCGGATCGCAACCACCTAGTTGGAGTGCCAACGGTTGTTCGGCCGGCACAAATTGCAGCAGTCGATCGCTTGGGCCATGCAGCAGGGCGCCGGTAGTCACCATTTCGGTGTACAGGCGGGCATTTGGACTATAGCAGCGGTGCAGGCGCCGGCAGAAACGATCGGTCCACGCCATCATCGGGGCTACCATTAACAAAGGAGCTGCCATTAGCGAGGCAGTGAATAGAGGGCCGGGCAGGCCGAAGTGGAGAGCATGATCATGGCGAAATTATATCGTGATAGTCGGCACTTTCCCGTAGAGCGGAAGTCAGAGTTTTGGCAGGCAGAAAATCAATGGTTCTTCACTTTTGATCTAGTGGATTCAGCTGTTATGCCAAGAAACCTGCGAAAAATGGAGCAATTTGACGCAAAAAATGCAGAAACACTGCAGGGTTCAGGGAATATTCAGTAAAAATCTCCATAATCTCTTCATATTCACTGTTCAAAAGCCGGGCGCTTACGTATAGTGCGCCTCCTAAACGTATGAAAACGTTGGATAAAGCAAATATGTTGCTTCAAAGAACTATAAAATCGTCAGTCCACGCCATCGGCATCGGTGTTCACACCGGAGATAAGGTCGCAATGACTCTGCGTCCTGCCGCCGCCAACACGGGCATTGTCTTTGTTCGTATGGACCTGGCTGGGCATCCCTGCGTACCAGCGCAAGCTAATCGCGTCAGTGATACCTGCCTGTCCACGAGCATCGCGGAAGGCCGCGCCAACGTCTCCACTGTTGAACATCTAATGTCAGCACTGTGGGGCCTTGGCATCGATAATCTGAT
>JALZVT010000088.1 GCA_023300545.1 Pseudomonadales bacterium
ACTTCAAAAAACTCGCTTGCAATGCCAACGCACGGCTCGCGTCCTGAACAAGCTCATCCATAACATCCTGTACCGGCCGTACTCGGTCAAAGTAACCGATGCTCTGCCCTGCCCCAGAATGTATCAGTGGCTCGACATCATGCTCATCAATAGCGCCCAGCAAATCACCCACTAACACATCCTGAAAGGGCATTTTCAAAGGTTCTGGTGCATCCGGGCGCTCCCACAACTCGCTCCAGCCCGAGCGCACCATCCGAAATGTTTTCCCGCTTTCTGACCTCGAAATCACCGTATCGCCACTGCCTGCCGCGGCCAGCTTCTCAACGTTAACCGGGTGCATGTGATCCATATGTTCATCGGTGAGCAACCAGGCAGTCCCCATCCAGACACCTTGCGCGCCCATCGCCATCGCCGCCGCGATGTGTCGACCGGTTGCGACACCACCCGCAACAAGAACGGGGATGTCGCCAGCGGCATCGACAATCTGCGGCACCAGCGAATAGGTACCAATAGGACCGGTGTGCGCGCCAGCGTCGTAGCCCTGCGCCACAATAATATCAACGCCCGCCGCCCGAGAGCGCTCTACATGATGTGGTGCACCAATCAGGGCGAGCGTTGTTTTACCTCGCGACTTAGCTTCCTGCACCGCATCTCTTGGTGCGCCAATACCGCAGGCAAACAGATCAACACTAGAATCCAGCACAGCACGCAGTTGGGCATCTTCAATTTCTTTGCTGCGAATAAAGCGCGTGCGCATACCCGGTTCGCTCGCCTCCGGCACCTTAAATTCTGCAATGGCCTCGGCCACAAACTCTTTGTGCGCCTGAGGTATCTCAGCTTCAATTTCTGCCCGCGAATCGTGCTCTGGCATACCGGGCGGCAACACCAGATCAACCCCAAAAGGTTTGTCACCAACAAGCGATCTAATCTGTTCAAGTTCAGCGGTGATCTCATGCGGAAAACGCCGGGTTGCACCATAGACACCAATACCACCCGCGTTAGTGATCGCAGCGACTGCGTGCACCGAATGCGCAAAACCAAATATCGGCACCTTGATGCCCATAAGGTCACAGATGGGGGACCATATAGTGGGGTTGGACATGACGATGCTCTCCTTGAGGTGGGTGGCAGACAGGCATCAGACCGGCCTGAGCGAGTATCTGTTCTGGCACCATGGTGCCCTGTAAGCTGGGTCGAAACCAAGCCTACCTATGGAGTCTGTGTGACCAACCGTACCAACAAAAATGACCAGGCACTCGTAGCGCGGGCAAAGGCCGTCATACCCAACGGCATGTACGGGCATATGTCGGTTCAAGCCCGTATGCCTGCCGGCTACCCGCAGTTTATTGAGCGTGCGGATGGCGTGCACTTATGGGACACCGACGGCAATCGCTACATCGACCTGATGTGCGCGTTTGGTCCAATGTTACTCGGCTATGGACACCGTTCGGTTGAGGCGGCGGCAGATGCCCAACGTAAACAGCGCAATACGGCTACCGCTCCGGCCCCAGTGCTAGTCGATCTTGCCGAAGCGCTGGTTCGGCAATTTGCGCACGCCCAATGGTGCGTGTTTGGCAAGAATGGTACAGACGCCACCACACTCAGCGTAACCATTGCCCGAGCCACCACGGGCAAACGCAAAATACTCGTTGCTAAAGGCGCTTATCATGGCGCGGCGCCCTGGTGTACACCCGCGCCCGCTGGCGTGCTGGCCGAAGATCGGGCCCACCTGCTGCACTACGAATTCAACAATGTCGCAAGCCTCACAGCCGCGGCGGCCCAAGCCGGTGATGACCTGGCAGGCGTTGTGGCTTCTGGATTTTTGCACGACGCCTTTCGGGACCAAGCCGAGCCGACAATCGAGTTCGTCCAGGCAGCTCGCGCGCTGTGCGACAAAACGGGGGCAGCGTTAATTCTAGATGAAGTGCGCGCCGGCCTGCGCCTGTCGCTCGCCGGCAGCTGGGCTCATCTTGGGGTAGAGCCGGATATCTCAGCCTGGAGCAAGGCGATTGCCAATGGTCACCCTTTGGCTGCCGTGCTTGGTAACGACAAGTTTAGAAACGGTGCGGAGCAGGTGTATGCGACCGGTTCTTTCTGGTTTGAAGCCGCGCCAATGGCCGCTGGGCTCGAAACACTGCGCGTCGCCAACGAAGTGGACCTGCCCGCAAAACTAAAAGCCAGCGGCGACCGATTACGGACTGGATGGCACAGACAGTCCCAGGCTGCGGACTTTAAGCTGCGCCAAACCGGACCGGGATGCATGCCAATGGTGTTATTTGATGATGACCCTAAGCTCGAGACGGGCTTCCGCTTTACCGCACTGGCCTTAGATGAAGGTCTGTATTTGCACCCCTGGCACAATATGTTTTTGTCGCTCGCCCATGATGAAGCCGTGATCGACGAAGTACTGGAGATTACCGAAAGAGTGTTCGCCCAACTAGCTGACTAAGCCGGCTCTTCCCGAGTCACCGGAACCTCTACCGTAGGCAGCGGTTGGTTCTTGGGGGGCTTTCTTTGCGCATGACCGGCAGGCAGCTCACAGTTAACAATAGTGTCGAGCACTTCAAACGCATTGAGGTGACTGAGGCTGCGCTGGGAACGAATCATGGTGAAAAAGAAGTCGCTGCACACCGAGTTGGTGACGGTCTTCCCAACGGAAAACTTCACCCACATTCGCTCTACCAATCGTTCTTCACTGTCTAGCATTCGCGCAGTCTAGCAGCCTGTTAACAAAGTATCAGCGCTCGCCAGGACGAAAGGGCACAACGTCAGCGCCCTCCCTATCAGCAACAACCGAGCTGGTGAGATCAACAAGCTGCTCGGACAGGTCAGCCCCATCAACCAGCTTATCCACGAACAGGCGGATCGCCTCATAGTCATAGGCCTCACAGGCTTGCTCGAGCGTGTTCAGCGCACCGCGCAATTCAGCCCAGGGCACAAACACTTCCTCAGCCCGCATGATCTTACGGTGGTCAGTTCCTGCCGCAGCCTCGCCCATCAATAGCTCTTCGTAGAGCTTCTCACCTGGCTGCAGCCCGGTGATCTCAATTGCGATATCGCCGTCAGGCGCCTCTTCAGTTTTAGGTCGAAAGCCTTTCAGGCGAATCATGCGTTTGGCCAGATCCAAAATACGGATGGGTGTGCCCATGTCGAGCAAAAACACATCACCGCCTTTGGCCATACTGGAGGCCTGTAGCACCAGCTGCGCCGCCTCGGGAATAGTCATGAAATAACGGGTAACTTCCGCATGGGTGACCGTAACCGGGCCACCCTGCTCGATCTGCTCAAGAAACAAGGGAACAACCGAGCCAGAGGAACCCAGTACGTTGCCAAACCGCACCATCGAGAAGGTGGTGCGCTGGGTCGTCTCTTGCAGAGCCTGCAATACCATCTCGGCCAGCCGCTTGGTCGCGCCCATAACACTGGTCGTGCGCACGGCCTTATCAGTGCTGATGAGAATGAAGTTGTCGACCTTGGCGTTGATGGCTGCTTCGGCTGCGTAGAGGGTGCCAAAGGTGTTGTTCATGATGCCTGGAATCACGTTACGTTCGACAAGGCTAACGTGCTTGTAAGCGGCTGCATGATAAACCGTGTTAACGCTATAGCTAATCATGGTGCGCTCCATCAGCGCGCGGTTAGTCACCGAGCCTAGCACCGCCACAATGGTCACCGGCAACTCGAGCCGCCGGGTGATTTCCATCATCTGTTTATGCGCTTCATACAGCCCAAATTCTGACTGGTCGAGCATTACCAGTGTGCTTGGCCGTTGCGCAACGATTTGCCGACATAATTCAGAACCAATCGAACCGCCTGCGCCCGTCACCATGACGGACTGATTTTCTACCGAGCCACGCAACAGGTGAGTGAGCGGCTCTACGGCATCGCGCCCTAGCAAATCTTGTACTTCAACTTCACGCGCATTCAACAATGAATCGCGCCCCGACAGAAGCTCTGTCATATCAGGAATGAGTCGAACGTGGACCGCGTGAGGTTCCAGCGTGCGCAGTATTCGAGCTCGCCTCGAGGTCGCCACACTCGATACCGTAACCAACACTTCGCGGACTCGTTCTTTCTCGAGTACGTAAGCCAATTGCTCTGGCGGATACACAAACACGCCATCAATGTAGTTACCCTGCACCGCGGGCTGGTCATCAATAAACGCAACCACCTCCAGCAGCGCTTGAGTGCGAGAAGCGCGTACCAGTTCAGCGCCGTTAGAACCCGCGCCCCAAACAATTACCGGCACGCGAACACCTTCGCTATGCAACCGCCAGGTGAACAACCCTCGAACGGCAAAACGAGTGCCCGCGACATAGGCCAGCGCCAGCATCCAGAAAATGATCGGCACGGAACGAGGAAAGCCTCGCAAGGGAATGAGGTAAGCAACTGCTGCAATCACCAGACCGGTGACGGTTACACCCTTGACCACCGTGAAGAAGGCATCAGGACCAACAAAGCGCACCACCTGTCGATACAAACCGAGGCGGCCAAACACCGGAATACAGACCAGAGCAGCCACCACAAAAGCGGGCCAAAAATGCGCCACCTCAGGGTTAATCTGGCCTAAACGTAACGCAAAGGCAGCCCACAGAGCCAGGGGCAAAGCCACGCTATCTGTCATTACCGCAATGGCTTGCTTCTGGCGGCGGCCGAGCTTATCGAGCACGCGACTCCGCAACGAGAAACCGCGGCTGGCCCGTGCTGCAAATCGCGCAGCGGCATTGTGTCTGAGGCGTCTGTTCATTCTGCTAGCCGGCCCAATCCGGGCTAAATCCTTGTTCCCTTAGATGAATTATGGCGCTAATTGTATTTATTGCTACTGGCATCCACCAACTGACCGGCCTTGAGCGCAACACACCCCAAAGCTAAGGGCACACAGGCCAGCAGCACGATCCACCAGAGGCGCAAATCCAGCACGGCCCAGCCTTGGTGGCCCACCTGGCCGCTCATACCAGCGACCCCAGCTGCACTAAGATCAACCAGATACATTGACCGGCACCACCACACCAATGGCCACTGCCAGAACACAAATAAGGCGAGATAACCCGCCGTGGTGTGTCGATGCCCAAAGCGGTCAGCCAATCGCTGGTAGAGGTGACTTCTGTGCCCTTGCGTGAATTTTTGACCTGTGACGATTCTCACACAAAGGGTGTAACTGGCGTCAAACCAGAAGGCACTCAACAGCACCAAACTCGCGACGAACGGTAGCCCACCAACAAACGCCAGCTGCAGGGCCAACAAACCAATGAGGTAGCCCCAGAAAGCACTGCCTACGTCCCCCATGAATATGCGGGCGGGCGCAACGTTGAAGACAGCAAATCCAAGGCTCGTCGCCACTCCGGCCCAAAGCACGCCGTTTAGCCACCCGGGGTCACCCAGCATAAAGAACAGCGCCGCCAGACAATAGCTGCCGCTTTGCGCGGTGGCGATGCCATCGATGCCGTCCATAAAATTAAACAGGTTGATGAACCAGGTCAGGCCAAGCAGCAAGACAAGCCAAATCAGAGGCTCAGTCAGCTGCGCCATGCCGCCGGATACAGGCTCAGTGCTGAGCGCCTCAACGGCACCCAGCACCCACAGCACCGTAGCCACAATCACCGACTGGAGTAACAAGCGCAGACGAGCCGAGAGCTCCAGCACGTCATCTGCCAATCCCAGCAGTGCAATGCCGAGCCCACCACCAGCAAGCCATCCGGCGGTGTTAACCCCTAGTACAAAATAGCCCAGCAATACGGCCAACAAGACCACCACGATCGCCACCCCACCGCCTGTCGGGGTCGGCAGACTGTGCGAGCTGCGGGCATTCGGCATTGCGAGGAGCGCTCTGTTCGCGCCAAACTTCAACCAACCAGCGAGCAACGCAGTAGTGACAATAAAACTGCCGAGGGCAACAAGAGCAAGCCAGATGTCCGCGCTGTCAACTAAGCTCAAAGCGGCGGCTCCGAACGCTAACGCGATTGCTCGCGCGAAGCGGCTTGCCGCTCTGGCTTGGTCAACGGTCGCCTTAACAATTGCTGGTAAACCACAAAGGTATCGCGCACCACATCTTCTACCCGGAACACCGCCTCGGCCTTAGATCTCGCGGCTCGAGCCAAGCGTGCCCGTAATCCGGCGTCGTTGCCCATACGAACCATGGCGGCCGTCAGGTCTTCAACATCTCTAGGTTCAACAACAAGGCCGGTCACTCCATCAGTAACCACCTCAAGGCAGCCCGCCACTCGAGACGTAATAATCGCCCGTTGTGATGCCGCGGCTTCAAGCAATGTCTTTGGCAGACCCTCGCGATAATAGGATGGCAGCACCAGCACATGGCTAAGTTTGAGTACTTCGGAAACGTCCTCACGGTGTCCCAACCAATGGATCACACCTTCAGAATCCCAGGCCATCAACTCATCGACGGTAAGCGAGGTCGGATTACCGGGATCAACGTCACCGACCAACCAAAAATTCCAGTTGGAGTAGTTGCTGCGTAGCCGCTTGGCGGCTTCAACAAATTCGCCAACGCCCTTGTCACGCAACATGCGCGCGATCAACACAAAGACAATCTCGTTGGTCTGAGGTTCGGGTGTCGCCTCAAACGCTTCTAGATCTACGCCTGACCCTCGAATGAGCACCACCTGCTCGCGCTCAACCAGTGAATTCGACAGAAATGCCCCGCGGTCTTCGCGGTTCTGAAAAATCACCCGCATGTTGGGGTGCGACATGGCAAATCGGTATAACTGAAAAACTAGCCAGCGCCGTATGCGTGCACGGTTACCTCGACGAGTAAACACAAAGCCCATACCCGGAACGGCGTTTACAACACCGGCAACACCGGCCAATCGCGCGGCAACCGTGCCATAAAGTACTGGCTTTATGGTGACGTGGTGCACCAGATCAGGTTGTAACTTTTTATACAGAGCCAGCAACTTAAAGAAGGTGCGCAGCTCGGCAATCGGATTAGTGCCACTGCGCGACATAGGTACCGTGACATGATCAATACCGTGCTCTTCCAGACGATGCTCACCCGTATTTTCCCCACAGATCAGCACCACGTTTGCGCCACGATCAAGTGCTTCTCGTGCGAGCCACAGTCGATGCGACAAAAAGAAGCTTGCTTCGTTTACGACATAAACAATTTTCACGGCGTCGCACCGAAGCTGGTGGGCGCTGAAAAGTTCGTATGTACTTCGTTATAGAGCGCACGATAGCGATCGTGACAGACATCAAGTGAGTAGTTTGAGCGCAGGTGCTGCAGGTTGCTGTCGATGAGTGCCTCGCGCTCCGCGGCGTCGAGATTCAACACCGCCAGTAATTTTTCGCGCAACGCAGCAGAATCGCCAGGCGCAACCAGCCACTCATCAGCGCCAATACATCGTGGCGCGTCGCCAACCCGAGTTGCAACAACGGGTACCGAGCTGGCCATCGCTTCAAGCAACACGTTTGGTGTACCTTCGCCAAAAAGAGAGGGCAAAACCAACGCACTGAATTGTGTATACACAGACGCGACCGCATCGACTAAGCCCAACCGGGTCACTCGCTCAGGGCAACCAACACGAGCGATGAGCGCCGACAGGTCTGCGTTATCATCCGTCATGCCGCTGCCCGCAAGCATGAGCTCGCAAGGCAACTCAGATTGCATTGCCGCGTGTGCCGTGAGCAAGGTCGCAATGCCTTTCATCGGGTGAAAGCGTGCAACACATCCCAACACTGGGACAGATGGGGTACGCGCAAAGGCGCCACTCGACGGAGTCGATGCGGTGGCCGAATGCAGGTATGAAGAAAAATAGTTAATGTCGACGCCGTTGGGAATGATCATCGATGGCTTTTTACCGTAACCAAAGCTCGCATGAGTACTCCAGCCCGAGTACGAATTATATACCACCCGCTTCGGTTCGTAGCAGGCCATGCGTCCCAATCGAATAACAAGCTTCAGCCCAGGGGCTTCGGCCTTGGGCTGCTCGAGAGAATGACGGATCGACCAGATCACCGGCACGCCAAGTCGCCAGCCGATATAGGACGCAACCAGGTTACCGTGGTACATCCAACCTTGGATTACATCTGGAGCATAGTCGCGAGCATACGCCATTAGGTCGTTAAGAGCGGCGAAAAGGCCGGTCTTCACATCAAACACAGCAGGTGGCGAGGCAAACTGCGGCGCCAGATCAGCCGCGCTGGTCAGGCTGGCTACCCGCATCAAATTGGCTTCCGACGGGTCGCCTAGGCCAGCGTCTGATGCCGCCAGGGACACTGAGTCACAGGCACGCACCAACTGCAGCAAACTGCGCTCAGCACCGCCTGCACCCAGACCGCTTGTAATATGAAGTACCCGCATCGCGCGCGCAGTGTCTGTGCCCGGTCGCCGCTTTGCAAGCGACTCAACCCAGATCAATCTCGGGGAAGCGCTGCTGGAGCGCCTCGAGCGTTCCAAGTGCCGTGTCGCCTGGACTGGGTCGAGTGCCTGGCAGTAACTGTGCAGCGCCTTTTACCGATTTCTTCAGTCGTTCGAGCATAGGTTGGCTGACCTCAGCGGCACCAAAAAGGGCGGACTGCACATCAAACTGCGGACTGCGTAACTCGGCCGGCGCACACAGCAACCAACTCACCAGATCCTGATCGAGTAACGGCGCGCGCGCTTCAATGCCGAAGCGAAGTGCCTGCCGGTCAAGTTGGGTCAGTTGGTGCTCTGGCACAAGGGTCTGTAGATCTAGCCGCTGAAACCTCAGAGTGCGTGGCAGGTCGGCCCGATAAAACTGCTGAAAGTGCCAATAGTCGTTGTAATCCGCTGGAATTTCCCAGGCGCTCTTCTGTGCGTCTTTATCAGGTGCCGCAAGCCCGCCCAATTCGCGCGCATAGCCGTGAAAAATATCAATGACTGACGTCGAGGCATCGGTGCCGTCGTTCGCGCTGTTGCGCTTGCCACCCAGCTTACTCTTGAGCCAGCCCACAGTGCCCGAGCCTTGGCGCCCAGCCCGAACGAAGCGCCGGGCAGTACCAAATATAACCTGCGCGCCAATGTCGGTCACGGCACTCACCACAGAACCGCGCATTTGCAGTAAGGCGTCTTCCCGATCTGAAAAACGGATGTCTGCAAACGGTTCATCGAACCGACCGCGCAGCTGTTGATCAGACAACTCAGATCGCTGATCGGTCGCATTCACAGCCAGTGTTAGTGGGCGCACGCTCGGTTGGTGAGTGTTCAGCCAGTCAGCAAAACCGGTACCGCGCTGACACAGACCGCCGACGCTCGGGAGTCCGGCGGCACGGTTCGCAACGGCTGCACTTAACAGCTCGCGGCCCCGCTCAACAAATTCTTCACTACTGCCGTAGCTTGCCGAATCCACCTCTGGCAGCTCCCAAAACCGCTGCATGGAAGAGTGCCCGGTATCGAGATCAATGCTCAGACAATGGCCCGCAGCCAACTTTCGTACCTGGGTATAGAGCGTCTTCGGAGCAGGAATATACCGATACGTAAGGTAGTCGTAGATCGCCGTATGATCGATCGTCAACAACGACGGTTCCGCCAGCGCCTCAATGCCTTTCAGCTCCGAAGCAAACATAAGACTGCCAGATGAATCTTCGTGCAGATAATAGAGAGGCTTCGCGCCTAGCGCGTCGCGAACGAGCAATAGCCGAGCGTTGCTGCGATCATAAATAGCGAGTGCAAACCCACCACGTAGCCGCTGCAACATTACCTCAAGACCCCATTGCAGATAGGCCTGCAGAACAACTTCGCTGCCGCTGTTGCCTTGGAATGCGTGTGCTTTAGCAAGCTCGCCACGCAGCTCTTGAGCGTTGCTGAGGTAACCATCAAGGGACACGGTTACGCTGCCGTCGCTAGCCGCTAACGGCAACCGACCGACAACATCCGAGTCGAGTTCAGCCTGCTCGGTATGGCCAAGATACAGACGGTCGTCATACCAGTCCCCGGCAAAATCTGCGCCGCGGTGCATCAACGTGTCGCGTGCTACCCGGGCCCGCGTCACCGCCGCATGACGATCTGTTACATCCCGCCAGTGGACCCCTGAAAAATTTGTTCCCAATATTCCGGACATGCCCTGCCCCTGTTTGTACGCCTACCCTGAGTGTACCGAAGGACGGACGCGGGCGTTGGGGTGGGTCGTTCACAAAGGTAAATTCCACCATAAGTTCGTATTAACTTAGCGCGTCAGCCGTCCATGGCCCCTTATCCGCTGTGAAGTAGAGTGGAGCGCGGCGCTAGCACAGCGCTCCGTGTGACCTGCACAGACTACGAACTAGTCGTTTAGTAAAATGCGGGTCGCATTCAGCTCGAGCGTTCGATTACCCACCCCCTTTACATTGCTTAGGTCATCCAACACTTTGAACGACCCGTTCTGCTCTCGGTAAGCCACAATTGCAGCCGCGCGGCTGACACCCACACCCTGCAGAACATTGGCAATAGTGCGCGCATCTGCGGTATTCACATTCACGGTGATCGGCAGTGTGGGCAGGTCGTCCACAGCTCGTGCCGCAGTGGCGAAGCCCGCCAACAACACGAGCATTAGCCCAGTAAACAAAGTTCGCAGCCCATACAACGGGTTGTGCCGGCGGCGGGTGCGCGCAGGCTGCGCGGAAGGGGTAGAGGAGGCGGAAGAGACGGAAAAAATAGACGCTAAAGGGGTCATAGGTTTGCCCTGTGTAGTTAGTGAAGACACAGGGTATTAGCTTGGCGAAGCTAGGAGAGGCGGAAAACGACGATTCGCTGTGTGCGAGGTTCACTCACTGTTCGAAGACCGGTCAAAATCTATTCTGGCCCTTCTTTATCGGGCAGATAAACGCAGGCGACCTACTCCGCGGCTGGAGCTGCTGCCTTGATCGCCTTGAGTTCGGTCTGAGCCTGCAGCTTTTGCTTGCGCTCGCGGCGCTCTGCTAGCTTGAGGCTAAACATGGAGTAACCGGCCAAAAGCCAGCCAAGCAGAATACCCAACACGAGGGTCGCGACCAGATAATAAAACAGGTCTCCTTCGGGCGTGCGCCATTTCAGGAATTCAATGCTTACCTGTTGCTGGTTCACGGCAAGGAAGCCAAACAAAACGACCGAAAGAAGAATCAATCCGGTGATGAGACGGGATATCCAACGCATTAGCTACTGTTCCTCATTAGCTCTGACAACACTGCGAGAGGCACTAGCTGCCGTTGGCAGCTTGAGCGGCAAGATCGCGCTGCAAACCATCATTAACACGGTCGCGCAGCTCCTTGCCTGGTTTGAAATGGGGGACGTGTTTGCCCGACAGACCAACTGACTCGCCAGTTTTAGGATTGCGACCGATGCGTGGCGCCCGGTAGTGCAGCGAAAAACTACCAAACCCGCGAATTTCGATGCGGTCGCCCTGAGACAATGCCTGAGACATCTGCTCGAGCAGTGTTTTGACCGCCAACTCAACATCTTTACTGCTGAGTTGCGATTGATGCTCAGTGATTCGCTCTATGAGCTCTGACTTTGTCATCCCGTTCGCCGTCCGTCCAACGCGCTGTCGTGTATCGATTCTGTGCCGCGATCTGCGCCGCGCGCGAACGCAAGGTAGCACAGCGACTGCCGTAAAAACAAGAAATAAGTCTTATATTTCAGCCAGTTGCGCTGAAGAAGAGGAAGAAACTGGGAGAGAGTTGGTGAATTAGCGGGGAGTTTTGGCAAAATGTGGGGTCAGAATTTATTCTGACCCCCGTTTTCGGCAGGTTGACGAGGAGTGCCTAGCGCGCAGCAGGGGTCAGAATAAATTCTGACCCCACAGCGGATGCGGAGGACGCCTCCGCCCCTAAAGCACTAGTCTTGTTGGTCCATCTGCGCTTTGATCAGGTCACCCAACGTAGTAGCCGCGCGTTCTGGTTCAGTGGACTTGTGCTCTTCAACTGCGGCACGCTCTTCCGCCTCATCCTTCGCCTTGATAGACACAAAGATATTACGGTTCTTGCGGTCGATATTGATGATCTTGACCTCAAGCTCCTGGCCTTCCTGCAGCTCCATCCGGGCGTCTTCAACGCGATCAATCTTGATCTCGTTAGAACGCAGGGTGGCTTCCACATCATCAGCAAGCTTAAGGATGGCTTCGCGCTGCTCAACCGACACAACGGTTGCGGGCACAATTTTGTTGCGCTCGTTTTCAGTGGTGTACTCGCTCCACGGATCACCGTCCAGCTGCTTGATGCCAAGCGATATCCGCTCGCGATCTGGGTCGATAGACAGAATCGTGGTTTCGATCTCTTCGCCCTTCGAGTAACGACGTACGGCAGTTTCGCCCACTTCGTTCCAAGAGATGTCGGAGAGATGTACCAGACCGTCGATGCCGCCGTCGAGACCAATGAAGATACCAAAATCGGTGATCGACTTGATCTTGCCGGACATCTTGTCGCCTTTCTTGTGCAGAGCGCTGAACTCTTCCCAAGGGTTGGTGCGACATTGCTTGATGCCTAGAGAAATACGCCGACGCTCTTCGTCGATATCCAGAACCATCACTTCGACAGCGTCGCCAACAGTGACAACCTTTGATGGGTGGATATTTTTGTTGGTCCAGTCCATTTCTGAAACGTGAACCAAGCCTTCAACGCCCTCTTCAATCTCGGCAAAGCAACCGTAATCGGTGAGGTTGGTGACCGTCGCCTGAACCCGGCTGTTCTCCGGGTAACGGCTGGTGATCTTGACCCATGGATCATCACCCAGTTGCTTCATACCGAGTGATACGCGGTTCTTTTCACGATCAAACTTCAGAATCTTCACGTCGACTTCGTCGCCAACGTTAACCATCTCAGAAGGATGGCGGATACGGCGCCAAGCCATATCAGTAATGTGCAGCAGTCCGTCTACGCCGCCAAGGTCAACAAACGCACCGTAGTCGGTGAGGTTCTTAACGATACCCTTGAGGCTTTGACCTTCCTGCAGAGAGTTAAGCAACTGCTCGCGCTCTACAGAGTTTTCAGCTTCCAGAACCGCGCGGCGAGAAACCACCACGTTGTTGCGCTTCTGGTCAAGCTTGATGACCTTAAACTCGAGCGGCCGACCTTCGAGGTGTGTGGTTTCACGCAGTGGTCGGATGTCGACCAGTGAACCTGGCAAGAAAGCACGGATGTCGTTGATGTCAACGGTGAAGCCACCTTTGACCTTGCCGTTGATGATGCCTTTGACCACTTCGTTTTCAGCAAACGCAGCATCGAGCATGTCCCAAGATTCAGCACGGCGGGCTTTCTCGCGTGATAGGCGCGTTTCGCCAAAGCCATCATCCACAACTTCCATTGCAACCTTAACCTGGTCGCCGATGTTGAGGTTGAATTCACCTGCTTCGTTGAGAAACTGACTGCGTGGTATAACGCCTTCAGACTTAAGACCGGCGTGAACAATGACCCAGTCACTGTCGATGTCGACAACGGTACCGGTGACAATTGCACCAGGCGCCATTTCGATAGTGTTTAGACTCTCTTCAAAGAGGTCTGCAAAAGATTCGCTCATAAATAGATGGTTGGCTCTGACGTACGACTCTTATACATACAAGAGGGCCGTCGAGACCTGCTCCAGGGGTTAAAAAATAAATGTAACGTTTGTCTCACCTGCTCGCGCACCGGGTTGACCCTGTGGTGCGGCGAGCCGTTAAACCAGGCCGCGATCCCGAGCGAGCTGCATTGCTCTTTCGATCACCGCGTCGATGGTCATGGCGGTACTGTCGAGAATTACTGCATCCTCAGCAGGTACCAGGGGCGAGACATCGCGCCCTTTGTCCCTCTTATCGCGGTCTTCGATCGCTACAAGAAGGGCGCGGAGATTAGCAGGAGAACCCTTTTCTTTCAACTGCTTATGGCGTCTCTCCGCCCGGATATGGGCACTGGCTTCGAGGTATATTTTGAGGGGCGCGGCCGGAAAGACAACGGTGCCCATGTCGCGACCGTCAGCCACCAACCCAGGGGGCTTTCGCAAGGTTTTTTGGACTGAGTCTAAAGCTGTCCGAACCGCTGGCAGAGCGGCAACGCGGGAGGCTGCCGTACCGGCCTCTTCAGACCGGATATGGGCCTCTGCACCAACGCCATCCACCCAGGTTTCGTCGCCGTCAAAACGAATATCGAGCCCCAAAGCGAGCTCAGCTAGTCCGGGCTCGTCGTCGAGGGGCACATCCCTCGTTTGGGCGGCCCAGCCCACTATGCGGTATAGCGAGCCGCTATCAAGCAGATGCCAGCCCAGTCGCGCCGCAACCGCACGGGCGAGCGTACCTTTGCCAGACCCGCCAGGACCATCGATCGTGATGACCGGGGGCAACACTGCCGCGTCGGGCGACTCCGAGGTAGTTGGGTTAAACAAGAGAATGCGCCTCATCCGCCGGAATATCGAAGGCAAAGCGCTCTTCACGCCGGGCGCTGAGGTAGGCCATGATCTCTTGGGTGTCACCGTTCTCGATAAGCGCATCCAGGTTCTGCAAGTTACTGATGTAACTGGCCAGCAACGGTCGCCAGACCACCTGATTGGATTGCAGTACCTGGCTCCACATTTCCGGGTTCGCTTTCGCGAGCCGGGTAAATTCCATAAAGCCAGTGCCCGCTGCCGCCACATCTGGCGAATCGACAGCCATATAGGCTGAGGCTAGCAGGTGCGGCAAATGACTGGTGTAGGCCACCGCCCGATCGTGTTCAAGCGCATCAATGTCCTGAGTGCGCGCACCCAGTGATTGCCAAAAAACGTGAGCCATCGCGCTCAACGTCGGCGTGGGCAAATCGAGGGCCGAGAACTCGGGGGCAGGTTTCAAATCTGCCGACTGCTTTGTACCCACTACAAACACCCAGCGGCCATCAAACAACTCGGCACTACCGCTGGCCGGACCTTGTCGATGCGAACCTGCCATCGGATGGCAAGGCACAAAATTATCTGGAGCGCCGCCAGCAGCAACCAAGGCATCAATCACTGGCGCCTTGACGCTACCAACATCAACCACCAACGCACACAGGGGCGCAAGCTCACGCACGTTCTGCGCAATGTATGTCGGGGGTGTTGCAACAACACCAATCATGGAACCGCTGGTGCCTGCCAGATCAAGCTGGCTAATCGAAGCACTGACTGAGTCGTAGACGGGAAGCGCAGACGCCTCGGTACGCACTAACTCATTAGTGTCGACACCCACAATTCGGGCTGTTGGATTTGTGGCCCGAAAGGCTAGAGCTACGGAGCTCCCCAACAACCCACATCCCACAATAATGAGTGTTTTTACCTGCTTAAACGCACTAATTGCAGCGGAATCAGCAACAGTTACGTAGGGCATGTTGCGCTGGCTCACGCGAACATTACTCTCGAATCGCTTTTGGATACGACCCAAGGAGACGAACATCCATCACGACACTGCCCACCTCTTCAAGCACGGCAGCTATGCCGACGTCACCATGGTGACCATCGAAGTCGATGAAAAACACATACGACCAGTTACCCGTTTTTGACGGACGAGTTTCTATACGCGTCAGAGATATACCGTGGCGTTGAAACGGCTCGAGTATTCTAACTAACGCACCCGGCTCGTTGCGGGTAGAAACCAACAGTGAGGATTTATCTTGACCACTGGGACCGACGTCCTGTTCGCCTAACACAAGGAAACGAGTGACATTGTTCGGCTCGTCTTCGATGTTCTGCATAAACATCGACAAACCGTAATTGTCTGCCGCAGCTTCGCCGGCCACACAGGCAAGTGTAGGGTCGTCAGCCACCATTCGAGCAGCCTCCGCATTGCTGCTAACGGCAACGCGTTCAATACCAGCAAAATGCGCATCTAACCAGCGGCGACACTGCGCCAGTGATTGTTGATGACTAACAATGCGTTTCACATTTTTCGACTCACCCCCTTTGGGCAGTAAAAATGCATGGTGAATCGGTAACTCAACCTCGGCACAAATCTTGAGCTTTGAACCCACAAAACAATCCAACGTGTGGTTAACCATGCCTTCGGTCGAATTTTCGACTGGCACCACACCATAGTGCACCGCACCTGACTCCACTTCGCGAAACACTTCGTCAATGCTGCCAAGCGCGCGACGTCGCGCAAACTGACCAAACTGTTTAACGGCAGCGGATTCTGTATAGGTGCCTGTCGGCCCCAGATACGCAATAGACAAAGGCACTTCAAGCGCTAGACAACCCGATATGACCTCTCGGAAGAGTCGCTCGATCGTATCGTTTTCTAGTGGTCCAGTATTCAACTCGCGCAGACGGTCAAAGATTTGAGCCTCCCGTTCGGGCCTGTAAAACACGGGGTTTTGATCGCTGCTGTCGCGGGCTTTGATAACGGCCACGCGCTCTGCGCATTTCGCACGTTCGTTAAGCAGCTTAAGCAGCTGCACATCAATGGCGTCAATGTCCTTGCGAACGTCTATGAGCTGATCCAACCCTTTCTCCCGTCTATCAGCGCGCGTTAAAAGCAGGCTTAACCGTGGCTGCGCTCAAACTCGGCCATGTAGTCTGTCAATGCCTCGACCGCGGTCTGGCTGACGGCGTTATAAATGCTGGCACGCATGCCGCCTACACTGCGATGACCTTTCAAGTTGAGCATTCCCCGTTCGGCCGCACCGCTCAGAAACTCACCATCGAGATCGGCATTACCCAGAGTAAAGGGCACGTTCATCGCTGATCTATTTTCAGGAACAACCGGGCAACGATAGAAGTTGCTGTTGTCGATTGCGCCATACAGCGTTGCCGCCTTCTTCGCGTTAATGGCTTGCATCGCTCCCAAACCACCCTGATCGAGCAACCATTCAAAAACCAGCCCAGCCATATACCAGGGAAAGGTCGCCGGCGTGTTCGACATCGAGCCCGCATCAGCCTGCACTTTGTAGTCAAGCATGGCTGGCAACGGCACACTGGCTTGTCCCATCAGATCATCGCGCACAATGACAATCGTCAAACCGGCTGGCGCAACATTCTTCTGCGCTCCAGCGTAAATCAGGCCAAATTTTTCGATATCGAGCGGCCTCGACAAAAAATCAGACGACATGTCTGCAACTAGCGGTGTGTCCGAGTAGCCAAGCGCGGCCATGTCAGGAAAATCGTGGAACTGCACACCGCCAATGGTTTCATTACTGCAAACATGGAGATAGCTTGCGTCTTTGCTGAGCGACCATGTGTCCATTACTGGCACATGGTTGTAGTTATCGGCTTTCGAACTGGCAGCCACATTCACCGAGCAAAACTTGCCCGCTTCTTTAATGGCCTTGACTGACCACGCGCCCGTATCGATGTAATCGGCAGTTTTTCCGGGGCCCGATAAATTCATCGGCACCGAGGCGAACTGCAGCGTGGCACCACCTTGCAAAAACAGAACCCGATAGTTGTCGGGAATACTCAGCAAGGTACGCAGGTTGGCCTCGGCTCGCTCGGCGACAGCAATGAACTGCTTACTCCGGTGAGAAATCTCCATCACCGACGCGCCAAGTCCGTCAAAATCGAGCAACTCGTCCCGTGCCTTTTCCAGCACCGCATCCGGCAGGGCCGCCGGACCCGCGGAAAAGTTAAAACTGCGCTTACTCATTCTTTTGGCTCTTCAGCGGATGAAGAGCCTTCAGCGGCCCCTTGGACCGAATCGCCCTCTTCAGGGTCCTCCTCACTCTCGTCGATGCGTTGCAAACCGACCAACGTTTCGTCATCGCGTAGATTGATCAACTTCACACCTTGAGTGTTACGGCCCAACTGCGAGATACCATCGGCTGAGGTTCGCACCAATGTGCCCTGATTGCTGATGAGCATTACCTCATCACCATCAAACACCTGGGTCGCCCCAACAACATCGCCATTACGCTCAGTCACTGCCTGCGCAATAACACCCATAATGCCGCGACCTTTCACTGGAAAGTCTTCGACAACGGTACGTTTGCCATAACCGCGCTCACTGGCCGTCAAAATCGAGCCATTTTCTTTTGGAATAATCAGCGAGATGAGCGTTTGCTTGTCGAGCAACTTAATTCCGCGCACACCCCGAGCTGTTCGACCCATAGCCCGCACACCAGATTCATTGAAGCGCACCGCTTTACCGCTGGAAGCCATCAAGAGCACGTCGCTATCGCCAGTGGTTAACGCTGCCCCCATGAGCTGGTTGTCGTCGTCGAGTTCTAACGCAATCAAACCGGCGGTACGAGGGCGCGAGAACTGTTCGAGTGGTGTTTTCTTGACCGTGCCGTTCAGAGTTGCCATGAATACAAACTTGTCTTCAGTAAAATCTTTTATCGGCAAAATGGCAGTTATGCGTTCTGCCTCATCAAGCGGCAGCATATTGACCAGCGGCCGCCCCTTCGCGCCACGACTGCCCTGGGGAATCATAAATACCTTCAGCCAATACACCTTGCCGCGGTCAGAGAAGCACAGCAGAGTATCGTGGGAATGCGCCACCAGCAGATGTTCAACAAAGTCTTCGTCTTTAACGGCCGTTGCAGCCTTACCACGACCACCGCGACGCTGAGCTTGATACACATCCAGCGGTTGAGTCTTGCCGTAGCCTTGGTGGGAAATAGTCACCACCAGGTCTTCTTCGTTGATGAGGTCTTCGACGGTCAGATCTTGCTGGGTGCCGATAATTGAGGTGCGACGCTCGTCACCGTACTGCTCACGAACTTCGCCGAGCTCAGTACGAATTACGGTTAGCAGGCGATTTTCATCGCCGAGAATTTCTTGCAAATCAGCGATATCGTCGAGAATAGACTGATATTCCTCGATGAGACGATCTTGCTCCAGAGCGGTAAGGCGCTGCAGTTGCATCTCGAGGATAGCCACCGCCTGAATGTCGCTAAGCCAGTATTCACCATCACGAATACCAAACTCAGGGCCAAGGTCTTCCGGCCGACAGGCGTCAGACCCAGCGCGAGACAGCAGATCTTCGACAGTGTCTGATTTCCAACCGCGAGCAAGCAAGCCAACCCGCGCTTCCGCACGATTTGGCGACGCCTTGATCAACTCAATCACTTCATCAATGTTCGCTAGAGCAACGGCCTGACCTTCAAGAATATGTCCGCGAGCGCGGGCTTTACGCAGCAGGTATATCGTGCGGCGAATAACAACTTCGCGCCGGTGCTGCACAAAGGCCTCAAGCATCTGCTTGAGATTGAGCACTTTAGGCTGACCGTTGATCAGCGCAACACAGTTAATACCAAATACGCTTTGCAACTGGGTCTGCGCATAAAGGTTGTTGAGCACAACTTCGCCGGAATCACCGCGACGAATTTCAATCACGATGCGCATGCCGTCTTTATCAGACTCGTCACGCAGCTCGCTAATGCCTTCGATCTTTTTCTCTTTTACCAGTTCAGCAATGCGCTCGATCAAACGCGACTTGTTAAGCTGATAGGGAATTTCGTGAACCAGAATGGTTTCGCGGCTGGTCTTGGCGTCAACAACAACTTCGGCTTTAGCCCGAACGTAGATGCGACCGCGGCCAGTACGATAGGCCTGCACAATGCCAGCGCGACCATTAATAATGCCGCCCGTTGGAAAATCAGGCCCGGTGATATGCTCCATCAAATCATCGATAGACATTAACGGCGTGTCGATTAACGCAAGGCAGGCATCAATCACTTCGCGCATATTGTGCGGCGGAATGTTGGTGGCCATGCCAACCGCGATGCCTGACGAGCCGTTGACCAGCAGGTTTGGCGACCGAGTAGGCAACACATCGGGCATCATCAGCGAGTCGTCGTAGTTCGGCATGAAGTCGACGGTTTCTTTATCGAGATCAGCAAGCAATTCCGATGCCAGCTTGGTCATGCGAATTTCGGTATAGCGCATCGCCGCTGGTGGATCACCGTCGATAGAACCGAAGTTCCCCTGGCCGTCGATCAACTGGTAACGCATGGCAAAGTCTTGCGCCATACGCACAGCGGTTTCGTACACGGCTGAATCACCATGAGGGTGATATTTACCAATGACATCGCCCACAACACGTGCTGACTTCACGTAGGGTCGGTTGTGCACGTTATTCAGCTCGCTCATCGCAAACAGAACGCGCCGGTGCACCGGCTTTAAGCCATCGCGCACGTCAGGCAGAGCGCGCCCGACGATGACACTCATCGCATAGTCTAGGTAAGACTGTCGCAGCTCGTCTTCGATACTGACGGGAACGATGTCTTTGCTGCCTCCGCCCGTGCCGCCCGCGTCGCCCGTACCATCGGAGCCACCAGAACCATCGGCTCCGTCAGCAGAATCTTGCGGATCTTCGGGCGAATCAGGGGGCAACTGATCATCTTCAACTTCAGACATCGAAACGATCCTCCTGCAAAGCAGCGGAGCTAATAAAGCGAGGGGTAGCGGCTATTTTTTGCATATTTCCGTTTTTTGTAGCTATCTTTTTGCTATCTGACGAGCCGGCATTGCATGGGTCAAAACCGGCGAATAATACCCGGAGTCGAACACCCTGCTGACGGCATCGAAATAACACCAAATTTTACCACGAACGCGCCGTAGAATGCCGGTTTTTCGGCCGCAGGCCTCCGACCTAAGACCACGGTTCCCAGCGAATTCCACCCCCTGCCTGACCGCCTTATCCGCCACCTTCACGTATACTCTCCAGATGACAAACCAAATCAACGTAGACCCCGAAGAGGTCGCAAAATTCGAAGCCATGGCATCGCGCTGGTGGGACACCGAAGGTGAGTTCAAACCGCTGCACGACATCAACCCCGTGCGGCTTGACTACATTGCGCAACGTGTCGACCTGCCTAATGCCACAGTCATCGAAGTTGGCTGCGGCGGCGGCATCCTCACTGATTCATTGGCCGCCAGTGGCGCCACTGTCACAGGCATCGACATGGCCCCTGGCCCACTGACCGTCGCCAAACTGCACGCACTTGAGAGCGGGCATAACGTCGACTATCAGCAAATTACCGCTGAAGACCAGCGCGAGAAAACCCCTGAAGCCTTTGACCTCGTGGCTTGCCTTGAGGTGCTTGAGCACGTGCCCGACGTTGGCTCGACTGTGCAGGCCTGCGCCGACCTTGCCAAACCTGGCGGCGAGATCGTGTTCGCGACCATTAATCGCACGGCTGCCGCCTACGCATTGGCGATTCTCGGCGCCGAGTACATCATGAACATTCTGCCCCGAGGCACCCATGACTGGGAGCGCTTCATCAAACCTTCAGAGCTGTCAAAACACTCGCGCGACGCCGGCCTAGACGTACAGGACATCACTGGCATGCGCTACAACCCGTTCACCCGCGCGGCCGGCCAAACCGGCAATGTCAGCGTTAACTACATCATGCACGCCCACAAACCCTTGCCCTGACCTAACAAAATGACCGAACAACCATGACCGAACACACTAGGGCCAATAGCGACTGGTACCCCGCCCTGACGCTCGCCCGCAGCCACTGGAAAATTGAGCCACCCACCGACGCTTTGAAAGACAAGGTCATTCTGGTCACTGGTGCCGGCGACGGCATCGGGCGAGCGGCAGCAAAAACCTTCGCGCACTTTGGCGCTAACGTCATTCTGCTGGGCAAAACCCGGGAAAAACTCGAGGCGGTGTTCGATGATATCAGCGCCAATACCAGCACCAGCCCTGTCATAGTGCCCGCCGACCTGCGCTTTTTGAGCGATGACAACGCAATGGCTCTGGCCGACTCCATTCAGGATGCGTTTGGCCATCTCGACGGACTACTGCACAACGCATCAGCCTTAGGGTTAATGCTGCCCCTCGCGCACTATCCCAAGTCTGCATGGGACGAGGTTTTCGACATCAATGTCACCTCCACCGTTCTTCTGACGCGTCACATGCTGCCACTACTCGACCTGTCTAGCGCTGCATCAGTGGTCTTCACCTCATCCAGCGTCGGCCGGAAAGGCCGCGCCTATTGGGGAGCGTATGCCGCCAGTAAATTTGCCGTAGAAGGTATCATGCAGACTCTTGCAGACGAAACGGAAACGGCAAACCGGATAAAGGTGAACAGCCTGAACCCCGGCGGCACGCGAACGCCGATGCGAGCGATGGCCTATCCGGCTGAAGACCCAGGGACTTTGCCCACACCCGAGGAACGCATGGACATATATATGTACTTATTCAGCGCACTCGGGCGCAGTCACCATGGCGAGGCGCTCGACGCGCGCGACTGGACGCCATCACCCAACTAGTTTGAATGAGCGCCGCTGAATGAACGCCATTGAATGAGCGCGCTAGCGTTTGCGCCAGTCTTTTTTCTGGCTGCTCTTTTTAGCGTCGCCGCCATCACTTGTCTTGGCCGCCGCTTTGACCGCACTTTTACGCGAGCCCTTTGATGCTTTTTTAGTATTACTCCAAGGATCACTCTTGCCAGAATTCTCCACAGCAGAACTCTCAACAGCAGAAATCTCGCCGGAAGAGGCACGATCACCCCCACCTGACTTACGCTTCGACCAAATACTGTCCGTCTTAGCTGAAGCTGGGCGCTGTACGGATTTGCCACCCCTCGGGCTTTTTCCACCCCGGGCGACTTTTTCGCCGCGGGCGCCTTTTTCGCCGCGGGCGCCTTTGCCGCTTTTTGCCGCACCCGCCTGGGCGGCATCCTCACCAACAACGCTGGGTAACTCAGGATAAGGAATCAGCACAGATCGATCCGCCATGCCGCGGCGATCGTTACGGCGACCGGGCCGCTCTGGCGGCAGATCCACATCTAGACCCAGCGTCTTGTACAGCGCTGCAACGTCACCATTATTTAACTCAAAGCGCTGACCGCGACGCAACCATGACGGCAACAATACCGGCCCGTAGCGAACTCGCTTGAGCCGCCGCACCTCAGCACCAACACTGGCAAACAGGCGCCGAACTTCGTGGTTCTTACCTTCCAGCAGCACAACGTGATACCAGTGGTTTGCGCCCCGACCATCAAAATAACGAATATCGGCGAAGCGCAGCGTATCGCCCTCGCTTTCTATGCCTTGCTTCAGGGCGGCCAGCTGATCATCTTCCAACACCACGTCTGTGCGCACCGCATATTCACGATCCAGTCCCGTACTGGGATGCATCATACGATTGGCCAGCTCGCCATCATTGGTGAGCAACAGCAGCCCAGTGGTCGCAACGTCGAGTCGCCCCACGCTAATCCAGCGCCCACCACGCAAGGTTGGCACATCGGCAAACACGGTCTTGCGCCCTTCCGGATCGCGGCGCGTACAGATGACGCCTTCCGATTTGTTTAACAACAGCACTCGGGCGTGGGAACCGGTCGAACGCGCTCGAGCACCCAGCGCCTTGCCGTCCACATCAATCCGCTCAGTACCGTTCACTCGATCACCAAGACTTGCCTTGATGCCGTTAACAGAAACCCGGCCCGAGGCAATCCAGCGCTCAAGCTCACGTCTTGAGCCTAGCCCCGCATCAGCCAATAATTTTTGCAACTTAACTGTGGGCAGGGTCGGGTCATGTCGCGGATAAACACCCGACTCAAGCACCTCACCATCAACGTTAGTCCAGCGATCATCAGATGCCTGCGTTGCTGTTTTAGAGAACGGCGCCGGATCTGCGGTGCGTGCTGATGCCTCCGCCGGGCGCGAGCCTTGAGCGCCAGCCGTCGAATCCGAACGGGGACCGGGTCTTGAGCCACCACGAGTGGATGGCGATCGTAAATCCGCTGAACGAGCTCCTGACGACCCTGATCGAGTACTCGTCGACCCTGACCGAGCGCTGGCTGCCTTGGATTTCGCGTGCGCCCAAGGGTTGCCCTTGCCCGGCCTGCGCTCCATGGGCTTGCCGTCTTTACCGCCAGAACCACCTGAGGGTCCATTGGACCTTGCCATCTATCTACTCCTGACTATCGGCACTCGGCAGTGTGGTGAGTTCAGACGTTTGCTGCACTTCCACATTTGCCGATTCGCTGACAACCAGCACTTCATTATCTGCAAATACAGGAGCAGAGCTATTGGTCACACCAGCGCCTGAGTCAGTGGCTGCATCCGGTGTATCAACCGCTGTCAGCTCCTCGCCAAAGTCAGCACGTGGCGCCTCTTCAGCAGCGGACTGGATTGAGTCTTGCACACCTTCGTCGCCGTCTTCCGCAACATCCAACTCGGCGGAATCCTCAGTGGCGTCAGACTGGTCATCAGTCTCAGTATCAGCTGTGGCATCCGTATCGGCAGCTGGCTCAACAACTTTGGCGTCTGCTGTTTCGTCGATAATTTTTGCAACCGGCTCGTCTGGAGTCTGTACCGGCTCTACCAGCTCGCGAATCTCCGGCAAGCTCGGCAGCTGATCCAGAGAACTCAGATTAAAGTAATCAAGAAACTCTTTGGTAGTGCCGTACATGGATGGGCGACCGGGCACATCTCGCTGGCCCACTTCACGAATCCAGCCACGCTCAAGCAGCGTGCGCATGATATTGGAACTGACAGCAACACCCCGAACCTCTTCAATGTCGCCACGCGTTGCTGGCTGCTTATAAGCGATTAACGCCATGGTCTCTAGCAGCGCACGGGTGTAACGCGGGGGTTTTTCTTCCCACAGCCGACTTACCCAGGGACTCAAATTTTGCCGCACCTGCATTCGGTAACCCGAAGCGACCTGCTTCAACTCAAAACCGCGACCTTCACACGCCGCCTCGAGCTCCGCCAAGGCGTCGCGGATTTGGCCACGGCCATTTTCTTCAGCAAGCTCCTCGGGCATAAACAGCTTGAACAGCCGGTCGACGGTGAGCGCCTCATCCGCCGCGAACAGCGCTGCCTCAAGAACGTTGCGCACACGCTCACTGGTCAGCTTTTCAACCGGCACAATCGTCAAGTGAGGGCCGTCTGTGCCAGATTCTATGGCTTCAAATTCAGCGGCAAGTTCGGCGGCCATCATGGCAACAGCCCCACCCGCTTCAATTTCGGCGTCGGTGATCGCTTGGGAGCGAGCATCGCCGGCCACCACAACATCGTCCTCAGCGGCCTCTTCGTCACCAGCGGATTCTGGGGTGTTTTCCTGCGCCATCGGCTCCTGCTCAACCAGATCGTCGGCACGCTCGCCAGAATGGTCACGGGTATTGTTTTCGGAATTACTACTCATGGCTCTACTCAAAGGTCTCCTGATCGTCGCTCGCATCAGAGTCGTCATCTTCAAAGGCCGACTCAGAGTCGACCGCAAACTCATTGTCGGCGGTTGCACCCTCTATATCCCCCGCCGCCGGACGCACATAGATAGGTGCAAAGGGCTCGTTCTGCACGATGTCGAGCATGCTCTCGCGCACCAGCTCTAGAATCGCTAGAAAGGTGACAACCACCCCGGCACGGCCTTCTGTGTGATCAAACAGATCAACAAAGGACACAAACTCTGTGGTGTCACGAATCTTCAGCAGCACGTTCGACATGCGTTCACGCACCGTGAGTGGCTCAAGGTGCACCGCGTGTTTCTGGAACATGTCGGCCTTACGCATGATCTGGCCCAACGCCACCAGCAGCTCGCGCAAATCGACATCAGGGTCGGCTTTCAGGCGCACCAGTTCGGGACGCTCAGCACGTGCGATGGTGATGTCGCGCTCAAGCCTCGGCATATCGTCGATATTTTCGGCGGCCGACTTAAAGCGTTCGTACTGTTGTAGCCGACGGATGAGCTCCGCGCGCGGATCTTCTTCGTCGTCAACAATACTTTCTGGCCGCGGCAGCAACATGCGCGACTTGATCTCAGCAAGCATGGCGGCCATGACAAGATATTCGCCCACCAACTCCAGCTGCAGCTCGGTCATGAGATCGATATAGCCCATGTACTGAGTCGTAATTTCCGACACGCTAACCTCGAGAATATCGAGGTTTTGACGTCGAATCAGGTACAGCAACAGGTCTAACGGACCCTCGAAAGTTTCCAGGAAAACTTCGAGCGCCTCTGGGGGAATGTAGAGATCTTTAGGCAGCTCGGTGACGGCCTGGCCAGCAACCAGCGCGATCGTTGCCCCATCGTTGCGGCGCAATTGGGCCAGTGTCAGCTCGGTGTCTGCCACCGAGTCCTCTTTAGCCCCGTCTTCGGCGGTGGTTTCACCCTCTGCTGGAACCGTGTTCTGCGCGGTAACAGAGGCCTCAGGTACCGCCTCATCATCAACATTCATTTCGATCGCGGCATCGAATTCACTTTCACGTTGACCCTCAACCTGTTGATCTGATTCAGATACATTGGCGGATGAATTCTGCGCGTCTGGCACCGGGCGTTCCTGCGTGGCAGACAGCTCTTTAGCGGCTTCGGAATTTGTTGGAATACTCACCGGCGAAGTATAAAGCTAAGCTGACCAGACACCCAGTCCTTCCCGTAAAACACCCGGCGGAGCCAGCGTCAAATCCACCACGGTGGACGGCATTACGCCACAAGCTCCCCCATCAATAACCAGGTCGAGCTGCTTCTCGAGTTGCGCTCGAATTTCATAAGCGTCTGTTAACGGCAGCGTCTCGCCGGGCAGTACCGCACTGGTGGAGAGCATGGGCTCACCAAGCTCAGCGAGCAGCGCCTGTACAATTGGGTTATCGGGTATGCGTAAGCCCAATGTCTTGCGCCGGTCTTGCAGTAGTCGTTTGGGTACCTCGCGAGAGGCTTGCAAAACAAAGGTAAAGGGGCCGGGCGTGGCGTGGCGCAACGCCCGATATTGCGAGTTATCCACACGGGCGTAGGTTGCGATTACCGACAGATCACGACACATAAGCGTCAGCAGATGGCGCCGCGATAACTGCCGCAGGGCCCGAATACGATCCAGCGCCACCTTGTCACCCAAATGACAACCAAAGGCATAGCTGGAATCGGTTGGGTACGCGATCACGCCACCACCCTGCACAATCTCTACAGCCTGCCGAATCAGCCGTGCTTGCGGGTGTGAAGGGTGTATTTCGAAATACTGGCTCATGTTGCTGTTACCTGTGGCGCGCGTTGCCCGACAGTCGCCCCACTTGCACCAGTATAGGGTTGGCACTGTAAGCGGTTGGCGCTGTATGCGGTTGGCACCTGCGGTAGTATCCGTGCAACGTTAGATCGGACCATTGTGGACAACTTGGAACAACTCAAGAACTTTCTGCCCATTCTCATCTTTGTTGGCACCTATGTACTGACAGACATCTATACCGCCACCGCTGCCTTGATGATTGCGGTCACGGTGCAGGTCGGTCTGCTCTGGCTGACAAAAAAGCCCATCAGCGTTGAGCTAAAAGCTACTTTCTGGATCGGGCTTCTCATGGGCTCTCTGACCCTGTTTTTTCGCAACGAACTGTTTATTCAATGGAAGACCACCATTGTTAACTCAGCCGTCGCCTGCGCACTGATCGTCACACACTTCAAAGGCCGCGCCTACGGCACTGAAATCGTATTGAAGAAAATGCTCGAGAGTCAGGACATGACGCTGAGCGGTGAGAAATCCGCTTGGCGCACCATCAACATTGGCTGGATTTTCAGCTTCCTGTTCGCCGCCGCCCTGAATCTGGTGGTGGCCTACAACTTCAGCCTCGACTTTTGGGTGACCTACAAGCTGGTCGGCGGCATGGGAATCACGTTCACCTCCATCGTTCTGACCATGATCTATATGTACAACAAAGGCATGATCAGCGAACCGGAGCAGCCTCTCGACTCAGCGCTTGAGTCCGGCCCAGACGCGCCATGATTAGTCTTAGCGTTAACGTCAATAAGATCGCCTGGCTGCGCAATGCTCGCGGTGGCGATCGACCGAGCGTCACCGGCGCTGCACGCACTATTATCAACGCCGGCGCACAGGGAATCACGGTACACCCGCGCCCCGATCAGCGACACATCACCGCGCAAGACACCCGCGCACTCGCCAAGGTAGTAAGGGAATACCCTGGCATCGAATACAACATTGAAGGCAACCCCGGCACCCGCGCACGCAAGAACGGCTATCCCGGTTTTGATGCCCTTGTGGAAGAATGCCTACCCGACCAGTGCACATTGGTTCCAGACAGCGATGGCCAGCTCACCTCTGATCACGGCTTCGATTTACGCACCGGCAACAACCGACCACTTATCAACAGAATTCGTCGCTTTCAGGCACTGGGCGCACGCGTCTCGCTATTCATGGACCCTGAGCTTGACCAGCTGAGCGCCGCACTCGATTGCGGCTGCGACCGGGTTGAGCTCTATACCGGGCCCTACGCTGATGCTTTTGCAACACATGGCGAGAACGGCCAACAGACCCAAGTCGAATACGCCCGCTACGCCCGAGCGGCAGAGCACGCGGCCAAACTGGGTCTCGGACTGAACGCAGGACACGACCTCGATCAGACCAATCTGCCCTTGTTTTGCCAGATCACGGGGCTGGCTGAGGTATCGATTGGGCACGCGCTGATCAGTGATGCCCTCGACGTTGGGCTCGCCCAAACCGTTAGCAACTACCTGAGCGCAGTCGGACAATAAGCACGGCCTCACAGCCTTGCCAAACGCCCGGTAGCGGCAAATTTTGCGCTAAATCGTAAATTTACGGCTTTGTTACCATTTGTGTCGACGCGCTGACACTATCCACCAGCACTCAGGCTACTATTTCCATCACGCTCATCAGTCCCTTTCCTCAGGTAGTACCCAGATTTCAATGCACATGCCCGGTTTATATTCGATCAGCACGCTCCTCTCACGGTTGCTCCGGCGCGCCACTCGAGCCCTGCCAACGCTCGCGGTCTTTGGCCTAGCATTGACCCTAACCGGCACCGCCACGCTCGCCACTAACGCGGATACCAGTCGCTTCAAAGGCGCGTCAGGAAAAAGCGCACCCAGCCTGATTGAATCTGAAACCATCGGACCCAAAACGGCCCCGCTACCCGCCGGTCCCTACAAAGTTCGAATCGAAACAACCCACGGCGTCATTGATGTTGAGCTGTTCCCCAAGAAAGCCCCGCTGTCCGTAGCCAACTTTCTGCAGTTGGTCGACAGTGAGTTTTTCAACGGCACCGTATTCCACCGTGTGGTGGCAAACTTTATGATCCAGACGGGTGGGTATGACGCTAAGCTCAGCTACCGTAACCCCCCTCGCACGGTTCCCAATGAATCCCGTAATGGCCTGAAAAACCGCCGCGGCACGCTCGCCATGGCCCGCCGGGAACACCCCGATTCTGCTGACTCCCAGTTTTTCATCAACATGCGTGACAATCGCCATCTGGACCCGGTAGCGGGCCGGGCAGGCTACAGCGTGTTTGGCAAAGTGATTGCCGGCATGGACGTCGCTGATCGCATCGAACTGTCTGATACCAACATTCAGGCTGGCATGGCCGCTGTACCCGAGCAGCCCATCGAAATCATTTCAGCGACTCGACTGCCCTGAACAGGCCTATATAGCAAAGGCCTCGCCTTTGCTATGATGCTGGGCTTTGCACCCCACCCACCACGTTGTTGTCATCATGAAGAACTTTATCACTGCCCTCGCAAGCGCCCTGCTTGTCGCCATTATCATCACCTCGCTCTATACCTTGGTATTCGCATCAGCCGAGCCCAATCCGCTCGCTCTGTTTTTTCTGAGCTTCCTGGGCCTAGCGGCAGTCGCTTTGTTCAACGTTCGCCAATCGGCACTTCGTAGCGGTATTGCTGCCGCTACCACGCCCGAAAAATCTCGTACACAGCAGTCAGGCAACCGCAGCGGCAGTTCGCGAGACTCTTCCAGCCGCGGTGGTCGCTCGCGCAGTCGCTCCGAGCGCTCGGCCAAACCCGATCGTCAAGACGCGCCATCAGCTGGCGGTAAATCAGCATCCGCAAGTGCGGGTAAGAGCGCAGCAGCAAGCGCCGCGACAGACTCCAACAGAGGCCCCTCCCAAGCCGCCGTCATTCCTGACGGCCCGCGCGAAACTGGCACCGTGAAGTGGTTCAACCGCAGCAAAGGCTTTGGCTTTATCATTCGTGACAACGGCGAAGAAATTTTTGTCCACCACCGATCGATCCGCAACTCAGACGATACTCGGCGCTCGAATCTGCGTGATGGCCAACCGGTCAACTACGTTGTAGCAGACCACTCGAAAGGCCAACAGGCCGAAGACGTGGTCGGCGAGTAGCCACCGAGAACCGCTAACGCGCCCCATTCGAGGCGCGTAACCACTAACATCAGGAGACTGGGCACATGAGCCTGGGAAATTTGCGTGACTTCCTTGAACAGCGAGTCACCGCCGCCCTGACCGCAGCAGGTGCGACAGATGCACCGGGCGTCGTCAGAGTGTCTGGCAAACCGGAATTTGGCGACTATCAGGCCAATGGCATCATGGGCGCAGCCAAACGCCTAAAAGCAAAGCCGCGTGAGCTTGCCGCCACCGTGCTCGAACACCTCGACCTCGACGGCATCGCTGAGGTTGAAATTGCCGGGCCAGGCTTCCTCAATATCAGCCTGCACAATGCCTGGCTGAGCGAACAGCTCAATCAACGCAGCACGTTGCTGGTAGCGGCCGTTTCCAGCCAGACTGTGGTTGTGGACTACTCCGCACCCAACCTTGCAAAAGAGATGCATGTCGGCCACATCCGCAGCACCATCATCGGCGACGCCACGGTGCGCATGCTTGAAGCGCTGGGTCACAACGTCATTCGGCAAAATCACGTCGGCGACTGGGGCACCCAATTTGGCATGCTGGTCACCTATCTGCGCGAGCTGGACGACACCGAAGGGGCTGCCGGTTCAGTGCTAGCAGATTTGGAGGAGTTCTATCGAACCTCCAAAGCCAAGTTTGATGCAGACGAAGGTTTTGCCGAGCGCGCCCGGTTGGCCGTTGTCGCCCTGCAGGCCGGCGACCCCGACGTGCGTGCGTTATGGCAACAGTTCATCGACCTGTCGCTCACCCACTGCCAAACCCTTTACGAACGCCTGGGCACCACCCTGACACAGGCGAACGTAATGGCGGAAAGCAGCTACAACGACGCGCTGCCCGGTATCATCGACAGCCTGCGCGACAAAGGGCTGCTGCAAGAGTCAGCCGGCGCACAGTGTGTATTTCTGGACGAGTTCAAAGGCAAAGAGGGCGATCCGCTGCCTGTGATCGTGCAAAAGTCAGACGGCGGCTATCTGTACGCCACCACCGACCTGGCTGCGGTTGAATATCGCAGCAAGACGCTGGCAGCAGATCGGGTAATGTATTTCACCGACGCTCGTCAGGCGTTCCACTTCAAGCAGATTTTTGCGGTGGCCGCGGCGGCGGGTTTTGATACCAAGCAGGTCAGTCTCGAACACTACCCCTTTGGCGCCATGCTGGGTCGGGACGGCAAACCGTTCAAAACCCGCGCCGGCGGTGTTGTAAAGCTGGCTGAGCTATTGGACGAGGCCGAGGAGCGCGCGCGCACGGAAGTCCGCGGCCGTGGTGAGCTGACCACTGAAGACGACATCAATCAGGCCGGTCAGACCATTGGCATTGGCGCGGTGAAGTACGCCGATCTGTCAAAAAACCGCACCAGCGACTACGTGTTTGACTGGGATGCCATGATGGCGTTTGAGGGCAATACAGCGCCGTACCTGCAATACGCTTACGCGCGTATTCAGCGAATTTTTGAGCGTGGTGAGGTTGATCTGGAGAGCGCAGCCGATATGCCCGTAAGCACTCTCAGCGAACCTGCAGAGCACCAGCTTGCCAACGCGCTACTGCGCCTGCAGGAAGTGGTTGAGCAGTCCGTCGCTGAAGGGATGCCCCACTATCTGTGCACCTACCTGTACGAGGTGGCAAGCCGCTTCATGAAATTCTACGAAGTGTGCCCGATCTTGCGCTCTGAAGGCGACCAAAAAGCCTCAAGGCTCGCACTGTGCGTCGATACCGCGCAGGTGCTCAAAGGTGGTCTTGGGTTACTGGGCATTGATACCGTCGATCGGATGTAGGCGCGACTTAGCAATACAGACAAGACAGGCAGCAGAATGAATTCTGCCCCTCACTGCCTTTCTTACCAAACCTGCCCTAGGCCCGCGCCATAGCCGCCTGCGGCATCGTGTAACTCTTCATATGCGCCACAAAGTCGCGCAGTGCCTCTTCGCCGGACGCCTCAGCGTCGAGACACCACTGCTTAAACGCCGCGAGCAACTCATCGCTGTTGCCGCCGCGCTTGGACCAAATAGCCTGCAGTCGCTGGCGCATCTCGTACAGATTTTTTAGCCGATCAGAATGGTCAGTTACCTGAGTGATCTGAGCCTGATCAGCCTCATCGATCAGCGACGGCTCACGACACAAAACCCGGGTGCCACGCTTCAACAAACGCTGCATGCCAGCGTCCGCCGCTTCGTATTCACGCTTCACAGCCGGCGCCACAACATCGTCAGCGTACTTGGCCATTACCTGAAAGCGGTCATTAAGTACCGCCCAAACGGTGTCGATGTCGATGTTTGATTTACTGGGGTCTTGTCGGGCAACCGGACCGGTCGAACGGGCTTTCGCCAGCCCGCAAATCTCGAACAGGCGGATCCAGAACCAGCCCATATCGAATTCCCAGGGCTTCTGCGACAACTTTGCCGAATTGGGATAAGTGTGGTGATTGTTGTGCAGCTCTTCGCCGCCGATGATGATGCCCCAGGGCGATACATTGGTGGCCGCATCAGGACACTCGTAGTTGCGATAACCCCAGTGGTGACCAATGCCGTTAATCACACCCGCCGCAAATAGTGGAATCCACATCATCTGGATCGCCCAAACAGTGATACCCAAAACGCCAAACAGGGCCACATTGATGAACAGCATCAACACAATGCCGGCAGAGGAATGCTTGGTGTAGACATTGCGTTCGATCCAGTCGTCCGGACACCCGCGACCGTAGCGCGAGTGCGTCTCTTCGGTACAGGCCGCTTTGTAATGCGCCACACCGTTCCAGAAGATTTCACCCAAACCTTTTACCTTCGGGCTGTGCGGATCGTCCTCGGTTTCACAGGTGGCGTGATGCTTACGATGAACACTGGTCCAATCGAGGGTTCCCATGCTGGTAGTGACCCAAAGCCAGGCACGGAAAAAATGCTGCAAGGCCGGGTGCATTTCAAGCGCACGGTGTGCAGAGAAGCGATGCAGATAGACGGTCACTGCGACGATCGTGACGTGCGTGACGACGAGGGTGAAAATCACAATGCCCAGCACGCCCGGATTCCAGGCGCCAAACCACCACTGCTCGAGAAACTCCAACATTCATCTGTCTCCGGGTCGTTCTGCCTGTCGGCCTAGACCCTATAGGGTTAGCAGCAAAGTCGTTGTCAGCACCCCGACAACCGCCAGCATTGTGACAAGCAGGTATGTAAAAAGCGAATTGCCCCATACTGCCACTGCCAGCCAGACCGACGTTGTGACGCCTGTGCTGTTTTTCAAGTCTCGCGACGCCCAGTACTTTTCCGAGAATATACTTTAACTTAATTATATTGTTATTTATCATAAGCTTAAAAGGCTTATATAGAAATTTATGAAGTCATCGCAAACTCTAATCGAAGCCCAGCAACTGTGGCAGGCGGTACAAAACGACACTGCTCGCGCACGCCAAAAAGCCGCCGCGGTTGTTGTACTTGATTGCCGAGCAACGCTGGGCGATCCAACAGCAGGTCCTGCCGCATGGGTCAGCGGCCATATTCCAGGCTCGATTCATGCCAACCTCGAAAGTGAACTTGCCGCCGATCCACACAGCGAACGCGGCAATACGGGCGGGCGCCATCCGTTACCAGCACGGGCAGCACTGATCGCAAAATGCGGCGAGTGGGGTATCGGGAACAACACCCAGGTTGTGGTTTATGACGACGCCGGCGGCGCCTACGCGGCTCGTGCCTGGTGGCTGTTGCGCTGGCTCGGGCATGCAAAGGTGGCCGTACTGAATGGGGGAATTGGCGCCTGGACAGCACTGCCAAATAGCACCCTGGTCAGCGGAACTGCCACAACCCAGAAGCCCACAGAGTTTGTCGCCGGAGAACCTTTGACTCGAATAGCGTCCCTCGCTGATGTACTAGAGATAGTCAGCCAGCAAAAAACAGCCACAGAGAACACAGCGCCCACCCCCGACCCGACCCTCATTGACGCTCGCGCCCAAGAGCGCTTCGACGGCAAAGTCGAGCCCATCGACCCCGTTGCCGGACACATACCAGGCGCCCACTGCCTGCCTCATTCGGGCAACATTGGCCTCGACGGCCGCTTCCTCGACCCCGAACAACTTGCCCAACGCTTCCGCTCAACGGGTCACACCGACAACCTGATCTGCTATTGCGGGTCCGGCGTCACCGCCGCCCACAACGTTCTGGCTTTGTGCCACGCAGGACTGCCCGAACCCCGGCTCTACGTCGGCTCATGGAGTGAGTGGAGCGCCGACCCAGAGCGTCCGGTGGCCTGATTTGAGCCCCCTATTCATGAACCACACCCCACCCAGACCACAGATCACACCAGAGCCAAGTCAATGAGCGCGGCCAACCCCGAAGCCAGCACCGGGCGCTGCCTGCCCGCCGCCAACATCCGCTGGGATGGTCAGCAATGCCTGTCGTTGGAAACTGGAGATCGCTATTTCTCACCAGACGGTGCCGCAGAAGTGACCCGGGTGTTTATGGCCCCGGTTGGTCTTGCGGAGCGATTTGGCCTCAACACTGGCACGTTCACCTGCGGTGAACTCGGATTTGGTACCGGCTTGAACCTTGCCGTGCTGGCCGAGCAGTTCTGCGCTTTGGCTCCCCCAACCACCCGACTGCACGTCATCAGCTTCGAGCGCGCACCACTCAGCGGGGCTGACATGCAGACGATGGCTCGACGCTGGCAGGCTGAACTGCCCGTATACACTGAGCTCGCCGAGCAATACCCACCGCTACTGACTGGCTGGCACCGTTTGCACCTGTGCGAGGGCCGGGTCTGCCTGTCACTGTATTTTGGTGACGCCAGTGATGGCCTGACCGATATCACTGGCCGGCAACGCCTGCCGGTAGATCACTGGCTGCTCGACGGCTTCGCGCCCCCCAAAAACCCATCCCTGTGGCAGCCCAATCTGTTTGCGCAGCTCGCGAGCTTCTCAGCGCAAGGCACCACGGTCGCCACCTACTCGGCAGTGGGGCAAGTCCGCCGTAATCTCGAGGCGCTGGGCTTCGCGATGCGCAAGGTCGATCAAATGCCGATCAAGCTGCATTCTCTAGCAGGCACCCTAACTGACCGTACGCCCGAGGATTGCCTAGGACACTCGGGCTTTGAGCCCCCAACAGACATTCAAATTCTCGGTGGCGGTATTGCTGGCGCGTGCATCGCTCGAGCACTGGCAGATCGCGGCATCAACACAACCATTGTCGAACCCGGTGGCACGCTTGCTCGTCACGCCAGCCGCATTCCTGCCGCCGCCATGCACGGGCGACTGCGCGATGACGGCTCAGCCGGCGCCGCGTGGCAGGTATCGAGCTACCACTATAGCCATCAGCGCTTACAGGCCTTTGCTGGTTATCGCCCCACGGGAGTGCTGCAAATCAGTGGCGCCAACACAAGTCCCGAGCGTCTGGCCGCCTTGTTGTTTCGCTACAGTCCTAGCGGCAACTGGCTCGAAGCCAGCTCCAGCGCCAGCACTCGCTGGCGGAGCGTTGAGGCAGCGCTGCAGTTCGGCATTGGCGGCACGGTGCGAGGACCCACCCTAATCAATGCACTGGTCGATCATCCACTGATTCAGCAAACCACCCGTCAGAACCCAGAATCGAGTGAACATGAAAGCCCAGTCACTGTTCTGGCCAATGGCTTTGCCAGCAGAAAACACCCAGACGCACGCTATCTCGAGATTGCTGCCCTGCCGGGCCAGGCTGAGCTCTGCGCTCACTCCTCGCCACCGAACCAACCGATTGTAGGCGCCGGTTATATGGCGCCCTGTCGCGGCGGCATGGTGGTTGGCTCCACGTACGAATACAGCGACTGGTTACCCATTGATGCGACGCGCTCTAACCTTGAGCCGTGGCTAGATAGCGGTCGCCACAGAGCCTCTTTTCGCGGCAATCGATGCATTACCTCAGATCGGGTTGCGATTATTGGCCATCTATTTGCTCGCGACGGTGCGCCGGTGCCGGGGTTGCGAGTCAGCACCGGGTTTGGCTCCACCGGCATGTCGAGCGCCCCGCTCGCTGGAGAATGTATTGCAGCAGAGCTGGCCGGCGAATTTGCACCCGTGACCCTAGAGTTGCTGGATGCCGTATCAAGCGAGCGCTTCAGGCAACGACAGGCGCGGCGCGGAGTGAGAATGGATGCGGAAGAGTAGGCAGGGGTCAGAATGAATTCTGACCCCACTAGCGCGGTGGTTTCGACTACGCAGGTCGATCAAACACGCTGACGTTAATGACACTTTCAATATTAGCCAAGTCTGCCAACAGATCTGCATCCGGCTTGGTTTCTATATCAATCAGGTTGTACGCCACTGCGTCTCTGCTTTGATTCAACATATCTACCACGTTGATATTGCGATCAGCCAACACGCTTGTAATGTTGCCAAGTGCTCGCGGTACATTCTGGTTGGTTAGTGCCAATCGGTACGTATGAGAGCGGGCCAACCGTACACGCGGAAAATTAACCGAGTTAACGATATTGCCGTTCTCGAGAAAATCCGCAAGCTGATCCGCGGCCATTATTGCGCAGTTTTCCTCGGCCTCGTCCGTCGAGGCACCCAGGTGCGGCATCAGTCGAACCGCTGAGTGGCCAGCAAGCTCGGGTACCGGGAAATCAGCGACATACATGCCGATCTGCCCGGCATCCAGCGCATCTTTCAAGGCCACAGACTCAACAATAGGTTGGCGTGAAAAGTTCAGCAGCACCGCCCCCTTCTTGAACGAACCAATAGTGTCTGCGTTGATCATGCCGCGCGTTGCGTCAAGCAGCGGAACATGCAGCGTCACATAATCAGCGTGGGAGAACAGACTCTGCATGTTCTCTACCCGCTGCACTTCAGATGGCAACTGCCAGGCTGCATCTACAGAAATAGCCGGGTCGAAACCAACCACGTCCATGCCCAAATCCAGGGCGGCGCGAGCGACCCGAGAGCCAATGGCACCAAGGCCAAGCACACCGAGAGTTTTGCCTTTGATTTCTGTACCACGAAACTTTTTCTTCTCAGCCTCAACCTGAGAGTTCATGTCTGTTTCACTCATGCCAACAGGCAAGTCGGCAACAAAGCGCATACCACCAAACAGATCTCGTGCCGCTAACAGAAGCCCGGCTAACACGAGTTCTTTCACCGAGTTGGCGTTTGCTCCTGGGGTGTTGAAAACCACCACGCCTTTCTCGGTACAGGCCTCTACCGGGATGTTATTGACCCCCGCACCCGCCCGGGCAACCGCTCGGACGTTGGGCGTCAGTTCCTCAGCACGCAGGGGATAGCTGCGTAACAACAACCCATCGGGGTCAGAAATTTCGGTACCCACCTCATAACGGTCACGTGGCAAGCGATCGAGCCCGACAACGGCGATCTGGTTGTGAGTCTTAATCTTCAACATTATGGGTGTCCTGTTACTGCGGATAGCTGTGAATGATTTGTGTGGCGACACTGAGTGGTCGGTTATGGTTTGACGTCGCGCAATTGCGGGGCAACGGCGTAAATCTCGGCAACAATGGCCGCAACGGCATCTGCTGCTACAAAGGTTTGCAGTCGTGCACGCACTTTGTCGACATTTGACCACAGCGCCTCAACGTCTGCGGCCAAACGAGTCGCGTCGAGCATTTCTTGCGGCAGCACCTGGCTATAGCCTGCATCTTTTGCATACTTGGCGTTTTCCAGTTGATCACCGCGACTGCCGGCTGCCGGCAACGGCACCAGCAGGTTCGGTTTGCCCAATGCTAACAGTTCAAACACAGTATTGGCGCCAGCCCGAGACAACACCAGATCAGCGGCCGCAAGCATGTCAGCCCACCCGTGTGCGACATAATCAAACGCCCGATAGTTGGGGCTGTCGATTGCGCGCTGTTTGCCGGCCCCACACACGTGCACCACAAACCAACCGTCACGTGCGAGCTCAGGAGCTGCTTCGATGACCACCGCGTTCAATGCATCTGCGCCGAGACTGCCCCCGGTCACCAACAGCACACGAACCCCGTCAGCAACGCCAAGTTCTGCCCGGCCTTTTGCGGCATCGCCCTGCAGCAGCTCTGCTCGAATCGGTGCCCCGGTGTAAACAAACCGTCCTTTGAAAGGCCCCAACAAACTCCGCACCTTGGTCTCCGGAAAACCCGCGCACAGCGTTTTCACAAAAGGGGCACTGAGCAAATTTGCCAGCCCTTGAGTCGCATCAGACTCGTGGGCAACAACCGGCACACGCCACAGCCAGGCCGCAAACACCACAGGAAACGCGACAAAGCCACCCTTGGAAAACACAGCTGTAGGACGCTCACGCCCCACTAATACCACTGCCTGCAGAATGGCGAGAAGCACTCGAAAGGCGTCGGCTACATTTTGCCAAGAAAAATATCGACGCAACTTGCCCGCGCTAATACCAAGAAACCGTAACCCGGCTGGCTGCACCAACGCCTCTTCCAACCCCGTGTTCGAGCCCACAAACGCGACATCAAGCCCCTCGACCTTTAATGCCTGTCCGACTGCAATCGCTGGCGTAACATGGCCACCACTGCCACCACCCGTGACCAACACATCAACCACTAAACGCCCGCCTGCAAAACTTTCTTTAAGAGCGGCACGGTCAGTTTGCGCTGTTCAGCCATCGCCAACTTGTCGACCTGATTCAATACGGCAAGCATCGCTGGCAACGAGCGTGGTCCGTGGCGCAGCAAATAAGTAGCAGGTGCCGCCGTCAAATCCAAACCCAGTCGAGTTGCTCTCTCTTTCAAAACCTGCAGCTTGTCATCCTCGACCAACTCCGCAATCCGAAACACTTCGGCACCGCGCGCTCTGGAGCCCCAATCGGTCACCGCCATGGCGTAGTCTACCGGCGCATTTTGCGCACTCAGCACCAGGTGGGAGCCCGCCTGTCGGCGCTCTTGATAGCGCCGCACCAGCTCTTGCTCAACAGCCGCAACGCCCACCCAGCTGTCGATATCGTCAATGATCAACACCGCGTAGCGCTCGCTGCCTTCGAGTGCGGCCGCTGCATCCTCAGCGTCGATCTGACGCGCCGGCAGATACGCAATATTGACGTCTGCGCTTGCCAACTGAGCAACACTTGCCTGCAGCAGATGTGTTTTACCGGTGCCCGCTGCACCGTAAATCCAGAGCATGTCGCCGTGCGCTTCTGGCGTGCGTGGCGTCGACGCGTCACTTAGACGCGCTAGGCGCGCGCAGAGCGAGCCATTAGCGCCCACCACAAAGCTGTCGAGACGGAAGTCATCCCGCAGTTCGAAACGCAAAGGGAGTTGGCTAGTCACTGCGTTGTTGTCATTCCGAAGTGAAACGGGGTGACTCTTTCGAGCGACGTTCGAGAGCGTTCGACAGATGCACTTCGACTGGCCCGTGGGCAAGCACTTCTGCGGCTGAACTACGACCAGTTTTGAGCCCCCGTTGCCCCCAGGTAACCACGTAATCAACCCCTGAAGCGACTCCCAATATTGCCAGTACATAGAACAGATGGGGGTCAACAATAGCCTCCGCCCAATCACTCAGCTGGACAAAATCACAGTGAGCAACCAGCAACAGCAACAGCGTAATGATTTGCAGCGCAGTGTTGGCTTTGGAAAGAAACGTTGGATTGAAACCAACCCGCTCAAACCAGCGCCGGTAGACGGCAGCGCCCGCCAGAATAATCACATCGCGACTAAGCACAATCAGCGCAACCCACAGAGGCAGATGCCCCTGCAAGGTGAACACTACAATCATCACGCCAACCAACAGCTTGTCAGCAATAGGGTCAAGGGCCTTACCCAGTTCAGACATCCAGTTAAAGCGCCGCGCTAAAGCGCCGTCAACCGCGTCCGAAACGCCAGCAACGGTCATAAGAACCAGTGCCTGCGGGTAGTAGTTCTGCCACAGGGCAAGCGCGGTGGGAATGACTAGCAGTATGCGAATAACCGAAATAATGTTCGGGATATGGTGCATCGCCTAGCCTTGCCAAGCCATACGCAACTGACTCTCGGCAACCACAGGTACCGGAATAACTGAAGGTCCCTCGCGCGGAACGACGACACCTCCTGGTGAACGGAGTTCGAATGCCGATTGACCCGTCGCCGGTAACGACCGCTGACGCGCCGTGCGCGTGCTCGGCAACAAGCGGCCATCTTTCTGCAACAAGCGAGAGAAGTTGTCTGCGCTGCTGGTCGTATTAATCATGAGGCTAAGCTCATCAGAGTGCAGGCCGCTGACATCTACTTTATCAATATAGCCCAGCGAACCTAAATACTTAAGCACCTGCGCGTAATCCTCCAACGCGCTGATGTTCTCCACAATCAATTCAAGTGAGCTGCCTTTGCCACCAGCAACGGTAAACCGCTGTGCCTGAGCATCCGCAATCATATCCATCGCTGGCGCCGACACGCTTTGCAGCGACCCCGTGAGGTTGAGCGTGCGGCGTTGCCCCTCAGACCAGCTGGTCCAGCGAACCTGCCAGTCATCAGGCCCTAACTGTTCTGCCCGTCCCACCAGCAGTAAATCCGCATCAAGCCGGTTGCTCGCGCGCTCCAATGCACTGCGATTCTGATCCCAAACCATATTGGGGCTGATTCCCGAGAATCCTGGTACAACAGAGGGCAAGCCCCGAAAACGGGCACGACCGAGTACTGCACCGAGTAGCGGGTGGTCGGGATCGTCAATGAGATCGGTGCCACCACCAGAGCGTTCAGCCAACCAAATGGCCACACGCGGACGATTCAGCGTCCACAGGGGCAACTCGGCGGCAGTCATGAGCCGCCGCACTGCGGGGGGCGAATATTTCAGGCTCAGCTCGGTAACGGTCTGCCCAAGATCGTCGTAGCGATTGGTGGTGACGTAGCGAAACTGACTATAGAACCGCTCAGGCTTGCTGCGGGCAGCACTCAGCGCCTTCGAATTAGGCAGCACGGTCAAGCCTGAGAGCCGTGTCAGTAACGTATTCAAGCCTGTTGCCGCGGCAGTCTTGCGGTCGACTAGTGATCGCGAGGCAACATCGACGCTAACGCTGTACAGCTGTTGTTTCGAGTCTGGCGCGTCCGCAGCGCCAGCAGACAACCCAAAGCTCGCTACAACCAGCCCCAGGCAAACGCCCGCAAACTGGACATAACGTTGTCGAATGGCAGAAATTGTTAATAAGCTCAGTAGCATCACGCAGCCGGTCTCTGTCGGTGAATCTCGGAGTGGTCTCAGACCGCAGTTTAACGCAGGTCTGCTAAACTTCGCGCCCTCACAAAAATCTGGATCGCCAGCGTGGCTAATCACACCTCGGACAACACCTCTTCGTCCCCTATAGGCACCCCAAAAGCGGCTCAAACACCCACAGGAGGGCTGACCTACCGCGACGCAGGCGTGGATATTGCGGCAGGCAATGACCTCGTAAAGCGCATCGCACCGGCAGCTAAGCGAACCCGACGGCCAGAAATGCTGAGCAGCGTGGGCGGTTTTGCCGCCTTGGCAAGCCTGCCCGAGCGCTATCGTGAGCCCGTTTTAGTCACCGGCACAGACGGCGTTGGCACCAAGCTGAAACTCGCCATCGACTACGACGGGCACGACGATGTGGGTCAAGATCTGGTCGCGATGTGTGTTAACGATGTACTGGTGACTGGCGCTGAGCCGTTCCTGTTTCTCGATTACTACGCCACCGCAGCCCTCGATATCGACACTGCAGCGCGGGTGATCGATGGCATTGCCAAAGGTTGTGAAATCGCGGGCTGCACCTTGGCCGGCGGAGAGACCGCTGAGATGCCCGGTTTTTATCAGAAAGGCGACTACGATCTGGCTGGTTTTTGCGTTGGTGTTGTTGAGCGTGTAGAGATCACCGACAACAACCGGATTGAGCCGGGGCATGCGCTCATTGGCCTGCCTTCCAGCGGCGCGCATTCGAACGGCTATTCACTGATTCGCCGCGTGCTCGACATTGCCCAGCTTGAAGACAATGACCCGCTTATTAAACAGCTGATGGCACCCACCCGCATTTACGCAAAAAGCGTGCTGCAGGTGACGCGGCAACATCAGGTGGACGGCATGTCGCACATCACTGGCGGCGGCTTGCTGGAAAACCTACCTCGCATGTACCCGGACAATCCTGAAACAGGCGCCCTCGCCGCCCTGATCGAGCGCGACTCTTGGGAATGGCCAGCCCTGTTCTCCTGGCTGCAGCAAACCGGCAATATTGCCGAAGACGAAATGCTGCGCACATTCAACTGCGGCATTGGATTTGTGCTGTGTGTGCCCGCGGGCGAAACCGCGGGTGTCGTTGCGACGCTTAAGTCCGCCGGGGAGGCACCGATAATACTAGGGAAAATGGTTGCTGAAGACACCCTGCCGGGTCCCGGACAACTACTGATCGCTTGACGCTTGCCGCCCTAGCTAAGACCGCGGCAGCGTCACACCTCGTTGCCCCTGATATTTGCCACCACGCTTTTTATAAGTCACTTCGCACTGCTCGTCTGACTGGAAGAACAACATCTGCGCAACACCTTCGCCGGCGTAAATCTTCGCGGGCAAGGTGGTGGTGTTCGAGAATTCCAGGGTGACATGCCCTTCCCATTCCGGCTCAAGCGGCGTCACGTTAACAATGATGCCGCAACGGGCATAGGTCGACTTGCCCAGACACACCACCAGAACATCACTCGGAATACGAAAATATTCCATCGTACTGGCAAGCGCAAAGGAGTTTGGCGGAATAATACAGACGTCATTCTCTACATCGACAAAGCTGCCTTCATCAAAATTTTTCGGATCGACGGTGGCGGAGTTGATGTTGGTAAAAACCTTGAACTCGCGGGAGCAGCGCACGTCGTAACCGTAACTGGAAGTGCCGTAGGAGATTAGCTTTTTACCGTCTGCCTCGCGTACCTGACCGGCCTGATAGGGCTCAATCATGCCGTGATTTTCAGACATTTCGCGAATCCAGCGATCGGCTTTGATAGACATGGCGAAGTACTCTAATCGTCAGAAAATTGAATAGTTGGCGCTGAACTAGTGGCGCTGCGTTGCCACAATCGTGCAGCCATATAACGCGCGGCGTCGCGATAGATCTGACTCACGTCGCTATCCGCATCGTTAACCACGCTCGGCTTGCCGGCATCAGACAGCTCGCGTATCTCGAGGTCAAGAGGTAACGCACCCAGCAACACCTGATCGTAGGCCTCGACCAGAGTAGCCGCCCCATCAGCACCAAAGATGTGGCTGTGATGCCCACATTCTGCACAGATATGTACGCTCATGTTTTCCAGCACGCCAAGCACTGGAATATCGACCTTGGTGAACATCTCGATTGCCTTCTTGGCATCGAGCAGCGCGATATCCTGTGGCGTAGTGACAATCACACTGCCCGCCACCGGTACACTCTGGCTCAGGGTGAGCTGAATATCGCCGGTACCCGGTGGCATATCGACAATCAGATAATCGAGATCGTTCCAAAGTGTTTGATTGATGAGTTGCTGTAGGGCGCCAGAGGCCATGGGACCACGCCAAACCATTGGGGTTTTATCGGTTACCAGAAAGCTCATCGACATGGCCTGCAAACCATGAGCACGCACCGGCACAAATCGCTGAGACCCCTCTACCTCACGAACATCCGGGCGGCGGTGCTCGGCAACGCCCAGCAGCATGCCCTGGCTCGGCCCGTAGATATCAGCATCCAGCACGCCGGTTTTTGCCCCTTCGGCAGACAATGCCAGCGCCAGGTTCACGGCTGTCGTCGACTTGCCAACGCCGCCCTTGCCCGACGCAACCGCAATAATGTGCTTAACACCAGGAATGCTCTTTGCAGACGGTGGGGCCACAAACTCAAGCTCTAGACTGATCGGTTCGCCCAAATGCTCGCCAAGCGCCGCCGTTAGCGCCCCGTGCATGCCTGCCGCAGGGTAGCCCAACACCGCACGCACCTGTTTTTGGCCAGCGTCATCCGTACTCAGGTAACACTCAACATTGAGCTCACCCCAGGTTTGTTTGAGGTAGGGGTCGGGAAAATCAGCGAGTTCAACAGACATAGGGTCTCCGAATAGGTAAAGGCACCCGGCCGCATACGGACTTTCACCGCAATGCACGTCGGGCCGCGCAGTATAGGGCCAGAGCCCTGTTTACATAAGAGGTCTTAACACTTCGTGACACTGTGATCGGAAACACGCGCGTGCGCGGCGTCAGTGCCCCCGGTATAGTCCCACGGTCTTTTAACCGCTAGTCCAAAGCCGCATATCTGATGTCAGCGAATACCCCAACCACAGCCCCGAACGCCGCCCTGAACGCAGATGGCGCCAGCAGAAGAATACTGGTCACCAGCGCCCTGCCAAACGCCAACGGTGCGATTCACATGGGTCACATGTTGGAGCATATTCAGACCGATATCTGGGTGCGCTTTCAACGATTACGCGGCAATGAGTGCCACTACGTGTGCGCTGACGACACCCACGGTACAGCAACGATGCTCAAAGCAGAGGAGCAAGGCACAACCCCAGAGGAACTGATCAAAACCATTCGCGACGCGCATGCCGCTGATTTCAGGGATTTTGGCGTAGCCCACGACAACTACTACTCGACTCATTCCGACGAGAACAAACATTACGCAGAGCTCATCTACAAACGACTCGACGCCAAAGGGCTAATATTCACCCGCTCTGTCGAGCAGCTGTTTGATCCCGAGAAAAAATTGTTTCTGGCTGATCGCTTTGTAACTGGCGATTGCCCACGCTGCGGCACCGCCGATCAGTACGGTGACAATTGCGACAGTTGCAGCGCCACCTACGACGCCACCGAACTAAAGAACCCCAAGTCAAAGCTGTCGGGCGCTACGCCTGTACTGAAAAATTCTGACCACTATTTCTTTGATCTGCCGCAGTATCAAGATTTCCTGAACACCTGGACCAAAAGCGGCACCCTACAGAAGGAAGTCTCCAACAAACTCGCTGAATGGCTCGACGCTGGCCTTAAGCCCTGGGACATCTCGCGCGACGCGCCTTACTTCGGCTTTTTGATTCCGGGCACGACCGACAAATATTTCTATGTGTGGATGGATGCACCCATCGGCTACATGGCAAGCTTCAAACACTTCATCGACAGCGAACGGCAGGACCTGCAGTTTGATGATTTCTTTGCTGCCGACCACAGTGACTACACCGAACTGCACCACTTCATTGGCAAAGACATCATCAATTTTCACGGTCTGTTCTGGCCGGCAGTACTTGATGCCTCTGGTTTCCGCACGCCAACTAAACTTCACACCCACGGCTTTATTACCGTTGGCGCTGCAAAGATGGCGAAGAGTCGTGGGTTGTTCATTAATGCACGCACCTATCTTGATCACCTCGACCCCGAGTACCTGCGCTATTACTACGCCACCAAGCTCGCTGGCAATTCCGACGATCTGGAAATCAACCTAGAAGACTTTGTGCAACGAGTGAACTCCGATTTGGTTGGCAAGGTTGTGAATATTGCCAGTCGCTGCGCCGGTTTCATCTACAAACAGTTCGACGGCGACCTGACCGCGATAACCGGTACCGAAGAAGAAGCACTCTGGCATGAGTTTACCCACGCATCAGAAGAGATTGCCGCCCACTACGAAGCTTGCGAGTACGGCAAGGCGATGCGTCAAATCAGCGCACTAGCCGACCGCGCCAACCAATACATTGCAGAAAACGCGCCCTGGAAAATGATCAAGGAAGAGGGCAAGCGCGACGAAGTGCAACGCGTATGCTCGCTGGGGATCAATCTGTTTCGCGTTCTGGCGACTTACTTAAAGCCAGTAGTACCAGCACTTGCCGAACGCAGCGAAGCCTTTTTAAATCAGGGCCCGTTAAGCTGGGCGAGTGCACCTGTATATCTGTCAGGCGTTAAGATCGCCAAGTTCAAGCCGCTGCTCACGCGCCTTGAAGACACAGCCGTTGCAAAGATGGTAGCTGCCGCAGAAGCGGAAGCTGGCAACAGCACGGTTACGGATAGCGAGGCGCCAGAAA
>JALZVT010000089.1 GCA_023300545.1 Pseudomonadales bacterium
GCCACTTTATAAAGTGGCACTCAACAAGTCAATACAGGTCTTTTCGACATGTACTGGTCATTGGCCTACTCTCCGCGAGCCTTTTTTGGAGAACTGCAATGGTTCGCTCTAGTCCCCTCATTACTCTGCTAATGCTTCTCGCTTCGGGTTGTGCAAGCGTCAACTCCTCACCCGTGACGTCGGTAGCGACCGCAAAAGCGGCGATCACGATGCCCGAGATCACCATCTACCACCTGGAAGGCCGACGCTCGGAGCGCATTGTCTGGCTGATGGAAGAGCTGGAGTTGCCTTACAAGCTGGAATACGTTCGTGGCAGCCTGGCGGGCTCAATGGCAAAAATTCGTGCCATCAACCCAGACGTCCCGATGGCGCCGACGGTCACCTTTGGCGATCAGGTGCTGGTCGAGTCGGGTGCAATTATGGAAGTGATACTTGATCGCTACGCGGGTGGCCGTTTGCAGCCTGGTTTGGAAACGTCTGACTATGCGAATCACTTAATGTGGATGCATTTTGCCGAAGGCAGTCTTGCTGCTCGCTTGTTTTCAGACTACCGCACCTGGTTGAAGGCACCGCCTGAAAAACGCTCCCGCCTGGTTGACTCCGAGGCCACGGTGCAGCACGCCGAGAACTACCTTGCCAAGCACGCCTGGTTTGGCGGTGCCGAGTTTTCCGGTGCTGACATTATGATGATGTTTCCGCTCAACGTTGCGACCAAGCTGAACATTGTTGACGCAGAACAGTTTCCCCTGGTTGCGGCTTGGAAGGACAAAATTGTGGCGCGTCCTGCGTATGTGCGAATGCTTGCGGCTGCGCGACCAGATGGCATGATTGGCAATCTACCGCGGTTGCCCAAGCACGCGCCGGCTGGGCCCCGCAGCTAGTTGATTGGTTTTTGAGATAGGCAAAGAAGTGATGTGTAGTAACCGTCGATCCGCCCTCGGTATTGTAGCCAGCGTGCTGGCGTTGTTATTGGGCTCAGGAGTGGCGTCTGCTGACGATTCACAGCTCTGGAGTGCGGTGGCGCTGACCGGCAAGGCTGACAACGAGCGCCTGCTGTTGTGGTTTGACGGGCATGCGCGATTCAGCGATGACGCCAGCCAGCTCGGTGTATCAATCGTTCGGCCGGGGATTGGCTGGCGCGTTTCAGACAAGCTTGACCTCTGGCTGGGCTATGCCCGGGTGACAGCGCACCCTGGCGAGAACATTGACGAAGATCGGGTCTGGCAACAGGCGACCTATCCCATAGCTGAGGTCTTTGGTGGGAAGCTGTCGGGTCGAACTCGGTTAGAGCAACGCTTTCGAGATAGCGATAATGAAACGGCGGTGCGACTCAGGCAGTTTTTTCGCTGGGCGGTTAAGTTTGACGATTCCGACTATTCTTTTGTCGCCTGGAACGAGACCTTCTTTGGATTGAACAGCGCTGCCGCGCGACAGCGCGACGGCTTTGATCAGAACCGGGCGTTTCTCGGGTTTGCCTGGCAAGCCAACTCACGACTGCGGGCTGAGGTCGGTTACCTCAATAACCAGATTAAGCGAGTGGGTGACGATGCGTCGAACCACAATTTTTCGGTAACGTTGTTTGTGTCGCAGTGACCTTGTCTAGATGTTTCTAGTTGCTGCCTTGTCGATCGTGCTCGGCTACGAGCTCGCGCACCCGAGGTATTAGCTCTTGCCCGTATTCGATAGCGTCCGGCAGTGGATCGTAACCCCGAATGAGTAGGCTGGTGGCGCCGAGTTTGTAGTAGTTGAGCATGGCTTTGGCCACGGTCTCGGGTGATCCAACCAGGGCGGTTGAGTTGCCGCGCGCGCCGGTTACCTCTGCCAGTTTTGTCCATAAACAATCGTCGTGAACGTCCTGGTCAGCAGCCAGCGCCAACAGGCGTTGAGAGCCCATGTTCTTGGGCTTAGACGGAGTGTGTCCGCCCATGCGCGCTTGAATGCGTTCCAGCAGATCATGCGCTTTGTCCCAGGCTTCACCATCGGTTCTGCCAAGGATCGGACGAGTTGAGACACTGAAATTAATGGGGTTATCGTCAGCTGCTTCGCGAACCCGAGCCATGAAGTTTGCGGTTTCGGCAAGCGGTTCGCCCCAGAGCATAAAGGTGTCAATGTCAGGCGCGAGCCATTCAATGGCCGCGTCTGAGCCACCCCCTCCATAGATAGGAATGCGCGGCTCTTGATAGCAGCGGATTTCGGCGTAGGCCTTATCAACTTTGTAAAACTCACCGGCTGTGCTGAACGGGTGCGGGTCGATCCAGCTTCGCTTTAGTAGTTGGGTGTACTCCCGGGTGCGTCGGTAGCGAGCGCTGTGGTCTGCGTAATCACCATCTTTGGCCTGATCTGATTCGCTGCCACCAGAGATCATGTGCACAGCAACACGACCTTTAGACAGTTGATCGAAGGTCGCTATTTTGCGTGCAGCAACCGTGGGCGCCATAAAGCCAGGGCGGTGGGCGAGCAGAAACCCGAGGCGCTGCGTGACGCTGGCCGCGTGAGCGCCCACCATAAAGCCGTCAGGTGCATCAGAGAAATAGCCAATGAGCACTCGGTCGAAGTCGGCTGCTTCGTGCACCTGAGCGGTATGCGCAATCACGTCACTGTCGTAGGCGGGGCCTTCGGCAGCCACCAGTTCTGAGGCGACACGTGGTGCTATCCAACCAATCATTTCTACAGGCATTGTGAGTTCCCTATCGTAGTTTGGTTGAGGGGTGGGCTAGACAATGTCTGCCAATCGTTGCAGACCGTTGTGGTCGATTGCAGCAATGGCGTGACGTGTGGCCATTGTTGTGACCAGTGCTTTGCCACGTGCGTTGCTCAGATCCATCGCGCCGCCGGTCAGAATGGATGTGGCGAGCCCGCCCATAAGGTGGGCGTGAGCGTAGTCTTCCCACAGTTGTTCCAGGCTATAGCCCTCAATACCGCACGCCAGTAGCTGCGCGTGATACGCCTGAACCAGTTCGTTCTCATGTTCGCGGCGTAGATCTGGTTCCATTGAACCGCCGAGTACGTAGCCGAGATCGTAGGCACCTGGGCCGCGGCCAATACCTTGCCAGTCAATAACAACAACCCGATCGGATCCCGCCTGGCCAAACATCAGGTTTTCAACTCTGAAGTCTTGGTGTGCGAGTGTCCACGGACTGCGACTAGCGATTCGGGCATTAATTTTGCCGTAGTTGCCAATGAACTTTTCGTAGACCGCGAGACCCTCAGCCGGAAGTTGGTCTGAAAAATTGGCCTTAAAGGCATCAAAAACCTGGGGCAGATACTGATCAACAAACGCAATGCGGGGGCCTGTCATATCTGGTATCCAGTTGAGGTCGCCGCCTTCAACCTTGCCCCACCAAACGGCATGCAGACTGGCCAGTACCTTAACCGCGGCGCGCGCCTGCTCTGCGCTCATGCCGTCGCTCTGGTTGACCATGGCGAGCTCGCTAAGGTCTTCCATAACGATGACAAAGTCGGCGGTGCCAGAATCGATTTCGGCGTGATAGATGATCGGTAAGCCGACCGATGCATCAGGAGCGATCTCGTTATAGAAGCGTACTTCCGCTTCGAACATGCCAAGGGCAACTCCCTGCTCTCGGTTCTCTTCGAAAGAGGACGGCAGTTTGACGACAATGCTTGCAGGTAAGCCCGCTGGTGTTGAGCCCTTGTAATCAAGACCCACTCGGTAGATGTCGCCCATGAGGCCAACACCCTGGCCGATCTGTATCGAGGTCTTTTGAGTGATGTTGGCGCCAATTACTGTGCTGAGCCATTCGTTAGTGACGTCGCCGAGGGTTTTCGGGATCATGGGGTTAATATCCAGTGTGTCATCGTTGATCTGGCAGACAGTCAAGCACAGATTAAGTGACTCAACCAATAAGTCTGTAGAAGGAAGCAATATGTTCGATTTTGGCAAAAAGGTAGTTCTGATCACAGGTGCATCCTATGGATTGGGGGAATATTTTGCCTACGCGTTTGCCAAGGCAGGTGCAGATCTAGTGCTCACCGCACGTAGCGAAGAGGCTTTGGCAACTGTGGGCGCCAAGTGCTCGGAGTTAGGCAGTAAGGTGACTGTTGCGACCGGAGACGTCTCGGTAGAGGCTGATGTCGCTGCGGTAATTGCTGCCGGACTTGCGGATCACGGGAAAATCGATGTGCTGATTAATAACGCAGGCATTGCGGATACCAAAGGGGTTGTCGCAGAGCAATTCAGTGCCGAGAGCTTCAATCGAATTCTGGCGGTCGATCTAGCCGGAGCGTTCTACTACGCCCGTGATTGTGGCAAGCACATGCTCGAAAGACGCTCTGGCAGCATCGTGAACATTTGTTCCATTCTTGCGAACGGTGCGAACGAAAACAGCATGATCGGTTATACCGCTGCTAAAGGTGGTCTGCGCAACCTAACCTTGCAACTTGGGGTTGAGTGGGCAGATCGTGGCGTGCGCGTGAATGCGGTGTCGCCCGGGTTTATCGTTACGGAGATGACCCGACCGATGTTAGCGGCTATGGGCATGGACAAATGGATCGCTAGCCGGACCCCGATGCGTCGAGTGGGTGAGGCTGACGAGGTGACCAATGCCGTGATGTTCTTAGCGTCAGATCTGTCGAGCTACATCACGGGCGTCGACCTGCCTGTCGATGGCGGGACCAACGCCGGTAACGGTACCTTCCAGATTCCGCCGATTCATCACGAGTGGAACAAAGACACGCCCATGGTGCCGACAGATTATGAACCGGTAGCGGCACGGCCAGACTGGTACCAGGCGATGGAGGCAGGCATTCCGGGTTTGCACTACCCAGTAGAGGGCACGAACGATGAACCATCCTAAAACTAAAGCAGAGGTTTTTGACTTACCATTAGAATCGCTAGACGTCAGCCAGGCCGAATTATTTCAGAACGACACGATCGGTTGGTATTTCGAACGGTTACGCAACGAAGCTCCGGTGCATTACTGCGCTGACAGCCGGTTTGGTCCTTATTGGTCAGTGACCCGGTTTCACGACATTATGGCGGTCGATCGTGACCACCAGACGTTCTCCTCCGACGCGTTCAACGGCGGTATTCAGATTGTTGACTTTCCGCCGGGCATGGAGCGGGTCAATTTCATCAATATGGACCCGCCCGAACACGATAGGCAGCGTGCAGTAGTTAGTCCGCCGCTTGCGCCGCGCAGTCTTGCGGGTCTTGAAGACGACATTCGGCGTAATGTCCACGAAATATTAGACAGTCTTCCTGAAGGCGAATCCTTTGACTGGGTTGATTGCGTTTCGATCGAGCTCACCACTCGTATGCTGGCGACGCTATTCGGCTTTCCGATGGAAGACCGCCGTAAACTCACCTGGTGGTCCGAAGTGGCGTCCATGGATTTAAAGTCGGGCGGGGCGATTACTAATGAAGCGCAACGCCTTGCAGAACTTGGCGAATGTTTGGCGACGTTTCGTGCACTGCTCGCAGAGCGCTCGCAGTCGCCACCAAAAAATGACCTCGTGTCTATGCTAGCGCACTCCGAGATGATCAATATGGATGACCAGCGACTGCTGAGCACTCTGATCTTGCTCATCATTGGTGGTAACGACACCACCAGAAATTCAATTTCGGGCGGGTTGCTTGCGTTGCTGCAAAATCCGCAGGAATACGCAAAACTGCGTGACGATCCGCAACTGGTTTCTAGCTTGGTTCCAGAGATTATTCGCTGGCAGACGCCTTTAACCAGTATGCGCAGAACAACGACAAAGGCCGTAACTCTGGCTGGGGTTGATCTACCGACAGGCGCGAAGGTGATTATGTGGTACCTGTCTGGTAACAGGGATGAGTCCGCTATTTCCGAGGCCCAGCGATTTATTGTCGATCGAAAAACAGCCCGTCAGCACCTGTCTTTTGGTTTTGGGGTACACCGCTGTCTGGGTAACCGGCTGGCAGAAATGCAGCTGCGTGTGTTGTGGGAAGAACTGTTGGCGCGAAAGCTGAAGGTTGAGCTCACCGGTGAGCCAAAGCGCACCTATTCGAATGCAGTGCGTGGTTTTACGAGTATGCCAGTGCGCATAGCAAGTGCAGGATGAGTCGATCGCTTGATCTTGACTGTTTGAATGAGGCGCTTAGGCAGGGTGATGTGCTTAGGGATGCGAACGTAATTCGCATTGACCTTCAGCCGTTACAGACAACCGGCCTTGGCGCAGATTTCTTCACTGCCCACCTGGGCTATTCAGTCTCGGAGCACCGCTTTCCTGAGCGGTTGATTGTGAAAATTCCTCTGGTGGGCGATGGTGGGCGTAGCGAAGCTGATGCGTACCAAGATATTCTGCGAGGGGTCAAAGCCGTCCCGACGTTACGCTGCTACGGTGCTGTTGACGAAGGCGATAGCAAGCCTTTGGCGCTGCTCTTTGAAGATCTTACGCAGAGCCATTGGCAAACTCGCTGGCCCATCATTCCACCTTTTACTCAGTGCCAAGAGGCGGTGGGTGCGCTCGCAAAAATCCACGCCTGCTGGTGGGGTAGTGAGGCGCTGTTGAAGTTGTCCGCACCACCCGTTATGGCGCATCAAAGCACTGCTAATCTGGCAAAACACTTTTCTAGCTTTATGGATTTACTAGGAGACTATCTCCCTCCATCTCGACGAGCGATCTACGAACGTGTGTTTGCTGAACTGGATGGTTTAGTGCAGCGCCGGATGGCAGTCACGAACGCGACTTTGTTGCACAATGACGCCCACTTCTGGAATTTCTTGTATCCCAATCAATCGCTGTCCGAACAACCTCATGGCAACTGTGTTGTTCTCGATTGGCCGCTGTGGCGCACGGGACTCGGCGGTTGTGATCTGGCCTATCTTATCGCATTGCACCTCTATCCTGAGCATCGCCGGCGGTTCGAACCGGCGTTGCTTGCGCGCTATCACCAACAGCTTGTGGAAAGTGGCGTCGCCAGTCAGCGCGATGCGGTCGATCTCGATTATCGGATCGGCGTTGTTTTTCAGTTGCTTATGCCCGTGATGGAATTTTCGTGGAACAACCCGCCGATGTCCTGGCTACCAAAAGTAGAAAAGGGCTTTGCGGCGTTTGATGATTTGAATTGCTCAGAGCTGCTTACTGCGGGTTGATAGTGTTGGAAAAGACGCTCCCCGCCAAAGCGCTAACAGGGCATACTCGAGGCTCAGTTTTTGTCAGGAGCGTCTGATGACCACACGCCGAACTGTTCTCAAAGGTACCTTGGCTTTGCCTCTGTTGCCTTTTGGCTTAAGCGCTTGTTCTGATTCTTCACCCAATCGTTACTTGGCTGATAACTTTGGGCCGGTTGACGTTGAATCAACCATTACTGACTTGCGAGTGACGGGAACCCTGCCGCCAGAATTGAGTGGGCGTTTTTTGCGCAATGGACCCAATCCGGCCGGTTCGGTCAGTGAAAGCTCTTACCATTGGTTTGTTGGTGATGGCATGGTGCATGGCATTCGCTTGGATAATGGCCGCGCTGAGTGGTACCGCAATCGATATGTGGGCGGTAGTGGCGCAAACACCAACGTCATTGGTTTCGCAGGTCGCACTATGGCGATCGTAGAGTCTGGCAGCATGCCGCATGACCTTGGTTACACACTCGACTCCGTTGGCGAAAACACGTCGATAGGCACCGGGTTTACCGCCCACCCGAAGCTTGATCCTGACTCGGGCGAGTTACACGCAATGTGCTATGACTGGGCCAATTTGCGAGACCATATCCGCTATGTGGTTGTGGGAACCGATGGTGAATTGGCAGAGGAGACCGAGATTCAGTTGCCCGGTATGCCGATGATTCATGACATGAGTCTGACTGAAAATTATGCCGTGATTTTTGATCTACCGGTGACACTGAGTTTTATGGCGCTTGGTACAGGTTCTGACTTGCCGTTTCGATGGGATGACGATTACGAACCGCGAGTGGGACTCCTGCCGCGTGGTGGCGAGGCCAGTGAAATTATCTGGAGCCCGTTGAAGCCGAACTATGCGTTCCATCCAATGAACGCCTACGAAGACGCGTCGGGACAGGTCGTGATAGACATCTGTCGTTATGAGCGAATGTTCGAGAACGACGTGCGTGGCCCGTTCGGAGATTCGCTGCCGCGGCTTGATCGCTGGACGATCAACCCAAAGACACGAACGGTGAGTGAGCAAGTCGTAGATACCCGCACTCAAGAGTTTCCGCGGATCCATCCTGATCTTAACGGTAAGCCGTATCGCTATGGTTACACGGTAGGGGTTGCCGGTTATGACTTTCCAACAATCTATAAGCAAGACATGCAGACAGGTGCTGCGACCGAGTTCAATGTGGGCGCAGGCCGACACAGCGCGGAGCCTGTCTTCATCCCACGCGAAGGGGCATTGACTGAAGACGACGGTTATCTAATGACCTTTGTTTATGATGAGGGGTCGAACGTTAGCGAGCTGGTTGTGCTTGACGCTCAAGATCTGGCGCGGGGCGCCATTGCAACGATACATCTGCCGGTGCGAGTGCCTTACGGCTTCCACGGCAACTGGATACCAGACACCGTTACCGCACCAACCTAGCCTGCGATTCTGCTATAGCTTTGCGCGTGCCGCTTCGATCTGTTTAAGCTCGGTGCCGTCTAGCCTGGCCTGCATGCCCTTGTCCATTTCGGCAAGAACGCGCACAGCGTGTTCATTCGTGCGAATGCGTTCCCAGTAAGCCGCCACATGTTGTGTCACCTCGATAGGGTTGGCTGTGTCGAGCATGGGCACTGTGTTTTGGCATAGCCAGAGCGCGGGTACGAGGGTGCAATCGGCACGAGTCAGGTGTTCTGAGGCTGCAAACCCGGTTGTGTTGATGTGGCGCTCTAGCGCGCCCATGCCGCGAGTTACTTGATTGATAAGCAGGTCTTTAATGGCGTCTACTCGCGTTTTCCGATTGATTTGCGGCAACACCATGAAGATATTGTTCATCAAATAGATATCTGCAATTCGTGAAATTAACCTCACATTGGCGCGTTCGCTGGGTGTTGTGCCAGCCATCGACTGTTTGGGGTAAAGATCATCCAGATACTCAGCGATGACTTCAGATTCCGGAATGATACCCTGATCTGTTTCAAGCACCGGAATGCGACCGATCGGCGAGTGTTCTGCCAGCTTGCCGAGATAAAACGATGCGGGCAATTCAAACTCGATATCGGTAATACCCATCGCGTAAATTTGCATGCGCACTTTTGCTGAATAGGGACTCAGGTCGCCGGTGTACAGTTTCATAGTTTATTTCCAGACTAGGGGTAAATGCGCAACGTTTCGATTTCTGCGCGTACGAGAGCTCGCTACTCTGCCAGTGCTAGGCTACGTGCATAGTGTGGTCGGGCGAGTTGCAGAAGAATACCGCCGAGCACTCCAAACAAGGTTGTGAGCGTTACCATGGAGTAGCGCAGCCCGTCTTGTTCGGGAAACACGAACTCATTGAAGAACCCTGCCAGTGGAGGACCGAATAACATTCCTACGCTGCCGGTGAGCATGTAAACAGCGGCCACTCGGGCTCGTAGATGTGGGGGCGCAATCATGGGTAGTGCGGCAGCCGCAATGCCAAATGGGGAGTTCACTAAAATCACTGCTGGTATGTAGAGCAGTAGCGCGACGTTAGCACTTGGCGCAAATTGAATCAGTACGATCACAGGAATCACCAGCAGCCCGCCAACCATACCGGCGATTATGTTCGCATCCAAATGACCACGAGCGCGCAGTTTTTTGGCGGCGAGAGCGACGGCAATGGGCCCAATTGGGCCGGCTATCAGGTATATCCAGCCAAACGCCTGAGACGCTTCAGAGGGCGCCATACCATGAATACGCACAAAGTAAGTCACTGTCCAGAATACAAAAGCGTAGCCCATCAAAACCAACGATAGAAAGCCGAGATGATGCAGAATGAGAGTAGTTTTGTGGGTTTTGTAGAAGGCGACTAGCTCGGCGCTTAACAATTTATTTGACGCGTTAGTCGTTTCGAGATGGGGTTTGCTCGGGTCTGCCCGGCGTGCCGGCTCGCGAAGCACCCAAAAAATCATGGCAAGAATGAAACCGGGTAGCCCGACATAGGCGAAGGTTTGTTGCCAGGGCCTTAACTCGCCAACGATTGGTAACACGAGTGGGGCGGCATCCTCAACATATCCGAGTACTACACCACCGATTAGAAAAGCAAAGCCGGTGCCAAAAATGGCACCGGTTTGAAAAACGCTCAGAGCGAGTGGAATCTTATCGCGCGGGAAATAGTCTCCCACCAGTGAGGTTGTGGCTGGTGTGAGTGTCGCTTCACCGATGCCGACGCCCATGCGGGCGATAAACAACAGCCAGTATTGGCGGCTGAGGCCACAGGCGATGGTCATAAAGGACCACAGAAATATGCCCACTGCGATCAGCTTTGTTCGTGAGCCTCGATCTGCGATACCGGCAATCGGTAGGGCGGCCACAGCGTAGAACAGTGCGAATACACCGTACAGCCAACCTATTTGAGTATCGCCAACACCGAGGTCCTCTTTCATGGGTTCAACCACAATCGCGACGACCTGACGGTCAACAAAGGCAACTAGTGAACCCAGTACGAGGAGCGCCAGCACAAACCAGGCATAAACGGGCGAGGGGTATGGGGTGGCGGAGTCCTTTAGTTCCTCGTGGCTAGCGTCGGCTTCTGAAGCTTTCGTCACTGGTATGCGGCTCATCTGTGTGGCGTCAGGATTACCATATACGATGGAGCCTACCACCACATCACCACACCCAGCTTTTTTGGGTTAGAACGAGATGTCCCATTGCAGTCTGACTCTGTTTTCTGACTCGTTGCGCCCGAGCACATCGTCATCAAGGCGCAGGTGCGAAAAGTCCATTGTGAGTTTGTTGTTGTGACCCTGGAAGAACCAGTTTGCCGCAAGACTTATCTCTTGCCGGTCATTTTCAACGGATTGGTCCAAGCTGTTGGGTTCTTCGACAAACGCGTAGCGTACGGCGAACTCGAGTGGTTTAGGGACGGCTGGGAACAGGTTATGAAAGAAATAGCCCGACTGAATGTAACCACCGGTAAGTTTGCTTTTGAACCCATTGACCCGATCAGTCACTTCTTTTTGGTGCAATTCCTGCTGAATTGACAGGCCGCGCCACTTGTAGGCAAATTCCTGTACTGCCTGTTCCACTTTAAACTGACCGTTTACTGCGTTTGCCGGCGAAGTGAAACCGTCAAGGCTACCGCAGCCCGAGGATGACCAGCGCGTACAGGTGCCCTTAGAGGTTGCTGCACCAAATGCGAGGCTGGCCGTCGGCAATTCGGTGTACTCAATGTCGGTTTGCTTTAAGCCGAGGTCGCGACCGAGGAAGTTCCACTGCACTCGACCGACATACATCAGGTTGTCGTCTGTGTTGCGCACGCCGCGGCCTTCACCGGTGAACGCGCCCACATACCAGCGCAGGTCAGCTGCTGTGTTTTTGAACGCATGACCGCGCAGTTGGACGCCAACCTGGCGATCAACGGTGAAAGTTCTGTTGACGATTGAGCGCTCGACAAACTGCTGTCGGCCAGACGAGTCGACACGCTCGCGGTTGTAGTCAATTTTCCACTGGCCGACGCGAATGCCACCCCAATCCCACTTGGCGACGTCTATTCGCCAGTCGATCACACGGGCGCTGGCTGATGAGGAGCTGTCGTCGGTATCGCGTGTGGGTTGTAGATCGACTTCGAAATAGTACTTTAACCAGGGTTGGAAGCCGTGACCGCCAATCTTCATGCGTAGGCGGCGGGCTTCAAAGGTCGACTGGCTGTCGGCTTCGAAAGCCGATACTTGCCGTGGATCGCCGCTGAAAGGGTTGGTATAGCGGAACTGCCCTCGCCATTGCAGGTTGGTCTGCCAGTTACCGTCCTGTGTTTCAAAACGGAACCCCTTGCTGCCGTGACTTGCCTTAATCGGCATAGCGGCTTTGACTTGCTGCGCGACTTCCTGGGCGATCTTTGCATCAAAAATCGCCTCCGTTTCAACCGCGTCAGTTGGCGTTTCGGCACGCGGCGCGGAGGTCGTTGGTGTGGTGGCTATTTCAGCTATTGATGAGTGATCCTCACCATCATTCAGTTTTTCTACCAGCTCTCTGTGCTGCGTCTCTGTGATCGCGCCATTGCTTAGCAGGACGTTCAACAGATCCTCGTCAACGGGTTTTGTATGAACCGGAGCAGTGAGGAGTAGCGCGAGAGTCGCGCTGGCCAGGGCGTTCGCGCGGAGTGAGTAGGGTATTTTCATCGGGTCTTGCCGTTCTTTTGTTACAGCGAAGATTAATACCCGAATATGACAACCGTGTTACAGGTGGCGATTATTAGTGCATCAATTTGGTCTGGATATCTTGTAGTTCCTTGAGTAAACGAACAGTAGCTAGGTGGGTTCTTGGTCTACCCGGCGGTGCCGCACGTCTTCGCCTTCAACCTGGTAAACCACATACTCGCTGATGTTCTTGGCGTGGTCGCCGATGCGCTCGAGCGCTCGAGCAGCCCAAATCAGGTTCATCGCGTGTTCGACGTCCTCAGGATTTTCGCGCATCTCGGTGATGTTTTTTCGCACCAATGCCGCATAACCCTCATCAACTTTCTCATCGTCAGCAATGACCGACAGTGCCAGAGCAGTGTCTGCCCGGGCGAAGGCATCCAGTGCACCCGTTAGCATCGGCACAAGGTCGCTTTGAATGGTATGAAAATCAGCGTACTGATTGGCCGGAATGGGTAAGTCAGCAACATGCAGCGCCATCTTGGCGATTCGATCCGCTTCGTCGCCGATGCGTTCGAGATCGGTCACTGCTTTCATGATGCTCATCATGACTCTCAGATCGCGAGCGGTTGGCTGACGGAGCGCGATTATTGAAACGCACTGGTCATCCAGCTCGACTTCCAGCGTATTTACGCTCTGCTCAACGTCTCGAACCTTGTTCGCTAACTCACGATTGTGGGTGATCAACGCGCGGCAGGCGTCGTTAAGCTGTTGCTCAACCAGCCCGCCCATTTCCATCAACGACTCTTGTACGGCCGCTAGTTCTTCGTCGTATTTTTCTGAAATGTGTCTGCTCATGGTGCCAATCTATCCTTGAAACGCGGCTAGCCGTAGCGGCCGGTGATGTAATCTTCAGTGCGTTTCTGTTGTGGGTTCTTAAAAATATCGTCTGTTTTGTCAAATTCCACCAGTTCGCCCAAGTACAGGAAGGCGGTGTGATCTGATACTCGCGCAGCTTGCTGCATGTTGTGCGTAACAATAACGATGGTGTATTCGTCCTTTAACTGCTCAATCAGTTCCTCGATCTTCAGCGTTGAGATCGGATCGAGCGCTGAGGCTGGCTCATCCAGCAGCAGCACGGACGGTCGAATAGCAACGGCGCGTGCAATCACAAGGCGTTGCTGCTGGCCGCCAGAGAGGCCAAGAGCTGAATCCTTTAGACGGTCTTTAACTTCATCCCAGAGGGCTGCACTACGCAGTGCCCACTCAACGCGCTCATCCATTTCTGACTTATGCACGCTTTCCTGAATGCGCATCCCGTAGGCCACGTTCTCGTAGATGCTCTTGGGAAACGGGTTGGGCCGCTGAAACACCATACCAACGCGGCGCCGCAGTTGGGCTGCATCCACACGTTGGTCGTGAATGTTGGTGCCTTCCAGTTCGATGCTGCCTGTTGTGTGGACATTATCGATCAGGTCGTTCATACGGTTGAAGCAGCGCAGAAGCGTTGATTTACCGCAACCCGATGGCCCGATAAAGGCGGTGGCCTGGCGCGCAGGGATTTCCATGGAAATGGAATCGAGCGCTTTCTTGTCGCCGTAATACAGCGACAGGTCGTTTACCTTGATGCTTATTTTCTCGGTACGCGCAGACGCGTCCGCATCATTTTGGGGGGTGTTTGGGTTCACAGGTTCGCTCATCAACTTAACTCTCAACGCCGCGGTAGCGTCGCTCAAGGCGACCACGAAGTGTAATTGCGGTCAGATTCAGCACAATAATTATGATAACCAGCAACAACGCCGTGGCATAAACCAGTGGGCGAGCCGCTTCGACGTTGGGGCTTTGGAAGCCAACATCGTAAATATGGAACCCGAGATGCATAAACTTACGCTCGAGGTGCAAATATGGAAAATTGCCGTCGAGTGGCAATGTTGGCGCAAGCTTTACGACGCCAACCAGCATCAAGGGAGCAACCTCACCGGCGGCTCGCGCAACGGCCAGAATGACGCCCGTAAGAATGGATGGGCTGGCCATAGGTAGAACCACGCGAAACAGGGTTTCTGCTTTGGTGGCGCCAAGGGCAAGCGAGCCTTCGCGAAGTGAGCGGGGGATTCGTGTAAGCCCTTCTTCGGTGGACACAATCACTACCGGCACCGTGAGCAGGGCAAGTGTGAGGGAAGCCCACACTAGGCCCGGTGTGCCAAATGTAGGCGCGGGCAACGATTCTGCAAAGAACAGCTGATCCAGATTGCCGCCTAAAAAGTAGACAAAAAAGCCCAGTCCAAACACGCCGTAAACAATAGATGGCACGCCGGCGAGGTTGTTCACTGCGATGCGTATCAAGCGCACCATCGGTCCTTGTTTGGCGTATTCGCGCAAGTACAGGGCGGCGATAACGCCGAACGGTGTCACCAGTAGTGACATCAGCAGCACCATCAGTACGGTACCGAAGATCGCCGGGAAAATACCACCTTCGGTGTTTGCTTCTCTGGGGTCATCGGTTAAGAAGCGCCAGACGCTGGTGCTGTAGTGACCCAGCTTGCCCAGCGTGCTCATGTTGTTGGGCTGCCAACTGCGAAGAATGTCGGATAAAGGCACCACCAGTTCTTCATTGGTAGCGGTTGCTAGTGTGAGCGAATCACCTTCGAGCGCCCTGTACAGTTCTCGCAGCCGGGCCTCTTCTACCGCGTATTCAGCTCGAATATTGGCCACTTCGGCGTCTATCTCAGGGATACGATCGGGACGGTTGTCGAGCTCGGCGCGCCGTTTGTCCAGACGTAAGCTTTCCAGTTCGTAATTAAGTGTGTTGAGAACGCCCTGTTCCAGTTCTTCGATCTGTGATCGAACCCCCTCTGCGCGCTCGAAGTCTTCTTGCAGAGCATCCCAAACGCCAGCCCCTTCAATTGTTTCGCCCGATGAGCGTGTCAGGCGAACCAGACGGCCGTAAGCATTGCCCCATTCCAGTCGTTCAATGACGGTAAGTCCGTCGGGGGTTGAGCGATTCTGAATCTGATTTTCGACCACCCAGCGGAAATCAGGAGGATTGATTCTGCGGTTACCCGTTTTGATTAACCAACGGGTGATCTGTTCCTGGTTGGCGGTGAGAACCGCACTGTCTCCGCCAGACTCGAGATACTGCTGCAGAGGTAGTGAGTCTTGCTCAACTATTTCACCATAGACCTCCTGGCTAACAGGGCCCTGGGCGGTTAATTGGGTGTAGCTGATTTGGGTCACGTCGGCTGGCCAAAAGTGCGCAAAGCCTTTGATCGCGATAAGCAGTAGCAGCCCAACAACAGCGGTGATGCTGATGCCCACGGCCGCCGCGTTCAACCAGATCCAAGGCTCGCCAGAACTCCACCAACTGCTGAGAGAATTCTTCGACTTGTTGTCTGTGTTGGTCAACATCACAGGCTCCCGTAACGTGCGCGAAGCCGTTGCCGGACGATTTCGGCCACGGTGTTGAAGGCGAAGGTGATCATGAATAGCACCAGCGCGGCGAGAAACAGAATGCGGTAGTGAGAACTGCCCACTTCTGATTCGGGTAGCTCAACAGCGATATTCGCGGCAAACGTCCGCATGCCTTCGAAGATATTGAAATTCATTAGTGGGGTGTTGCCGGTGGCCATGAGCACGATCATGGTTTCGCCTACCGCCCGGCCCATACCGATCATGACAGCAGAGAAAATGCCGGGGCTCGCCGTCAGCAGTACAACTCGGACAAGGGTTTGCCAAGGGGTGGCGCCGAGCGCGAGAGAGCCGTTGGAGAGATGTCTTGGCACGCCGTAGATCGCGTCTTCGGCGATTGAGAAGATAGTGGGAATGACCGCCAGACCCATTATGAGGCCAACAACCAGCGCGTTTCTTTGGTCAAAGTCGAGCCCCATCACGTCACGGAACCAGAGGCGCGAGTCACCGCCAAAAAAGGCGTCTTCGAACATCGGACCAAAGCTGAATGAGGCATATACCGAGCCGAGAATCAGCGGAATGACGAGCAGGCCGTACCAGCCGGAAAAGGGTTTGGTGAAACGTTCAGGCAGATACCACCACACTAGCGCAAAGGCGAAGAGACAGGTGGGCAGCACAAAAAAGACGCTGAGCACGCTCGATAGATGCGCTTCTATTATTGGGGCTAGCCACAGGCCACCGATAAACCCGAGAATCACCGTGGGCAGGGCGGCCATGATTTCGATGCCCGGCTTCACCAGAGCGCGCATCGATGGTGCCATGAAGTAGGCTGAATAAATCGCGCCCATAATAGCGATTGGCACGGCAAACAGCAGTGCGTAGAAGGCCGCCTTCAGGGTGCCAAATGCCAATGGTGTCAGTGAAAATTTGGGTTCGAAGTCGTTGTCGGCGGATGATGATTGCCAGCTGTACACAGGCTCTGGATAGCCTTCGTACCAGATCTTTGCCCACAGAGTCGCCAGCGAAATTTCGGGGTGCTCGTTGTGAATTTTGAAGCTGTCGACAACCCCGGAAGAAGATTCTGCGACCAGATAGTCTGACCGTGGCGAGATGGCTGCAACCGCGCCGGGCTTAAGCCCGGTTTGGAGCTCTGCAACCACCCGTTGGGAGGTGGGATAGAGCACTTTAAGCCGACCGGAGTCATCCAGAGTTGCAAAGCCTTTACGGCGAGGTTCGACAATGATGCTCTGTGCGGGCTCGTCGATGTCGAAGCGCCGCACACCGGTCAGGTGGTAACCGTTGTCATCACGCAGCAATACCCATTGGCCAATACCGCCGTCACTGTCGGCGACAGCGAGTGAATAGCGGCCTAACAGGGGCTTCGCCGCGGTCATTGTAGTGCCTGTAGGCAACACATTCGCACTGAGATAGCTCTGCGGTGCCGCAATTGAACTGGTACCAATGACCTGCACTTCGCCGTCGGTGTCGAGTAGATAAAGCCATTGCGCCCGTGGTCCCAGCCAAGAGTAGGCATAGCTTCGGGCCAGTGGTATGTCGACCTGTTTGGGTTGACGCAGGGGGTAGCCGGGTTCAACGCCTTTGTATTGGGTGAGGCGTACTGTGGTGCCTGTGGTCTGGCCAGAGGTGTGCAGAGCGGCAATGGTCAGTGTGCCATCTGCAAACTGAGTGTCGTAGACCGTTGTGCCACGTGGCAGTGGAATCGGCTTGGCGCCAAACGGAAACTCGAGCTTTGGAGTCAGGGTGCGTACGTCGCCGGCAAAATTGACAACGTATCGAGTTTGCGGAAACCAGAGACCGTTGTTGTCATCGCGGACACTGTACAGGTCGACGTTGGGGTAGACGCGGCGGGCTTCGGTGATCGGTTGGTCGATGCTAAACGTTGCGAGCGGGGTGCCGTTGGCTGCGTCATAAAACTCCAGATGACCATTGGCGGCCACGCGGAACAGGGCATCGCCATTTTCTGATATATCCACCAATACCGAGGGTTGTTCGGTCAGCGCCATGCGCGACGGTGCGTCGATACTGGCCGGGACAAATATCGGGGCAACAACCCACAATAGATAGAAGAAGATCAGCGCAATCGACAGAATAACCGCGCCGCCGCCCAAGCCGACAACCCACTCGGTCATTCGGTTGGTCAGGCCGCGCGTCTTTGAGAGCGGTTCAAGTTCCCAGGAGTCACCCATCTGGTCTGTTCTCTTCTGTCAATGTGGTCAAAAGGGGCGGTTACTGGAGTTTTTGTAACTCGCGGCGGGCGACCTCTGCGGACACGGGAATATACCCGTCCTTCTCCACGATTTCTTGCCCTTCTACGGATAGAACGAGCTTTAAAAACTCGGATTCGAGTGCTGAGAGGGGCGTGTCTGGCTTCTTGTTGACGTAGACGTAGAGATAGCGAGACAGCGGATAGGTGCCGGCCAGTGCATTCTCGGGAGTTGCCGCTACAGCGGGGCCACCTTCAGTTGACAGGGCAAGGGCTTTTACGCCCGAAGTGATGTAACCGATACCGGAGTAGCCGACGCCGTTCAATGACGAGGCGATGGCCTGGACGACCGATGCGGAGCCCGGTTGTTCGTTGACCGCGTTCTTGAAGTCGCCTGAGCAAAGCGCGACCTTTTTGAAGTAGCCGTATGTGCCTGATACCGAGTTGCGGCCGTAGAGCTGGATGGGTCGCTCGGTCCAGCTGCCTTCGAGGCCGGTCTGGCCCCATGCCGCGATATCTGCGTTGCCGCCACAGCGGCGAGTTACCGAAAAGATGCTATCGACCTGAGCGATGCTCATCTCGTTGGTGGGGTTGTCTTTGTGGACATAGACCGCCAGTGCGTCGATGGCAACGCGAATTGCAGTTGGCTTGTAGCCGTGGCGGGCCTCAAACGCTTCGATCTCCTTGTCTTTCATCGCCCGGCTCATCGGGCCAAAGTTTGAAGTGCCTTCGGTAAGGGCAGGCGGGGCGGTAGATGAACCGGCCGCCTGAACCTGAATGTTGACGCTGGGGTACTCGCGTTTGAACGACTCGGTCCATAGCGTCATGAGGTTGGCGAGCGTATCTGAGCCCGTACTTGAAAGGTTACCCGCTATCCCTTGGGTGCGTTCGTAAGTGGGTAATTCGCCTGCTTCGGTGACCGTTGACGTTGTGCTTGAGGTAGCCTCGGTGACCGATTGAACCACCATCGGCTTAGGTGCGGTAGAGGGTGCGTTCACGGTTTTTGGTGTGTTGGAGGTCGAGTCGCCGCAGGCGCTGAGCAGTAGGCTGATGGCCAGAGTTGAGCTGGCTGCGTTTATATTTTTAATTAAAGCTAAAGCTTTCATTGGTAAGATATCCTATTGATATATAGAGTATTTTGATGTTCGTAGAAAAATTCTAGGTTTGACTTAGGTTTGACTGGGGGTTGTTGAGTCGGTTGCGGGAACGGTCAAAAAGTCACAGTGAAATTGGCTGCCCTGGCCGAGCGTGCTGTCTATATGCAGCTCGGTGCTGTGCCGCCGCAGCACGTGCTTGACGATGGCGAGACCGAGTCCGGTACCCCCACGCGTTCGCGAACCCGCCAGGTCAACGCGGTAGAAGCGTTCGGTCAGCCGACTTAGGTGTTCCGGGGCGATGCCAACGCCGGTATCGCTAACCGTGAGTCTAACCATGGGAGCGCTGGCATTTGGCAGGTCGCGGAAGCTGACACTAACGGTGCCACCTTGGGGGCTATACCGCAGTGCATTGGTAAGCAGGTTGATGCAGACAGAGTAGAGCTCAGTCTCAACACCGATGACGCATGCCTCTGTCTCGATCTCGCAATTCAGGGTGAAGCGCTCATCAGCCAAACCGCGTGCTTCGCGTACGGCTCGTTCAATCACAGCCGCCAGTGCAACACCAGACAGGTCGGTTTGTGCGGGGGTCGATTCAAGTCGCGCCAATAACAGCAGGTCGTCAACTAAGTTTTGCATGCGCCGCAGGGGGGAGGTCAGGCGATCCGCGAGTTGCAGACGAGTTTCAGCATCCTCATCAGGATCAACCATGGTTTCGAGGTAACCACCAATGACGGTGAGGGGAGTGCGTAACTCGTGAGACACGTTGGCCACAAAGTCTTGGCGCATTGTCAGCAAGCGATTCAGCTCAGTGATATCGCGCACCAGCACAATGATACGGCCGCCGTCGACGTTGAAGCGGCGAGCCTCAAGTGTACGCTCGGCCTCGAACGGCGAACGAATTTCTATCTGTTCGTCTTCGGAGCCGTCGCGGAGAAACCGCACAAAGTCAGGTTGGCGGACGACGGTGGCTAAACCCAGGCCATGGTCCCCCGAACTCAAACGCAGAAGTTTGCGTGCTGCAGGATTGAAATCCTGAATTTCACCCATGCTACCCACCAATATCGCGGCGTCTGGGATAGCACCGGACAAGGTCGAAAGCTCGCGCAGTCGCTGCAGAAAGCCCCGCGAGCGGGTTCGTTCGCGTTTGATGTATTGATAGACCGGGCTGCTGACGGTGTGCCACGAGTCGAGTCGGTTGGTAGGCCGGGTGAGTGGATGACGCGCCCATTTGCCTAGCCGCCCAAGCTCGAGATGTTGGGTAATTGCCCAAATGGCAGTGGCCACAAACAAGCTCCATCCTATCTGGCCAATAATGGCCCCGATCAGCAGCGCGCTGGCTGCGAGCCCGGTAATGAGAAGCGTATCTTGATTAGAAAGTTGCCGCATCGATCGTCCGGGGTTCTGTACGCCATGGCAGGGCGGTAAGCCCAAACAGTGCGTGGTGCGGATTGTTCGCGGTCATTGTTACAGCTTCATGACAGCGCGGGATTCAGTGCGGCCCCAGTTTACTTAGAGAGTTAATGTGGAGAGGAAACTCAGAACTGCACGCGGGGGGGATTTTGGCCTATTGGAGGCCGGAAGGCATGGGAATTTCTACTGATAACTCTTTGTCCAGAGTTGCTGGGGTCGTCTGCTGCTCTGAGCAGCAGACGATCTCCCAACAGCGGGTTTAGCGCGCGGCGATGGACCTGATCTTGGCTGTTCTGCTCTCGGCTCCATGCAGCGCCGCGGCCACGGCGGGCGCGTGCAGTTGAGCGATTCGAGGTGCGCGGTCCCGGCGATAGATATCGGGGAAGAACGTCACTTGCTCGTTGCGTACGGCAACCGTCTGATAAAGCAAGTAAATGTCCATTTCACGCTTGAATTTGCGCAGTTTGCGCTTAGCCGCACCGATGTCCGCCAGAACATCGGTTTCTGTCCAGCCGCGGTCCCATGCCATTAGATGGGTCGCGAGTTCGGTGGGTTTTTCGACCCGCACGCAGCCGTGGCTGAATGCCCTTACACGCTCGCTGAAGAGCTTCTTCGAGGGCGTATCGTGCAGATAGATGGCCTGGGTGTTTGGGAAGATAAATTTCACCTGTCCAAGCGAATTTTTCTCACCGGGTATTTGGCGGAACCGGTAGGGAAACTTGCGCGCTTCGACGTCTTGCCAGTTGATAGTGGCTGCATCGACTACTTTCTTGCTCCGGCGCTCAATCATCTCGAATCGCGAACGCTTCAGATAGTCGGGGTCGCGCTTTAGGCGTGGCAAAATTTCGTTCACCGTGATTTTTCGGGTTGGGTACCAATAGGGGTTGAATACCAGATGCCGCATGCGGTCTTGCATGCTGGGTGTCGGGTTGCGTTTACTGCCCACCACAACGCCCATGGTCAGGGTTTGCGCGGTGTCGCGGTACATTCGCAGCTGAAACTCTGGAATATTGACCTGAATGCGATCATCGGGGAGCTGTGTTGGGAGTTCCCTGAGGCGGGCGAGGTTTAAGCTCAGCCAGCGCAACTTGCTGCTCACGCTGACATTGAGCTTGGCTAATGTCGCCGGGCCCACTTCGCCGTCGGCTTGCAGTTGATGGCGCTCTTGGAAACGCTTGATGGCGGCTTCGAGCGGCGCGTCAAAGTGTGTCGACGTTAGCGAGTTCTCATCCAGCCCGTCTGTGAGCGCCAGGCGTTGGCGCAGCAGCGGGATGCTTGGGTGCTCGTCGCCAGGCTTCAGGCGCGTGTCGCTTGGCAGGCTGGCCCAGCCGTCCATTAACTGATATCCCCGATACGTTTCAAGCGCCTGCTGCAAGCGTTGGTAACTCGGGAACTTCGGCACGTGGGAGTCTAGATGAGCGTTTAAGGAGTCGTTGTTGATAGCGTCAGCGAGAGCCACGATCACTTTATCTGCAACACGCGGTAACTTGGCATTTCGACCAACGGTTGGTGCCTCGCCACGACGCAGATCTTCGTTGTAGGTCCAGATGGCGGTCGTTAGCAGTTGGTCAAAGGCAGCGAGATCCGGCCCGGTGTGAAGTTCGGTAATTAGCTCGTAAAGGGCGGTTGTCGCATAGCGTTCAGGGTCGAGGCCGTGCTCAGGCGCTTTGGCGAGCGCATCTATTGCGTCAAACGCTGCTCCTGTCGGGTGGCCGAAGGCGGACCAGAGTAAGGGCTTTTTCGCATGCTGATAGATGTCGGCGACGGGGTCCTGTGGAAGAACCGCAGGTGGTGTTGGCGCAACAATGACCGCGGCACTCGTCGCCGCGGCTCTCTCGAGCGTAGGGCTTGAATTAGCGACGGCGTGGAACGGCGTGCAGCTTAGTGCCAGCAGGCAACCGAGTTTCAGCAGTTTTGACTGGATGGTCTGGCGTGTGGGCCCGGATTTTAAACTATCGGGCAGGCGCGAAATTAGCGTGATGCTAGTGTTCATTGTCTTTTCCCCTTGGTCTTGGCGTGCTCTCCCACGCCCAGCGGAGAGTTAACGTCTGATTGCGCTTGCAGACTGTGTGCGAGTTGGTCAAACCGGGGGAATTGTTGTCTGGTGGGCGCATAGGGTCGATCTGCGCGCAAAACGACCGTGATGCGCTTCCCAAAAACGGGCTGGGGTGGGGGCAGCTGAGGTTGCGCAGAGCTCCAGTTTTCGCTGCCTGTGGCTTTAAGTCTGACCTGTTAACATAGATGACCTGTTATCTGCCGAAATCCAAAATGACATCTGACGTAGACAAGCTGTTGAATAAGAACGAACAGCTCAACCAGCTGGACGCTGCCAAAGTAATTAGCCACGTGCAGCGCATTACCGACGAATGGGTGGTCAACACCCTGATGCTCGAAGGCTATGACGTGCCGTTCAGGTACTCTCGCAAGAAGAAGTACCGCGATCTGACTGGAACACCGGTAAATCTGACGTTTTACCGGGAGACGGAGCAATTGGCCGGGATGGATTTCGAAGTTATGAAAGTGGTTCGAATTCGCAAAAGCTGAGCCAGCTCAGAGTGTGCGCTGGCCCGGCTCTACGTCGGCTTCGAGCTCTAGCTCATTAGGTCGCTAGCGCGCGGCTCCTGCTTGCGCAGGGTCTGCTGGGTGCCGCTGTCCGGAAACTGTTCCAGCAGAGCCGCCGCGGCTTCGTTGATCAATTCCGGTGCCATGAACTTCTTGCTCAGGCGCTTGCTGGCCGAACCGTGCCAAACTGCTTCTTTCGTACCTCATCGTTTGCTCCGAGTGCCGCCGAGATGACAAAGTCTGCCTGCGCTCGGTCTACCAGGCGGTAGCCTTTTTCGGCCAGTTGCTGGTTGATCGCGGTGCGTATGCGCCCATCGTTTATCGGATTCGCAACCTCGGGTGAGCGGGTATTGCCCAGTGCGAAGCCGGTGCCTAGCCAGGCGTAGGTTTTGAAGTCATCCAGCCGTTCGACTTCGGCGGTATCAATAGTGCTGTTAAGGGTGCTGGCGCACGCGGTCATTCCGAGTAGAGCGGCACCGACTAGCGCGGTCCGTAACGATCTGAGTGTGATGTTCATATGCAGTCGCCTCTAAGTCACCGGATTGAATAGAAATAGACTGAGGTGCAGGCAAAAGGTTCTGGTTGTGAGGAAGAATCACAGACATATCCGTAAGGGTTAAGATTGTATCCGCGGAGCCCTGTTGCTCTGCACGGCTGAAAAGTGCGGCGCTACGGCCTGGATGACGAACCTACGACGAACCTCTGTCGGACGTATTGGTCTAGGATAGGAGTAACTGAAGATTGAGGCCGAAAAAAAATGAACCTAATGACAAATACTCGCATGAGACAGGGGATCAACCATTGGTTGCGCGTTGCGTGCCTAGGCCTTAGTTTTCTGGCGGCCAACCTAAGCGCTGAAACCGTACCCGAGGTTCATGCGGTTTCAATCGGCGGTTACAGTCCTGTTTCTTATTTCACGAAAGGCGTACCTGAACTCGGCTCTAAAGATTTTGCGGTCACACACGACGGCCGGGTGTTCTATCTGACATCTGCACAACAGGTTGAGCTGTTTGCTGCCAACCCTGATAAGTACAGACCGCGCCACGAGGTCTGTGCCTTCAGTTTAGCCAATGGCAAGCGTCTCGCACTCGACCCGACGAATTTCAAAATCATTGGTGGCACGCTGTTGATGTTCCACAAGGCGCCGGGCAAGGATGGTTTGGCGGCCTGGAACGCCTCACCGCTGTCAGATGACGAGCTACTGGCTCGCTCGGACAAGCAGTTTTTATTACTGCGTTTTTGAGTCG
>JALZVT010000090.1 GCA_023300545.1 Pseudomonadales bacterium
TGGGGCGACACGCACCTGCATACCCGAAATTCCGCTGACGCCTACTCACTGGGCAATATGAATCTGACGCCTGCTGACGCCTATCGGTTTGCCCGCGGGCAAGAGGTGACTGCGCACAACGGCATGCCCGTAAAGTTGCGCCGGCCGCTGGATTTTCTAGTGGTGTCGGATCATGCGGAATACCTCGGTGGTTACTATCGCTTTAACGTTGGCGATCCGTTGGTTACAGATACCAAGGCAGGTAAGCAATGGGCGGGTTATCTGGAGGCCGGTGATCCTGTTTCTATGATAAGAGCGTTTACAGCCAGCATGTCTGACCCCGACAACCACTATCCGTTTCCGGAGCAGACTCGCCGGAGCATTTGGCAGGACGTTGCGCAGACGGCAGATGAGTACAATCGGCCGGGGCGTTTCACGGCGTTCACAGGCTATGAATGGACCTCGATAATTTCGGGCAACAATCTGCATCGCGTTGTGATCTATCGCGACAGTGCTGACAAAGCCGGTCAGCTTCCACCCTTTTCAGGCCAAGACAGTCGGGACCCGCGCGAACTCTGGAAAGCGCTCGCCCGCTACGAAGACGCCACTGGTGGGCAGGTGCTGGCTATTGCTCACAACGGTAATATTTCAAATGGCATGATGTTCTCAGATAACTCGATAGACGGTCAGCCGTTAACGGATACCTATGCCGAGTTGCGCTCGCGTTGGGAACCGATCTACGAAGTGACTCAGGTTAAAGGTGATGGCGAAGCCCATCCGACACTGTCACCACTCGACGAGTTTGCCGATTTCGAAAACTGGGACGAAGACAATATTGGCCGTACCCAGAAAAAAGAAGGCTGGATGCTCAAGCACGAGTACGCCAGGAGCGCCTTGAAGCTGGGTTTGCGGCACGAGCAGAAGCTGGGGACCAACCCGTTCAAGTTCGGCATGATTGGCAGCACCGATGGTCACAACTCGATCTCTACCACTCAGGAAGATAACTTTTTTGGTAAGTTTCCTGAATCAGAACCCAGTGAAGCTCGCACGACTAATGGCATGGCAAATGATGCGCTGTGGCAAAACTGGCGCCTTGTTGCCTCTGGTTATGCCGCGATCTGGGCAAAAGAGAACACCCGCGAATCGCTGTTTGATGCGATGAAGCGACGAGAAGTGTATGCCACTACGGGCTCACGTATCAGCGTTCGCTTCTTTGGTGGCTTCGACTATCAGGACGGCGACCTGGACAAGCCAAACTACCTCGACATTGCCTATGGTCGTGGCGTGCCAATGGGCGGCGATCTGATGGGGTCTCGCAGCAGTAAGAACACGCGCAAAGCGGGCAGTATGCCAATGTTTATGGTGAGCGCTGCCAAAGATCCGGATGGCCCAAATCTTGATCGAGTTCAGGTGGTGAAAGGCTGGCGCACGAGCAAAGGCGAGCTGAAAGAAAAGGTGTATGACGTCGTTTGGGCGGGTGATCGCACGATCGATCCTGCAACAGGCAAGCTGCCCTCTATCGGTTCGACGGTAGATGTCGCTAAGGCCAGTTACAGCAACAGCATTGGTGCAGCTGCGCTGTCTAAAATGTGGACAGATCCCGACTTCAATTTGCGAGAGCGCGCGTTTTACTACGTGCGTGTTCTTGAAATTCCCCGGCCGCGCTGGACAGCCTATGACCAGGCGTTCTTCAAACTGGATCTACCCGACGAGATACCTATGGTGATTCAGGATCGAGCCTATACATCGCCAATTTGGTATACACCCTGAGCGTCTATCGAATAATATCGGACAGACAAACATATTAGCCACAACTACTAGCCATAACGATTTAAAGGAAAACCGCATGATTCAGCTATACGGCCTGCGTATGAGCAATTACTACAGTCTGGTTAAGGCGCTTATGATCGATAAAGGCGTTGAGTTTGAAGAGGTGAAGGCGCCGCCCACTCAGAAAGATGACAATCTTGAGCGCAGCCCCATGGGTAAGATGCCTTCTATTGGTGTTGACGGAAAGTACCTGTCTGAGTCGCTTGCCATTGCGCAATATCTCGATCAGATCGCGCCTGAACCCGCGTTGTTGCCCTCTGATCCGTTTGCTGCGGCCAAAGTTATGGAACTTTCGTGCCACGTTAAGCTCGACATTGAACTTGTTGCGCGGCGTTGCTTGCCGGAGTTGTTGTTCAGCCAGCCTGTCAGCGATGAAACCAAAGAGAGTGTAAAAGTAGATCTTGAGCGGGGCATGGCGGCTCTGGAACGAATTCTTGTGGCGGCTCCCTACGCTGTAGGACCCCAGGTAAGCCTTGCTGATTTCTACATCTATTACAGTTTTGGCCTTGCCTCGGGCGTTGCGGGCAAAGTGTTGGGTATGGATCTGTTGGCGGCTCACCCCCGGGTTAAAAGCGTGATTGACAAAATGGCTGAACATCCGAGTGTGATGCGGGTAGAAGCCGAGAAAGCGGCGTAAGCGACTGAGCGACGATGGTCCCCTAGAGACAGAAAGTGGAGAGACACAAATGAAACCAGTGTGTTTAGTGATTGGTGCTGGCGCCGGAATTGGCGGAACGGTGGGTGCTCACTTTGCCCAGCACGGCTATCACGCCTGCCTTGCGCGCCGCAGCAATCAAGCTGGTTTGAACACCCTGGTTGCGAATATTGAAAACGCTGGTGGCGCAGCCAGCGGCTATCTGCTCAATGCAGTAGAGCCTGACAGCATCGAGCAATTGGTTAGCGCTATTGAAACCGAGGTAGGGCCGATTGAGGTGGTCGTCTTCAATCTGGGGGCTCAGATTGGTGACCGAGCTTTGGCTGATACGACGTACAAGGCCTTTGAGATGGGCTGGCGCATGGCAACCTTTGGTCTGTTTCGGTTAGCACAGGCGGTTTGTCCACTGATGGCGCAACGAGGCAAAGGGACCATTTTAGTTACCTCCGCAACCGCCGCGGTGCGGGGTAACGCGGGTCAACATTCCCATGCAGCAGCGATGGGGGGGCGGCGTATGCTGTGCCAAACGTTGAACGCGGAGTTTTCGAGTCAAGGTATTCATGTCGCTCACATCGTGGTGGATGGTGCGGTTGATGCACCAGATACGCTCGGCAAAATGTTGGGCGAGGAACGCTTTCAGGAGTTACGCGAAACTCGCGGTATGGAGCATGACGGGCTGATGTTGCCGGCCAAAATCGCGGAAACCTATTTCCATATTGCCCAGCAACATCGTTCGGTATGGACGTTTGAAACAGATCTGCGGTCGTTTTCAGATCGGCCCTGGTGGAACCATTAGCAACTATCTCTAGCAACGATTTATGGGGCCGATACGGTGTACCTTACTCGGCCATTATAGGTTCCCGCAGACACGATCTGATTGTTGGCGTAACTAAACGTCCAGGTGGAGTCGCGGCGAGTCACTCGGCCGCCCATCAGGTTGCCTGTTATCGGGGTTGAAATCGCGCCGCCAGCGCCTGCGTTGGCGAGTGGTGGTGCAGGCAGCCCGCTGGGGTCGGCACTTTGCACCTCAATCTCATCAAAAGGTATGTGGTTGCCGGCCCCGTCACTTAGTCCTAGTGGATCAGACAGGTCGTAACTTAGGTTCACGCTCCCGACGTTTGCGTAGATGCTCACTCGCAATACGCCACCGCCGTCTGCCGAGATGCTGCTGCCATCGCCTACAGGTGGTGGTGTTACACCTGAGTAACTTTGATTGTTACCTGTGCCTGCTGCGCCAGCGTTAACGTTAAAGTTGAGTTTTTCGATGACGTTAGGCGTGTCTGAGCCAATTCGAAAGTAGATGATCTGCGGAATGACTACTCGATGCCGCAGGTCGACAGCGGCACTTATCCCTCCCGCTGTGTTGTTGTCTGAACGTTGACCCGCCCACGGTTGCTCCATCGATGCGAACACCAAAAATAGTCCGAGTAGCAGGGTGGTGGTTGTTCTGTTCACTGAGTGGCCGTGCCATTTATAGTAACGATACCTTCGTAGGTGCCTGCAGGTAGTAGACTTGCGTTGTCGAAGATGTACTGAAAATAGTTTCGGTGCCGCGTCTCTAATTGATTGTTAGCCGGATTATTGTCAATCTGAACATTGGCGATCTGATTAGATGTGCCATCGTACTGAGTGACAGAGGTGTGTGTGTCGTTGTCGCGAACGTTCCAACTGATCTGGTTGAAATTAATTGATTCACTACCGCAGGTGCTCGGTGTTGTGCAGGTCATGGGTTGAGTGGAATCGTAGGCAAAAGAGCCTGTTAGGTTGGTTACCCCATTTCTTGCATTGAGGTCGGTGACGATCCTGACTTCAAAAACGCCACTGCCGCCGGATACAGTATTGGTGCTGATTGTTGCTGGCTGTGCGGTAACGCCAGGCAAGCCCCCCATATCAGCAGGAATGCCAGCGTTGTAGATCACCGTGTTGGTGCTACCAACCGAGTTGTCACCCAGCCTTATCCGTATTAGCGCTGTCGTGCTGTTGAGGATTTCAGCGGTAGCCGCGTTGGCTAGTGCGAATAGCAGGAGTCCGGCAAGGCTGTTTGCGTAGACCCTACCTTTCCGCGACGATGCCTCGGGTTGCCGAGCGCAGTTCCTGATTGATACTAATCGTTTGGCCATCGCTGTAAATCGTTCCGGTTACGGTGAGAGGGTAATCCAGTGCTTGCCCGTTAGCAGGAGTAAGCGCCATGAAGCGTGTTTGCCCCGGTAAAATGGGCGATGTAGCGATGGTTAGAGGGGTTTTGTTGCCACCTTTAGATATCGCCGTTAAATCAGCATCAAGTCTGCCGTGGGCATTGCCCAGATTTTCTACGGTCACTGTTGGTACGTTACGATGGTGCAGTTCCTGAATGGAAACCTCACCAATGACCAGATCGGATTTTGCATCACCGACACCAACGTAGACGATGACAGCGATCCGTCCGGCGATGGGCATTGATACTGATCCACCAGCGAAGTCAGCCTGAGCATCACCATCAAGATTTTCGATCATTAATGCAAAGCGACATTCTTGATGCGTGGCTGATTCTGGTACGGCGACCTCAAAGCGAAAGTTACGTGGCCGCTGGGGGTCGGGCAGAACGTTAATTTTGTGTCGCTCGAGGCGCACCCACTCTCGACAGCTGTCTTGAGCGAGATCATCGTGAAAGCTTATTTCACCCGTTGCTGAATAACGCCACTCGACCGTTCGAACCGCGTATTGCTGCGGGCGTGCGCTCAGGTTGTAGATCTTCAGCGACTTGCGCAGTAGGTCACCCTTGGTGGCACCTAACTCAAACCGGGAAGGAGTAACCCCGCCCGAGAAGCCGCTGTCTGCAGCGAGTGCGATGTTGGCTGCGAGTGCAAACAGTGCGCCAATCAAAGCGACCAGCACCGTTGGCTGGTTGCGATGATTGTTTTCGGCGCGGGTATTAAGGCGTAGAAGCCACATAAGTCACACGAGCCTCGTAGGTGCCTGATGGCGGAATGGTTGCCGGGGTGTAGCTGTATGTCCAAGTGTCAGCCAGATTCACGATGCCTGCGGTATGGGCCGTTGCGGCTGACGATGTGTTCGATAGCGTAGGTTGCGTGATAATGCCCCCATCGCCACCGGTGAACGAGCTAATAGGAATCGTATTTCCTGCCGTTTGATGATCCAGCGCGTCAACGGTGCCGCCACCGGTTGCACCGCCTGCTACAGATGTGGTGATGGTGACATCAGAACCGCTGTTGCTGAACAGAAAAACGGGTAGATCGGCTTGATTGCCTGTCGCGCTAGCACCGGTGCCGCCATTGGCGGTAACCGCGGCTGTTGCTGTGGTGTTGAACGGTGCTGGTGCTGTGAACGGGGCTGCCGCGCCGGCGTATGAGGCGTTGTTGCCAACGGCCGCGCCTGCGGCGTTGTCGATGGTCCACTGTAGTTTAGCGACAGCATCCGCTGATGCGCCTACACCGAAGATCAAAATTTGTGGGACAACCACGCACAGATCAACGTTAGCCGTTGCCTCGAGTGCGGTTCCGGCGGGCTGTACCGCGATATCTGCGTCGGCGAAGGCGCCGCTGCTGTTGCATACCAGCAAGCCAATGCCCACGGCTTTGCCAAATGTTTTACTGATCATACTACTCACCTTAATCAGGACTGATTTACCTGAACCCCCTTGTTGGTCGTGGAGCACTGTCTTCTGAGTGCCACACAACTCGTCAATTTGGTTCGACCTATTGACAGTCTAAGGATTGCCATCTGGAAAAGTGTGCAGTGACGCATCTTTTTTAGATTGTAAAAGGAGAGTTTACAATTTCTAGGCTGTGCACTGGTGCACGCGAGATTCTGTTGTCGCTGTTAGATTCATCTGTATTAAATGCACAAGTCAGGGCCGGTTTTTTGACGCTCTATTTAGATAATGGGAATAATCTGGGCGGTTTTCGTCGTGGCTAAGCAGTCTAGTTATAGATTGTTTGACGCCGCTCGATTGGTGTTTCTTTTATTCTTGGCTTTGCTGGGAGTTGAGTCTGTCCGTGGCGACGATGATTACGTTTACGAAGTGCTGCCTCGAGATTCCCTATGGAAGATTGCCGAGGAGTTCTTGCTTGATCCAGAACGTTGGCCAGAACTGTGGAAGTTAAATCAAGATATTGTTAATCCGGATTTCATCCTTCCAGGCGATCTGATTCGATGGGCTGCTGCTGAACCGATTACGCCAGCTTACGAATTGATTTCTCCTGCTGACGACGTGCCGCTGCAGGTGTCGGCACCAACGGTTTCAAGTTCGCGTCAAAGCGACCCCTATGTCGATCAGCTAATCGATCCAGATATTTCCGAAGACAGTTTTCTGAATTTTGTGGCGGCAGAGCAAAATTCGGGTCCATGGTCTGCCATTGATCAATCGCTGCAGTTGGTGGGGCTGTATCGTGATGATGACGGTAGCTTTAACTCTACCTTCGATTCTGGTCTGCACTATATCGCACGTGTGAACACGAACAACTGGGGGCAACTTCGCCTCAATCTGGTTGCACTCAACGAGCGTCGGTTCTCGCCACGCCAAAACGTTACTGGCGAAGGGGCAATTCGAAAACAATCAGGTTTGGCAAGGCTTTCAATTGAACAATACAACTTGCCAATAACAGATTGGTTAAGCGTTGATAACGTACTGGGAACCCACCGTCAGGTTCGTTACAACCCCTTTAGAGAGCGCCCCAATCTTGTTAACTACCGGTTCTCGGCAGCTGAACCTGATGTGTTGGGCTTATCAAGCCAGTTCAAATTTGGTCGGTCTGGACTGGGTGTTTCGGTGGGCAAGCTCGGACAGACGCGAGGTACGTTGCTGCCTGGCTTTGAGCGAACTGAGGGCGACATAAAACGGGTGCAGTTTACTCATGTGCGAGAACGCCACGCGATTAGCACCGACCTGTGGCGCACCGAGAATCAGACATCGGTTGATAATCGAACCGGTTTTCGACTGTCTTATGATCACTTGCTGTCTCACAGCACCACGGTCAGTCTGACAGGAGCTGCTAGTGGTAGCAGCTATGCAGCACTTGCAGGAGGCTCTACCCAGATAGGGGAAGCCAAGCACGACTACGGCGCCTATTATTTCGGGCAGGACGTGGTCTGGCTAGACTCCCGCATTGGCGATGATAATGTCGGTTCCTTTTACCGTTTTCATACGAAAAAAGGCAGACATACCTTTGGTAGCAGCATCGAGTTTCGCCGGGACGGGCTCGCTGATGATAGCGTGAACCAAACTGACACCGGATTTCTAAGCCTGAGTATGTCGCGCAGGGTCGGTCGCGGCAGCACGCTGAGTGGGGTATACAACTATCGGCGGACGACGTTTTCTGATCGATCCAGCAATGAGCACAGCCTGCGTACCTTTTACACGCGAAGTCACCAACAGAACGCTAGAAGCAATCTGGGGCTCGTGTTGCGGGCTAGGGATGATTCCAACGAAACCCAACTAAACTACGGTTGGAGCAGGGATCTGGATAACGACTCAGCAATAGAGTTGGGTGCGAGCTATCGACACTCGTTCGGTTCTCTAGAACGTTCAAACGAAGCCGTTATCAATGGCAGCTGGAGTAAGCAGTTTGCCAGAGGAAGTTATCTGGCGCTGGGGCTGGGCTACAACCAAAGTCGATCCTCGCTCGATACGACTCGTGGTGCCACTGGCTACGTCAATTTTGACGCGCCGCTGTCCCAACGCCTATCGCTGTCGTTGCAACTGGATTACAACCGCAGCCAGGCAGACTCTGAGTTTGATGAAGATATCTCGGATACGTTTTTTACCGATAACCGATTTGAAGATGAGCAGCTTAATGGTCTTCAACAGTTTTCCGCGCTTGTCAGCTTAACCTTTCGCCGCGGCGGACAGTCCAGATCGAATACGTTGCGTGGTACAGGACGTGGATCAGGCCGGGTGCAGGGCTACGTATTTGTGGACAACAATCAGGATGGTGTGCGCCAGTCTGGAGAGCCTGGCCTTCCTGGAGTAACGGTGTTTTTGAATAGCGTTTATCCGGTTGTTACAGATTCCCAAGGCGCTTACCGTTTCCCCAGTGTTGGGCTCGGTGAGCACTTTGTGTTTATTGACGAATCGACGCTGCCGTTACCCTGGACTCTGGTTAACGGTGAATACACGCCTGTGGGCGTTGACCTGCGTCGAACCACTAAGTTGGATATTGCTGTTAGTCCGATCAATCTAGCGGATACGGACTGAACCTGCTGTGCTGGCCTGTCTTAGGTTGGCTGCGTCCCTTTGGGTAAGCGCCTAGCGAGTTTTTTGGTTTCACTCGACTCTTGCGCGCTTAGTAAGCCAACTAATGCATCAAGTAAACTATGGAAAAACAGCTCGGCGGTCTCGCCGCGGAACGCGTTGGGTTGTCTCGCGTGGTGGCACATAGAGGCTGAGCAAAGTCGTATCGCTGTATCCATGCGTCGTTGGTAGCTGCTGTTACTGAGCTGCGGTAAAGCCTGCTTTAACAGTACGCCTATCTGCTGCCCGCTGGCGCCCCCGCCACCGTGTTGCGATGCGACGCTTAAGGCTGAGGATTCGGTTAGCGTCAGTTCGTGGCCAAATGCCTTTATGTAGCGCCGATAGGCGATATGTGATCGCGCCAGATCGAAAGACGGTTGAACCATGGCCGTGCAGAGTTCTCGTACCGATGGCTGTGAGCTTTTTGTTAGCAGTGTTTCAAGAAGTTCTGCACGAAATTGACGGGTTTGGCGGGACCGTCTGGTGTGGATAGCGTCTATGAGTCCGGTCAGGCTCTTAAAGTGATACTGCAATGCCGATTCATTCTTCTGCTTGGCACCAGCGACGATATCGCGAATCGACACGTTTTCAATGCCGTGTTGAGCGATGAGCTTTTCGGCAGCATCCATCAAGGCGGTTTGAGTCGCCTCACTACGGCTTTGTCTGGCTGTGCTCATGGTGGGTTCTGACCCGGTGTTAGGTGAACTGCTTGGCATGGCCACACTCTGTACTTTGTCTATTGGCAGTATATGTTGAGAGCGAGTTTAATGGGCAAGAGAGGGCTTTTATATGGCAAGTGTGGAAAAGGCGGCATGCAGCAGCTGAATAACCTGTTTGTTCGAGTGGCAGGCTCCTTTGGAGGACCTACTACCCGGCATCCCGTGCGGTTTTTGTTTCGGGCATTGTTACTGGTGCCGGTATTTTGTGGGCTAGTTTGGTCTGCACTTGCGTTATGGATAGACGGCCCAGAATCGGCAGCGGCCGCAGGTTTCTTGGTAACACTGCTGTTTGGCGCGTGGTGTGCTGTTGTTTATTACCTACGGCCATTTTGGCGTTGTACGTTAGGTATGGTCGTGCTCATAGCGCTGGTGTGGGGGTGGTGGCTGACACTCGAACCCAGTAATAACAGGGATTGGTTGGCTGACGTGGCTCGCGTTTCTACAGCAACCCTGGATGGTTCTGTGCTCACGATAGACAACCTGCGCGGCTACGACCAACTGGGGAACCCTGACTCCGCGCTGCGATGGTCCACGCAGAGCTATGATCTTGATGAACTGGTTGGGTTTGATGTTTTTCTATCGTTCTGGGGCCCCAGCGCCTACGGCCACACCATGGCCAGTTGGGAGTTTGCTGATGGCAGACACTTGGCGATTTCAATAGAAACCCGCAAGGAACAAACTGAGGAGTTCTCGGCGTTACGCGGTTTCTTTCGTCAGTTTGAACTGTACTACGTGATTGCGGAGGAGGCTGATTTAGTTGCCTTGCGAACGGGGTACCGGGGTGAGCAAGTGGAGTTGTACCGTATTATCACCCCGGATGGCGGTGACAAGGCAATGTTGCTCGATTACGTGAAAAACGTTAACGAACTCGCGCAACAGCCTCGTTGGTACAACGCAATTATTGCCAATTGCACAACAACGATTTGGAGCCATGCAAAAGCAGCGGGGTCCAGCTTCCCGCTGGATTGGCGCTTGTTGGGTAATGGCTTTGTGGTGGAGCTGGGCTATGAGTTGGGCACCGTCAACAATTCGCTGAGCTATCCCGAACTTCGTGCGGTTAGTAATATCACTGACGTGGCTGCTGGTGCCCTATCGACAGCCACTTCTGCGGCGGATTTCAGCCGCAAGATTCGTCTTGGTTTACCGCCGCGGCCTGCGACGATTGTGGGCAAAGCGCTGCGCGATTAGTGCGCCATTAGGCAGCAAACTGTGTGGCCTGTCCTGCCACGATGTACCAAGTGACAAACAGTGCATTGATGAAGGCGCCCGGTAGGTAGCTGGCTGTGGCTCGAAAAGCGGACGTGCTAACCAAGGCGACTATGAATAACAAAGGTACAAACTGCATCATTACAATGGTATTTAGCGGTTCGTCGGGTGTGAGTAGACTGCCGGTAGCAAACAAACTCGCGTATTGAAGACCGAGAAACACAGCGAATCCAGCCATCAGTACAAAAGCGTTGCCCAGGTAAGAACCCAGCCCTCGATCGGTGCCGACTGACAGAGTGCCGTGCAGACCACGCAACATCACCACAAAGTAGAGCGTGAACGGCAACAGATAAAATAGCGCCATACCAAACTGATTCAAGCTCAGTGCTTTGACGCCTACAAACCAAAAGCGAAAGTCGACCAGAAACAGGTAGTCGACGATGACAACGGCCATGTAGCCAATACCAACACTCAGAAGCGCAATTAGCATTGAGGCCAGCACGTTAACGCTCGCAAACGTTGCCGGTTCGGCTTCTCTGTTCTTACCGATGCGGGTTACCACAAGACCGAGCAGAGCGTTTGCGAGGGCCCAAAACACCACCTGATTGGTGATGCCCTGGGGCAGCCAGGCCGAGGGTGGCAGCGCTACCTCAGCCCATTTGAAAAACAGGTAGAAGGTGGCGACAGGAAGAACACTGAGACTGGTGGCTAGCAGCCACCATCGTCCGCTACGGCGCTGCCAAGCGGCGGGTGTTGACGGTTGCTGCAGAGAGGTGAAAACAGGCAATAGCAGCAGCAGGCGGAAACTACCGATCAGTAGGCTCACGAAGCCACATAGCGCGATCAGGGTGCCGAGTTCTTTGCGAAACCAAATTTGGTTGTCCGAATCGAGCGGGGTACCGCCTTTAAGTGTGGTCGAAAACCAGTCCAGCGCGTGACCGATGGCGTCGTGTGATATGTGGTCACCGGGGTGGGTGACGGGGGGTTGCTGCAGTATGCGGGCGGTGCCCCGACTGATATCGCCATAGAGTCGGCCAGTTTCTATGGCTTGGTTGGTCGCGAACAGCGCCTGCATTTTTTCGCTGCTAGCGGCATCCTGAGCGCGTGAGGTGCCCCACATAAGTGGTGAAAACTCGTCATAGAGTGAGAAGACCACTGACAGGTTGCGTGGCCATTGCGGTGTGCCGTCTGCGGCAAAGGGCGCGCCGGTGCTAGAGCCCTCCAACACCATGGCCCGGTAGCCGTCTGGGTGTGCGGCCGCCGCGGCCAAAACGGCCCAACCGCCCATGGAGTGGCCTTCGAGACCGATGTTGTTGGTGTCGACCATGTCCAGTGCGCGCAAATATTGCAAAGCAGCCGGACCACCAAAGCCGTTGCCAAATGCGGGTGGCGCTGAATAGCCGTGACCGGTCTGATCCAGCGCCAGTACAACGTAGCCGCGCCGTGCGAACTCGATTGCGAAGCCAGACTGAACCTCTCTCGAGTTGATGTAGCCGTGCACGGCGAGCACACCGGGGGCCTTGGTTGCGGGGGTGGCTGTGGCAGGCACGTACAGAAGGGCACTTAAGGTCGCGCCGTCAGCGGTTTGAAAGCGCACATCGCTCACGCTGATGCCACCTGAGGTTTGGGTTAGGTGCGCGACCAGGGAGCCCAGAAAGATGCAGATCCAGCCTGCCAAAAACAGTCGCCATGAGGGGGTCATATAGTAATCCGATTGGGTTCGCTCAAGTCGCATGAGGTGATAAATGAGGTGATATCTGCGTGGCTACAGTACCTGCTGGCCGGATTCGCTACAAAAGGTAGTTGCGACCCGTCTTGATAACTTGGGTGTCTATCGCCCAATATAGGCGCTGTCGATTTACTCTAAGGACGTGTGCTTGAATCGTTCCGTTAGCCTTGCATGGCTCATACACCTTTACACCAGTCTCGGGCTGGTCTGCGCGCTCTACGCGATACTGGCATTGGTCGAGAATCACCCGCTTGATGTGTTTTTCTGGCTAGCGCTGGCATTTGCGATTGACGCCTCTGACGGTGCGTTGGCACGCTGGGCCCAGGTGAAAACCCACACCCCTAATTTCTCGGGGCGCAAGTTGGATGACATCACGGATTATCTTAACTACACCTTCATCCCTGTGTGTTTTATCTACCAGCAAGGGGTGCTTTCAGAGCCATGGCTGCCGGTACTTGGCTTCACCTTGATTGCTTCGGCCTATGGGTTTTGTTCTGAGACTGCCAAGACTTCAGATGGTTTTTTCACAGGTTTCCCGTCCTACTGGAACGTGGTTGCCTTCTACCTCTATCTGCTTGAACTGCCGGCGGCAACGGCGGGTCTGCTGATATTAATATTGGCTGCCATGACCTTCTGGCCGGTACGTTACCTGTACCCCTCAAAGTTCAAAGAGGCGCGTTGGCTCAGTATTGGTGGGGGAGCGCTTTGGGGAATTGGTTGTCTGTGGATAGTGTTGCAGCCAGAACCACCCTATTTGGTGGTTGTTGGCTCGCTGGTCTATCCGATCTGGTACATGGCTTATTCGTTCTATTTGCACTATACCCGGCCCGACTAACAACCATCTGCTTTAGCCAACAAAAGTGACGGATAAAAAAAAGGCGCGATCCGAAGATCGCGCCTCTCTTTGCTTTGTCGGTTACAGACGAACTTCGAAGTTGAAGAACACCTGACGACCACGACCAAAGTTCAACACCTGGTCAGCACTACCGCCGTCATTCGTGGTGTTGGCAAAAGGTCGGCCGCCGCTGCTGACGACGTACAGTTTGTCGGTCAGATTGCGCCCAGCAACAGATGCTTTCCAGCGACCGTCATTCGAACCTACAAACAAACGCGCATTTAGCAACCAGTAAGAGTCCTGCACAAAGGTGTTATTGAGTAAGGCATTCTGTGTTTCATACTCGTCGGTGAACGAGGTGTTAAGTCCCAAACCCCATTCCAATGAGTCGCCCAGTGGTTGGCTGTAGTCCATGCCTACGTTGAAGGCAAGATCAGCGGCGCCTGAGGTTTCGCGACCGTTAAGGTCTTCGCCTTGAGGAGCAAAGGTGTCGGTGAACTTTGCATTGAGGAGGCCGACAGAACCGTAAACCGTAACGCCATCAATTTCAGGCAACCAGGTGAAATCGATCTCAAGACCCTGAGACCTCAGCTCGCCTGCGTTGTCAGTTGCAAATTGAACGGCAACGGGGTCAAAGGTTTGTACCTGCAGATCGTCATAGATGTAACGAAACACAGTGGCGTCAAGACGCAGAGAACCGTCGTAGAAGCGACCTTTCATACCGAGTTCAAAGCCTTCGCCTTCTTCCGTTTCGAAGATCAATGCACCAAAGTCGCCGGACTGTGCCGATGCGCTCAGAGATGCACTGGGTAGGGCGCTGTTATCAACGCCGCCGGCCTTGTAGCCTGTCTTGTAGGCGGCAAACAGATTTACTTCGTCTGTTAGGGCGTAAAGTGCGCTAACTTCAGGAGAAATGTTGTCGTCGTCGAAGTCGATGTCGCCGGAGTTAAAGCCAGACGGTACAAAGCCGATAATCCCGCCGACGGCATGGATGTAGGGTACTTCGATAACCTGGGTGCGTTCATCATCTGAATAGCGCAGACCGGCAGTTATTTCCAGCTTCTCAGTGGCCTGGACGGTCACGCTGCCAAACACCGACCATGTGGTCGAGTCTGTAGTGTGAACCTTACGCCAGTCATCGGTGAAGCCAGTTGCTGGGTCAGCAGAGGGTAAACCAAAAATAGGCGCTAGCTGGGCGGCGCCAATAGCGTGCTGGGACGTATCAAAAATCAGTTCGCGATCCTGATAGAACGCGCCCAGCAGGTAGCTCACCTTATCGCCGGCGGTGCCAGCAAGTCGAAGTTCCTGAGCGTAGGCTTCGGTTTCGTTAATGGTGATGTTGCTGCCAAAGCCGTTGATATCGTAGCCATAGCTTGCTGAACCTTCTTCTTCTAGCTTGAAGTAGCTGGAAACAGACGTCAGTGTCATGTTGTCGTTAAGGTCCCAGTCGAGCTGTACTCGAGTAAGAATTGTATCGAGCTCTTCGAAGGGCTCGGGATTGTTGCGGCCCTGAAAGTTGGCGCCGTGCACTGGTCCGATGTCACCCAGCTGGGTTACGCCGTCAAATGGGTCGCAGTCGAGGCCAGAAGGAAATTGGCCGCCAGCAAAGTTAGTCGCCTGAGCAGTTTCGCCCTGGCAAAACACGTCGGCTGCGCCAATAGCGTTGCTGGCTTCGTGGGTGGTGTAGGTGGTTTTGAAGTTTATAGACACGGTGTCAGACGGGGTCCACGCCAGCGTCAAACGTGCGTTCAAATCTTCTTCGTCAAAGTCTTCGTCAGCAACACCTGGGGCGCTGTTGCTCCAGAAGTCGTTGGTCTGTGAATAGCGCGCAGCCAGTCGTGCACCCAGAGTGTCGGTGATCGGGCCAGAAATAACGCCGTCGAGGTAGCTACCTTCCTGTGATGGATCGTAGCCGGCTCCAATCTTGGCTTCGAACTCTTCGCCGGGGTTTGCTGAACGGAATGAAATCACGCCAGCCGAGGCACTTTTACCAAAGTACAACGACTGAGGACCTTTCAGTACATCAACTTGCTCCAAATCCATAAAGGCCGCTTGCACCATGCGCATGCGGCTGACCTGGACACCGTCGATGTCGAAGGCGACCGCTGAATCAAATGCGGCACTAATCGCTGAGCTACCCACACCGCGGAGGTTCAGGGTGCCGCCAGAGCCAGAACCGCCAGTTTGAATGCGGAAGTTGGGAATGCGTTCAGCAATCTCCGCGGGCTGGTCAAGTTGGAAGTTTTCCAGCTGGTCACCGCCCACCGAGGTGATGGTCACTGGCACATCCTGCAATGTTTCGTCCTGACGACGGGCGGTTACTACCACCTCTTCTAGAGTTCTGGCGCCTGAATCGGCGGCTGAAGCGGCGCTAGCGCCACCTAAGCTGGCAGCTAAGGTGCCTAATGCGGCCGTGAGCGTGGAGGCTCCTGACCATTTTGATCGTTGTGACATACCTTGAGTATCCCCTCGTTGGTAGGAAAGAAGGGGTCAAATCTACAAATGCGCTCTCCAGCAGCACCGACCCCTGACTACAGTAACAATTAGAAAGAAATCAACTTTCTCTCCATTTTTTACTGCCCACATTGTTATACAAGCCAGTGGTGTTAGACAAGATGCAATGTCATACAGATTGGTTATAACAACCGCTTAGAATCTAGGCGATCGGCAAAATTTGAGCGCCAAGCCCGTGGGAGCAACGAAGTGAACAATAAGGTGGGTACGGTCTACCCAGCGCAACAACGGGCGATGACTGCGTGAGCGGCTTTGTGCTGAGCGCCAAGGAACGCTATTCCTTTGGCTTTGCCCTGCTTGGGCAAAACCTGATCTATGGCTTGTTTCTTAACTATCTGATGATTTACTACACCGATGTGGTGGGTATCTCTGCAGCCGCTGTAGCGACTCTGTTTCTTGTTGCCCGTAGCTGGGATGCGGTTAACGACCCGGTGATGGGCATTGTTGTCGACCGAACCCGGACGCGTTGGGGGAAGTTCCGGCCCTACATGCTCTGGACACCTCTACCCATTGCCCTCGCGACGGTCGCCTGTTTTTTCTCGCCCGGTGTGAGTCCGGGCCTGAAGTTGGCGTTCGCTTATTTCAGCTACATCGTCTGGAGCATGGTGTATACCGTGAATGATGTTCCGCTTTGGGCGTTGTCATCAGCCATGTCGCGCAATAGCGAAGAGCGTACGGGCCTCATCTCTCTGGCAAGGATACTGGCAACCGTTGGCATTATGGTTGCCGCGATTCTAGTGATTCCGATGGTGGAATATTTTGGTAACGGCGATGATGCGAAGGGGTATCTCTATACCGCCAGTGTGCTATCTACGATTGCCGCTGGGCTCATGTTGCTGGCGTTTTTTAATACGCAAGAGCGGGTGACACCTAAAGCCGATCGACCCAGTCTCGCCAAAAGTATTTCGGCTCTTATTCATAACCGGCCTCTACAGATGATTGTGCTCATGAGCCTGGTCAGCGTCTTTGCCATGGCGGCCCAATCGCTGTTTATCTATTTTGTGACCTACAACCTGGGTGATCGTGGGCTGTTGCCGTTGCTGATGCTGATTACAGTGGCTGCGATTGTTGTTGGCATGATGCCTGTGCCGGGTCTATCCAGAGCGTTTGGCAAGAAAGCCACGTTTGCGCTGCTCATTGTGCTGCGTGCGGTGGTTAGCATTGTCTATTGGTTTGTGGGTTACGAGTCGATCAGTACTGTTTATGCCATGACGTTTTTCAACGGTCTGTTCCTCGGCGGCGTCGGCGTACTCACTACGGCGATGATCGCTGATTCAATCGAATATATGGAGTGGCGAACGGGTGAGCGTTCAGAGGGCATCATCTTTTCGGTGCAAACCTTTATGGCTAAAATTTCCACCGCAATCGGCGGCTTTATGGGTGGTACTGCTCTAAGCGTTGTTGGCTATGTGCCAAACGTTGAGCAGTCAGGGGAGGTGCTGCAGGGAATATTTATTTTACTGACACTGGTGCCGGGCTTGGGAGGGCTGCTTGCGTTGATTCCGCTGTATTACTACGAGCTCAACGAACGGCGCCATCGCGAAATACTGATGGCGCTTTCGGAGCGAGTTGTTAACTAGCGGGTGAGACCGCTAGTCGCCGAGTTCGGCACCATCTTCTGGGTTTGCGAGCCAGTTAGCGACGTCTTTGCCTAGTGCTTTGACGCAGCGTCCGAGCACGGAGCAGGACGATTTATAGCCGGCTAAGACACCGCCGCCGCTGCCGCGTTGGCCATCAAAGGACGCGATCTTTTCGCCGTTTTCCCACAGCGAGCCTTGTATCGAGACAAACTTACGATGGCCGATGAATGCATTGCCAGAACTGACCGCGTCGGTAATTTCCAGCTGCAATACGCGACCAGAATCTGCAGTTGCCGCCGAATCGGACAGCTCTATGGATACGCCTTTTTTCTTGGCGTAGCTCTGGGTGAATTTTGAGAGCTTGGAGCCGAGAGTGGTGCATTCGGTGGTGATTTTCTTTCGGACGTCGCTGTCTTCGGAATAAGGTGCAGACTGCACCAACGAAATTTGACCGTCCGCGTAGGCCATTGAGCCTGCGAGTAAGCCCGCTACGGCAACGACACTGAGGGCGACGGTTTTGACGGTTGGCAAGAGCGTGTTCTTTGGCATTAAATTTCCGTGTTAAGCGGTAAAAAGAGGCCTAAGTATACCTCTCTGCGTGTAACGTGTTCGACATTGCGCCGGCAAATCGGCAAGTATGTTTTGTAAAATAAGCGAGCGAGTACAGTGAGAAATGTAAAATCTTGGGGAGCGAGCTTCGTGCTGCCGGCCCTAATTTCCGGTTGTGCTCAGTTACCGGGTGAGCTGTCTAGCGCTGCCGTGCCTGGGGTCGTTACTGATATGGCGACGGCGAAAGCCATTCACGCGTCTGCCTTGGTGCTGGATGCTCATGCCGATATTGAATACGCCGCCAAGCCGTCTCGATACGCTGGGCCTGATGGGGTGTCCCAGGTTGCCCCTGCCAAGCTGCAACTGGGTGGGGTAGATGCGGTGGTCATGGCCGTTGCGGTCGGTCCTGGCCCGCGTGATGAGGCGGGCTATGCCGCAGCGCGCAAAATTGCCACAGACAAGATTGCTGAGGTCTATGCGCTGGCAGACGATCCGCTGAACAACGTGATTGTGCCGCGCACTGCAGATGAGTTGGTGGCGGCGCATGAGGCCGGAAAAACCGCGTTGCTGTTGGGGTTCCAGAACGCGCGCATTTTGGGTGAAGACGTTAATTATCTGGATGAGCTGTATAGCGAAGGTGTTCGGGTTTTTGCTTTGACACACATGGGGCACAACGATTTCGCGGATTCTTCACGACCGCTCTATGACGGTGATACAAGTTCTTATGAACCCGACGCAGAACACGGCGGGTTGTCAGATCTTGGCCGCGCGGCGATTGCGCGCCTGAATGCGCTGGGTGGTGTTATCGATGTTTCGCAGCTGTCGCGTCCGGCGACCATTCAGGTGTTGAGCCAAACCACGGCGCCCATCATTGCCAGCCACTCTAATGTGCAGGCGTTGTCGAACGTGCGGCGGAATCTGTCGGATGAGGAAATCGAGCTTATTGGTACTAACGGTGGCGTTATTCATATCTCGGCGTTTAAGGGTTACCTGTTCGACTCCAACAATGCGCAGTTAGACGCTGATATTCGGGCGGCGCGCTTCGTTGCAGGTATCGAAGAAGACTATGACTACCCGTTTGAGCTGTACTGGGAAATGACCGACCCTGACCGGCAGCGAACGTTTCTCTCAACCGTTAGCGGCCTGCTCGGGCCGGGCAGTGTCGATGATATGCTCAATCACATTGACTATGTCGTGCAGCGCATTGGCGTTGACCACGTTGGTATCGGCAACGACTTCAATCATGGCAGCGGTATCGAAGGCTACAAAGACGCCAGCGAAGCTCTGAATATTACGATTGGCTTGCTGGGGCGTGGGTATTCGGCTGAGGCTGTGGAAAAAATCTGGGGTGGCAACTTTCTTCGTGTGATGCGCGGGGCTGAGCAGGCCGCGAACCACTAGTGAATCAATAGTGAATCAATACCCAGCGAGTCTAGTGGGTTGAGAGGGAGTACCTGTCTGTGGGCTGTATTAGCGGTTGTGTTGCTGGGTTGTGCGCAAGCTCGTTCTGCAGCCACGTCCAATTCGGTGTCGACCATGTCTGAAACCTCTGTTGCAAAACCAGATAGCAGCCATAAGACGGCTGATGGATTTGTTAATCCGTTGGGTGTATCTGATCACGGCAGCCTGTTCGGTTTTCTAAAAGCCCGCTTTCGCAGCGGTAAGTGGGCGAGCTATCAGCCTGAGCGCTATCGCGTTCCAACGACCCAGCCAGAGTTTGCCGATCAGGATGACGAGCCGGTAGTGACCTGGATTGGACATTCCACGGTGTTGCTGCAACATCGTGGTCTCAACGTGATAACCGATCCGGTATTTAGCGAATACGCCTCGCCATTTAGTTTTGCAGGGCCAAAGCGCATCACGGCACCAGCGGTGACCATTGAGGAGTTACCGCGAATCGATGTCGTCGTTATCTCGCATAACCATTACGACCATCTCGATACAGCCAGCGTGCAGGCGCTGGGAAACACGCCGTTGTATTTTGTGCCGCTTGGGGTGAAGGCCTGGATGGTCAAGAAAGGCATTGCAGCTGAGCGGGTGGAAGAACTTGACTGGTGGGAATCTCGCAAGGTGATGATCAACGGGGTTGAGGTTGATGTAACGGCGACACCTACCCAACACTTTTCGGGGCGAGGCCTGTTTGATCGCGACAAAACGCTCTGGGCCTCATGGGCCGTAGCCTGGGGTGGTTTCACCAGCTGGTTTGGCGGTGATACCGGTTACAACGATCAGCAGTTTCGAGAAATTGGTGAACGGCTGCCGAACATTGACCTGGGCATTATTCCGGTGGGTGCTTATGCCCCGCAATGGTTTATGGGGCGCATCCATGTAAACCCCGAGGAAGCTCTGCAGATACATCAGGACATTGGTGCTAGGCAATCGCTGGGCATTCACTGGGGAACCTTCATCCTTACCGCGGAAGAAATCGACGAGCCACCGCGGCGGCTAGCGCAGGCGTTAAAGAATGCCGGTTTACCCCTAGACAGCTTCAGTGTGTTTGCCGTTGGCGAAACCCGTCGCTATTCACAGGTTGGCGATGAGCACCGCGCCGATGGCCACTGGCGCGACAAAGCGGGTGAGTACTAGCCACAGCTTGTACAGCCAGCCGTCACCTACGCCCAGCTCCTCGACCTGAACCTCGCGGCTTATTATCCAGCCGGCAAACACCGCAAACAGCACGCCGCCAATTGGCAGCACTAGATTGCTGACAAAATAATCGATGAGATCAAAGGGTGTTTTTTTCGCAAAGGCTGCAAAGTTATCCAGTGGGAAAAATGCCTCCCAGCTGGAAAATGAAAACACGGTGATTAGCCCAATTAAAAAGGTACCTACGCCGATTAATGAGGCGGCTTTTGCCCGGGAAACACCTGGTTTCTCTGCGGCGCGCGCGGTCATGGTCTCAAGCATGGAGAGCGATGAGGTTAGCGCGGCAAACAAAATCATGATGAAAAATGCTGAGCCCACCCAGGCGCCGGCCGGCATAGTTGCAAAGGCAGACGATAAGGTGACAAAGATGAGCCCTGGACCACCAGCAGGATCGAGACCGTTGGCAAACACGATGGGGAAAATGGCCAGGCCCGCAAGCAGGGCGACCAGTGTGTCGCCCAGAGAGACCGTCACCGCGGCCCGAAACAGATTGACGTTTTTGGGTAGGTAGGCACTGTAGGTCAATACCGCGCCCACCCCGACATTAACGGAAAAGAAGGCCTGGCCAACAGCGGCCAAGGCCACCGGGCCGGTAATTTTTCTGAGGTCAGCCGTAAACAGAAAGTCGATGGCGGCTTTGAAGTCGCCGGTGATTGCCGAGTTAATCACCAAAGCTACAAGAGTGAGAAACAGTGCCGGCATTAAAAAGGTAACCACGCGTTCCAGGCCCAGTTTTATGCCCTTGGAGACGATCAGTACCGTGGCGCCGGTGAACAGAGCGTGCCAAAAGATCATGGGTCCGGGCGCGTGCAGAAACGCCCCAAAACTTTCGCCGACCTCAGCGGGTGTTAAACCGTTGAGTGCGCCACTGGCAGATTTGCCAAGATAGGCGATTGTCCAGCCAGCAATCACACTGTAGAAACTCAGCACAAGGCCTAGTGCAAACACGCCCATCCAGCCGAGCATTGCCCAGGCCGGGCTCGCGTTGTGCTCGGCTGCGAGCTTTTTCATAGCGGTTGGCGCACTGGCCTTGCCGCGCCGACCGATCATCATTTCTGACAGCATTATGGGTGTTGCGATGATGAGAATAGCCAAGACATAGATCAGTACAAACGCACTGCCGCCGCTGGAACCGACGGTGTAGGGAAATTTCCAGATATTGCCGAGGCCAACGGCTGCGCCGACTGAGGCGAGGATGAACGCGAGGCGTCCCGACCAGTTTTCACTCCCGCCCGTTCCGTTTGTGCCGCTTGCTTTGTTGGGGGTCAAGATACTGATCTCTTTTATATGGTGGCGTGAGTCGCTGTGCTTTTGTGGAATATAGCTCTAGTTGGGAGGAGCGCCTACTGGAAAATCTCGCTATACCGGTGCTCGTCTTTCCAGCCGCGGTTGTCGAGGGGCAGGCAGCCGTTGTTGCAGTTCGTGCAGCAGCGAGGCGCGCTTTTCTGCGTGGGCTGGATCGTCCCATAGGTTGGTGGTTTGGCCGGGGTCTCGAGTCATATCGTAGAGTTCACCTTCGTCACCGTTGTAGATGTGACTTTCTGCGTAGGTTGTGCAAAGCCAACCGGTGTGTTCGTAGATGCTGCGCAACTGCATGGTGACTGGGCCATGTTCCGATTCCCATTCGGTGATCACGTGGGTGCGTTCTTGTGCGGCTGCGGCGGTGTCGTTGGGAGGTAGTGGCTTACCTTCGCAGTAGTCTGGCGCGGGAATGCCGGCTATTTCGCAGAAAGTGCTCGCAAGATCCAGATGGCCAACGGGTGCCGTGACTTCTGCCGGAGTCACCTTGGCATTCCTGGCGGGACACCATATTAGCGGTACGCGCATCAGTGCATCGATGTGGTAAGGACCCTTGAACATCAGGCCAAAGTCGCCCTGTAGTTCGCCGTGATCGGTTGTGAAGAATATGTCGGTGTTGTCGAGCTGGTTGTGCTCCGCCAAGTGATCGAAAACTTGCTGGCAGGCCTCATCAATCAACTCATTTTCAATGTGGGTCATTGCGTTGATTTCGCGAATTTGATCAGCCGTCATATCAGCCGGCACAAAGTCGCGAGGCGACTCAAGGTTGGTCCACAACGAGCCGTCAAAATAGCCCTGCCAGTGCTTTGGCTTTTGTTTGAGCAAGGCCTCGAGTTCGGTGCGATCCTCTCGGTACAGCGCGGGTAGCGGTAGGTCACGCCAATCGACCCGATGCAGTTCTGATTGGGGCACATCCCAGGGGTGGTGCGGATCTGGGAAACTCATCCAGCAGAAAAACGGCTGCTGCTCCGTGCCATTGTCGGACTGATTCCCAAGCGAATCGCCAAGCCAATTAATCGTGCGCTCGGCGACCCACTGCGTGTGGTACAGCTCTCGCGGCACATCCATTGGCCACACCTGGACGGCATCGGTGGCGCCCGCGCTCGCGGTGTTTTGGCCGCGTTTTGTCACCATCGGATAAAACTTTGCTTTGTCTTTGGGGTGTTGATCCATCCACAGGTCGTAATGGCTGTGGCCTTCAAAGAAATGGTTGGCCAGTTCCATATGGTCAAAGCCCCGATGCGGACCAGTGTTGCCCTTGGCCGCCATTCGATTTTCGAAAAACTCAGCGGGGTCGCCCAGCCAGGGCTCAAAATGCGCTTTGCCGAGCAGGGCGGTTCGGTAACCGTGCTCTCCCAAATGGTGCGCGATCGTGTGGGTGTCTTCTGGCAGTGACACGCCATTCATCCAAACACCGTGACTGGCAACGTGTTGCCCCGTCATCATTGTCGCCCGTGCTGGCATACAGCCCACGTTCTGGTTGTGGGCGCGGCGATAATTGATGCCGGTTGCTGCGATGTGATCGATGGCCGGTGTTTGGGCAATTTTGCCACCGTTGCAGCCCAGTGAGTCATAGCGCATTTGGTCAGTGGTGATGAAGAGGATGTTGCGTTTCATAGCGAGCGGATTGACCTCGTTGCGCTGGGGAGCCGGGTTGGTGACAATTCAGGCTATCAGCTGAATGCCTTCCTAGGAGAGAGCTTACTGTGGAAAAACTCAATAAGACGACTATTGCCGGAGTTATCGAGGGCAGTTTTGATGCGCGCTTTAGTGCTGTGGTTAGCGCCTTTGAGCGCAATTTTGAGCACAACCAGGAAATTGGGGCATCGGTGTGCATCACAATCGACGGTGAATCGGTGGTTGATATCTGGGGCGGCAGCAAAGATCCAAAGACTGAAACCGCATGGGATGAAGACACAATATCGGTCGTGTTTTCCAGCACCAAGGGAGCGGTTGCCTTGGCCGCACACACGCTTATCAGTGCCGGTGAACTCGATGTTGATGCGCCGGTTAAGCGCTACTGGCCCGAGTTTGCCGTGAACGGAAAAGAAGAGGCGACGGTGAAGATGATGCTCGATCACTCGGTGGGTGTGCCTTGTTTTCGTGAAACCCTGGCAAAGGGCAGCTGCTGCGATTGGGACTACATGGTGGGCAAGCTAGAGGCAGAGGCCCCATTTTGGCGACCCGGAACGCGCAACGGCTATCACATGATGAACTTTGGCTGGACCGTGGGTGAACTGATTCGCCGGGTGTCGGGACAATCTCTAGGTAGCTATTTCAATTCAGCGATTGCAGTCCCGACGGGTGCGCCTTGCTGGATCGGCCTGCCCGAAGCGCAGGAGCCGCATGTGGCACCCATGATCCCCTTTCGCCCAGCTAAGGGCGCGCAGCTCAGCGCCTTTACCCAGGCGCTGATCAACGATCGGCATTCGATCCAATCACTGGCGCTGTTCAACAATGGCGGTTTTAACCCCAACAGCCGTGAGTGCCGAGCCGCAGAGATTGGCGGCGGCGGGGCGGTGTCGAACGGTCGAGGACTGGCGAAAATTTATGCACCCTTTGCCTGTGGTGGTGAGCTAAACGGCCATACGTATGTTAACTCTGATGCGCTTGCCGCCATGGGTGAAGTTGCGGTCGCAACCCACGAAGACGCGACCTTACTGATTCCTAGCCGGTTCAGCTTAGGGTTCATGAAGTCGATGGATAACCGCCGCGAACTCAACCCAGGCCGCGATAGCGCCATTTTAGGCGGTGCAGCCTTTGGCCATGTGGGTGCGGGCGGCAGTGTTGGGTTTGCGGATCCGGTGGCGCGCATGAGCTTTGGTTACACCATGAATCGGATGGGCGAGGGCATTCTTATGAATGAGCGCGGCCAGTCATTGGTGGACGCCGCGTATCAGTCGCTCGGCTACGCGAGCAACCGCTCAGGCGTTTGGGCCCGAGGTAGTGAGCAAGCCAGCTAGCCTTGCCTGCGGATAGCTGTATAAGTTGACGTTCTGGGCGTGATGCCGTTCTCATTCGGCGTGGCTTCGGTTGCACTATCATGGCGTCATTACCCGGTACGGAGGATCTGTGCCGGCCCGCTTTGGCTATCGATCAAGGACTATTTGCCGCCGTATGCCCCGCTCAGCTCCCACTGAATCTGTCCTGAGTCTCAGGCAGTCGCTGATTCGCGGCTTCGCCGGCGTGGGCGTGACCCGCATTCTGCAGATGCTGGTGTCTTTGCTGGTGTCGGTTTTACTCGCGAGGGTGCTCGGTCCGGAGAACTTTGGTCGCTACACCTTTGTGCTTGCCGTTATCGGTCTCGGTGCTTTGCCGGCTTACGCGGGCTTTGCGCCGCTGCTTGTACGTGAGGTTGCGCGCTACGACTCAGGCTCGAATGACGCTCAGAAATGGCCGTGGATCGCGGCGATATGGACGTGGTCATTGCGACTAACGGTGCTGGTCGCAAGCGTTGGTGGGCTGCTAACCGGGCTGTATTTTGTATTATTTTCTGGAATGGGTTCTTTCAATCCATTGTTGATTGCTCTGCTTGGATTTTGCGTTGTGCCTGTCGCGCTTACACGTATTGGGGCGGCGCTGTTGCAAGGTCTGCGACGGGTGGTTGTCGCCACCTTGCCGGAGACGACAGTGCGACCGATGGTATTGCTGTTGCTATTGGTAGGGCTTTTTTCTGTCGGTTTACTCGATACGGTAAATGCATTGCTGTGCTTTGTGGCAGCGACGTTGTGCGCCTGTGGCTACACTGGGTTGCTGTTACGCGACGTGCGTTCTCGCATCAAGAATCAAACCATTAACCAAGCCACTAACCAAATCGGCGCAGACCCGGTAAGTAGACAGCAAGAGCAACGTCGCTGGCGAAAGGCGCTTGCGCCCTTTTCGGGTATCGCGGCGGTTGGTTACCTGAATACGGAATTACTTGTGCCACTGGTTGCGCTGTTTGCAGATAGCGCCGAGGTGGCCTATTTCAAGATTGCATTGTCCCTTGCCCTGTTGGTGAGCATGCCGTTGACGCTGGTGGAGTCGGTCATCAAACCCCAGGTAACGCGCCTTTTTGAGGCGTCTGATGGTCGGCGCCTGCAGGCACTGATCAGCCGGTCGGGCTGGGGCGCGCTTGGCTTGTCCTTACCGGTGTTGTTGCTCTTTGGGTTGTTTGGCGAGCAAATTGTGGAGGTTGCCTTTGGCGAGGCGTTTACTGCTGCAACCCGTCCCATGATCATTCTGGCGGTGGGCTTTGGGGTGGTGAACCTAGTTGGACCTTCTATGCAATTGTTATACGCCACGCGCTACGAGAACGATGCCCTGGTGATCTCTCTGCTGAGTCTGGCTGGGGTTATCATGGCAAGCGTCGCTATGATTCCTGCCTATGGTGCGGTTGGTGCGGCAACAGCTTTTGCTATTGCAAAGGTGTTTCGCGCTGTAGCATTTCGATTTTGGGCGTCGCGACGCCTACACACTCTGTTTAACGCGAGTTCTCAATGAACTACTCCGACCAGTTTTACGCTGACCGAAAGATACTCACACAGGCGTCTGCTGATGCCGTGTTGACGGTGCTCTTTGCGCAGATGCGCACGCATATGAGTGTGCCAGAGCGCGTGCTTGATGTGGGTTGCGCAACCGGGATTTGGCTTGCGGCCTGCAAAGACAAAGGCAGTTCTGTGGTGCATGGCATAGATGGCCCATGGGTGCCAAAAGCCCGGCTCGATATCGAGGCCGCTGAGTTTACCGAGCACAATCTGGGCGAGTCGATGCCGAATGACGCAGGCTCTTATGACCTTGCGCTGTGCATCGAGGTTGCCGAACATCTTGCCGCCGCCGCCGCCGAGTCCCTTGTTGATTACCTAACGGCCCGTGCTGATGCGGTTTTGTTTTCGGCAGCGATCCCGGGGCAGGGGGGCACCGATCATGTCAACGAACAGCCCCAATCCTATTGGCGTGAGGTGTTTGCGAACGCGGGTTATGTCTGCTTCGATCCGATTCGGCAAGCCTTGTGGAACGACTCTGCTGTGAACCTGATCTATCGACAGAATATGCTGTTGTATGTGCGCAAAGACAGCGAGTTGGCAGTCACCTTTGCACAGGCCAGTCCCGCGGTGCTGCCAGTCGAGACAAACTATGAGCTCGACCGAGTTCACCCGGAGCTGTTTTCGCGACGCATGCAACAACGAACACTCGGTCCGCTGTTGCGAGAGAAGTTAAAGAAGACAACTCTCGGTCGATTGCAGCGGCTCATCCGGTGATACCTTGGGTCGCCTACAGCTGTGTGACTGACGGCTATGATCGACTGGTTGCTGGGGGCGCGGCTAGATCGTTGCAAGCAAGACCCGAAGCGCAGTTTTTGTGCTTCACCGATCAACCCTCTTCAGGCGCTGTACCTGCGCCCTGGCAATCACGTTCAATCGCGGCTCCAAGCGAGCTTGGTTCGGGTAACGAGATCAATCGTTACCATAAACTTTTTCCGCAGCGCGTCTTGCCGGCCTGTGAATTCTCCATCTACCACGACGGCAACATTCGCTATGACGCCGACTATGGTTTGCTTGTTGAGCGATTGCGTGAGCGAGGGGCGGCGATGGGCGCGTTTCGACATCCTGCTGGGCGAACACTCGAAGAGGAAGTGGCATCCTGTTTGGCCCAAGGCAAGCTCGACAAGTCTCAGGCTATAAAAGCCGCGCAGCAACTCGCCAGTTACGGCGAAGAGGGCTTTGATTGCCGAGCGCTGATATCTGCTAACTACTTGCTGGTGCGTGATCACCGTCATCCTGACCTGCCTGCCGCCATGGATCTGTGGTGGCAGCAACTGCTTAACCACACCCCGCGCGATCAGCTCAGTCTGGGCTACATACTCTGGAAAACCGGGTTGCCGTTTACCTTCCTAGATGAAGAGCGGGTTAGCCCGCCAGTGTCTAAGCTCGATGACTCATCAAGCACTTTTTCTGCTGCTTCTCCTTCTGGTGATTCTTTGGCGGTTCCCGTCAGGCTGCCGCACTCTAGAGAACGCTGGAATAAGCGCTGGCAACGTCTGCGTTCGCGAGTCTTGGGTAGCGAAACCTGACGGCTGAATAAGTCTTAACCGACCTTAGGTCCGTAATTTGCAGTTACATTTGGGAGCGGGCTGGCGGGAGTGCTAAAATCAAGCTTCCAGACAGAGGCTTTAACCCCCGTAATGAACGAATCCAGCACCTACAAAAAACCCCTCGCAGGTACCAATCTGCACTATTTTGATGCGCGCGCAGCGGTCGAAGACATCAAGCCCGGGGCCTACGATGGCCTGCCCTACACATCTCGGGTGCTGGCCGAGAATCTGGTGCGCAAGTGCCCGCCAGAGTCGCTCCGTGTTTCTCTCGAACAGCTGATCGAGCGCAAGGCCGAGCGCGATTTTCCCTGGTATCCGGCGCGGGTTGTCTGCCACGACATTCTGGGCCAGACCGCACTGGTCGATCTCGCGGGTTTACGGGATGCCATTGCTGAGAAAGGCGGAGATCCGTCGCGAGTCAACCCGGTGGTTCCAACCCAGTTGATCGTTGACCACTCGCTGGCGGTTGAGCACGCGGGTTTTGATCCCGATGCGTTTGAAAAGAATCGCGCGATTGAAGATCGACGCAATGCAGATCGTTTTCACTTTATCGACTGGTGCAAGACCGCCTTTGAAAACGTTGACGTCATTCCACCCGGCAACGGCATCATGCACCAGATTAATCTGGAGAAGATGTCACCCGTTGTGCACAACACTGACGGCGTTGCCTTTCCCGACACTCTGGTTGGTACCGACAGTCATACGCCACATGTTGATGCTTTGGGTGTTATCGCCATCGGCGTTGGCGGACTTGAAGCCGAAAACGTCATGCTGGGTCGCGCCTCTTATATGCGACTGCCCGAGATTGTAGGTGTAGAACTGACGGGCACGCGCCAGGAAGGCATTACGGCGACGGATATCGTTTTGGCCATCACCGAGTTTCTGCGGCAGCAGCGTGTTGTCTCGTGCTATCTGGAATTTTTTGGTGAAGGTGCAGAGGCGTTAACGCTGGGAGATCGCGCAACCATCTCAAATATGACGCCTGAGTTTGGCGCAACCGCGGCGATGTTTTACATCGACCAAAAAACCATCGATTACCTGCGTCTGACGGGTCGCGATGAAGAGCAGGTTGCACTGGTAGAAACCTATGCCAAAGAGGCTGGGCTCTGGGTTGATGGCCTGCGCAACGTGCATTACGAACGTGTCCTGACTTTTGATTTGTCTTCTGTTGTGCGTAATGTTGCCGGCCCTTCTAATCCGCACAGTCGAGTGGCTACGAGTGAACTGGCTGCCAAAGGAATTTCCGGTACCGTAGAAGACGACGAAGGACTGATGCCCGATGGCGCTGTCATCATTGCGGCGATAACCAGCTGCACAAACACCAGCAACCCGCGCAACGTGGTCGCGGCTGGTCTTATTGCGCGCAACGCCAATGCAAAAGGTCTGACCCGAAAGCCCTGGGTTAAAAGTTCTTTGGCGCCGGGTTCTAAAACCGTTGAGCTGTATTTGAAAGAGGCCAACCTGTTAAGCGAGCTGGAATCGCTCGGGTTTGGCATTGTCGCATTCGCCTGTACAACCTGTAACGGTATGAGCGGTGCGCTCGACCCAGCCATTCAAAAAGAAATTGTCGACCGTGATCTTTACTCGACAGCGGTGCTTTCGGGCAATCGAAACTTTGATGGCCGCATTCACCCCTATGCGAAGCAAGCCTTTTTGGCGTCGCCGCCGCTGGTTGTTGCTTACGCTATTGCGGGCACCATTCGTCTAGATATCGAGCGTGATGCGCTTGGGCTGGATCAAGATGGCAACCCGGTGACGCTTGCTGATATCTGGCCAAGTGACGCAGAAATCGACGCGGTGGTTGGCGCGAGCGTGAAGCCTGAGCAGTTTCGCCAGGTTTACGATCCGATGTTTATTCAGATTAAAGACACCACGGATGCGATTAACCCGCTGTATGACTGGCGTCCTGAAACCACCTACATTCGTCGTCCACCTTACTGGGAAGGCGCACTGGCGGGTGAACGCACGATGCAAGGTATGCGTCCGCTTGCCGTACTCGGCGACAACATCACAACAGACCACCTGTCGCCCTCGAATGCGATTCTCGCCAGCAGCGCCGCTGGTGAATATCTGGCAAAGATGGGATTGCCGGAAGAAGACTTCAACTCTTACGCGACTCACCGTGGTGATCACCTGACGGCGCAACGGGCGACCTTTGCGAATCCGAAGCTGCTGAATGAGATGGTGCAAGAGAACGGCGAGATCAAGCAGGGCTCGTTAACTCGTCTTGAGCCAGAAGGCACGGTAACGCGAATGTGGGAGGCCATTGAAACCTACATGAATCGTTCACAACCGTTGATTATTGTTGCGGGTGCTGACTATGGTCAGGGCTCGTCCCGTGATTGGGCGGCAAAGGGCGTACGCTTGGCTGGCGTTGAAGTAATTGTGGCTGAAGGGTTCGAGCGTATTCACCGCACTAACCTGCTGGGTATGGGCGTGTTGCCGTTGGAATTCCAATCTGGCGATACCCGTAAAACCTACGGCATAGACGGTACTGAAACCTTCGACGTGCAAGGCAAACCCGCGCCGGGCGCCACACTAACGCTGATTATCAACCGTACGAACGGTGAGCAGGTAGAGGTGCCAATGACCTGTCGCCTCGACACGGCTGAAGAGGTGTCCGTCTATGAAGCTGGCGGCGTATTGCAGCGTTTCGCGCAAGACTTCCTTGAGTCTTCTGTGTCAGCCGGATAAGGGGTTAGTGATGAGTTTTGCTCCGCAAATAAAAGTGCCTGCTACCTACATTCGCGGCGGTACCAGCAAGGGTGTGTTCTTCAAGCTCGACGATCTACCTGCTACTGCACAGGTGGCGGGCGAGGCTCGTGATCAGCTGCTGCTGCGTGTGATCGGCAGCCCTGACCCTTACGGCAAACAGACCGATGGCATGGGCGGCGCTACCTCAAGTACCAGCAAGACGGTGATTGTGTCGAAAAGTGCAGAGCCGGATCACGACGTTGATTATTTGTTTGGCCAGGTGTCGATCGATAAGGCGTTTGTCGACTGGAGTGGTAATTGCGGCAATCTTTCAGCCGCTGTGGGGGGCTTTGCCATTACCTCTGGTTTGGTCAATGCCGATCGCATTCCCGCTGATGGTCTTGTCTCTGTGCGTATCTGGCAGGCCAATATTCGCAAAACTATTATTGCCCATGTGCCAATCACTAACGGCGCTGTGCAGGAAACTGGCGATTTCGAACTGGATGGCGTGACCTTTCCGGCCGCCGAAGTGCAGCTCGACTTTATGAACCCTGCTGACGAAGAAGGTGGGTCGATGTTTCCTACCGGCAACGTGGTGGATGAGCTGGAAGTGCCCGGTGTTGGTACTTTTAAAGCCACCATGATTAACGCGGGCATACCCACGATTTTTCTGAACGCGGCTGATATTGGTTATACCGGTGCTGAGTTGCAAGACGACATTAATAATGATGACGCCGCACTCGCGAGGTTCGAGACCATTCGCGCTTGGGGCGCGGTGCGTATGGGCTTGATAGATGACATCGCGGAAGCGGCAGCACGGCAGCACACGCCAAAGGTAGCCTTTGTCGCGCCTTCGGCGACCTATGCGGCGTCTAGTGGTAAGTCTGTGGCGGCGCAAGATATCGATCTGCTGGTACGAGCGCTGTCGATGGGCAAGCTGCATCACGCGATGATGGGTACCGCTGCGGTGGCAATCGGCACGGCCGCCGCCATTCCAGGCACGCTGGTGAACTTGGCGGCTGGTGGTGGTGAACTGATGGCGGTGCGCTTCGGCCACCCATCGGGGACGTTGCGGGTGGGCGCCGAAGCCACCAACACTTCGGGTACCTGGGCCGTGATCAAGGCAAGCATGAGCCGCAGCGCACGCGTGCTGATGGAAGGTTGGGTGCGCGTGCCCTTTGGCTAGGCGTTCAAGGTGAGCGACTGTGACAGGGTTAACTCCACCAGGTTGCCCGGCAGATTAGCTTGATCAATAACCAAGAACTCCTGACCACCAGCCAATGCGATGAGCGGCATATGCCATGTGCCCGGGAAATAGCTGATGCCTTGGCGCCCGTTGGTCACAAACGCCTGTAGGTCAGCGGCCTCAATCGCGTCGCCGCGCGGTCCAACAACCACGTAAAACACAGTGTCGTTCAGCGGGATAAACGCCTGGCTGCACAGCGGGTGTTTTTCGATCAGATTGAATTCATAAGGCAGGCTCGCAGGGTCTTGGGAGCGCACCATCGAAATGGTTGCGTTCGCGCCGTTGGGCGCGTTCGTCACAGTGGCGAGATTGTCGAAGCGAGCAAAGGTGCCGCTGTTCATCTGGTTATTGGCGTGCTCGGAGGCTTCAATCACCTCGCCGAAGGGGGCGAAGTTTTCTTTGCTCAGCGGTTGTGAAACTAGCTTCATCGGGTGCCTCTGCGGGTTGCGCTGCGTGTCTGGGGTCACTCCAGTGTATTGTTGGAGCGAACAGAGTTATCAAGGTGATTAGTATGACGGGTCGCGCGGCTTTTTTTCGGGTATTTCAGGCATCGTTGGGACTGTTGGTGCTGCTTCTTGGTATGGGCTGTGCGGACAAAATTCCGTTTTCCTCGGGGGCGTTGGAGGGCGCGGTGGTTGCCAATCCGACAGACTGGACGGGGGTTGGCTCGCCCAGCATCATTCAGTTTGAAACTCAGGGTTTAGACGCCGGTGCTAAGCAGCCCTATTCGGTGAATCTGTGGGTGATCGGCGAGGGTGAAAAACTCTATGTGTTTGCCGGTGACAATCGGGCGACCTGGATTGAACACATTGAAACCAACCCCAATGTTCGGTTGCGCAGCGGCGATAACCTTTACGAGCTAGCTGCAACAAGAGTAACGGATGCTGAGGAGTTCGAATGGTTTGCCCAAGCTTGGGATGCGAAGTACGGCCACCGACCGCGCAATGACAATGTTGCTGAGACCTGGTTGATGCGGCTGCGATCGCGTTAGCGCTGCCGGGCTATGTGCCTCACGGCGCTATTCGATAGCCACCAGCGGAATAAGCGCAACCGGCTTGGGTCCTAGTCGAATCATGCCAGCAAAGCCCATACCGCCGATGGCTAGAATGCCGACGCACCAGGCAAGCGACGAACCGGCGTGCTCGTTAAAAGTGCCAATCTGGTAGCACAGCACCGCAGCACAATAGGCAAGCAATATTGACCAGGTGGTGCTGAAGGTTGCCCAACCTGCGCCGTGCTCTTTGTAGATCACAGCAACCGTTGCGACACAGGGAACGTAGAGCAGTACAAACAGCAGGTAACTGAACGCGCCCAACTGGCCATCAAACAACTGCTGCATTGCCGTCACCGTGTTGATGGCGACATCCTGTTCAGCGGCAGCTATGGTCGTGTCACTGAGGTCTCCCAGCTCTAAGCCCAGTGGGTCGGTGAGGGTGCCGCCAAGGTTTTTGAGGTTGGCGGGAATGGTTGCAAGCGCCTGTTGCAGCGTTGCCAACGGCCCGGCCTCAACACCGTTGTCGTTGGGCGCGTAAAGTGCATCCAGTGTGCCAACCACCACTTCTTTGGCAAAGATGCCGGTGAATATACCCACGGTTGCCGGCCAGTTGTCTTCTCGGATTCCCATGGGGGCAAACAGTGGGGTTGCTGCTTTGCCAATGGCTGATAACGCGGAGTTTTCTTTGTTTTGATTGCCAAAGCTGCCATCAACTCCGAGCGAATTCACCACGTTTAGCACAATCACCACCATTACGATGGCCTTGCCGGCGCGAGTGACAAAGCCCTTCAGGCGTTGCCAGGTTTGCAGAAACAAGCCTTTCGCCGTAGGCATGTGGTAAGCCGGAAGCTCCAGTAGAAAGTGACTGTCTTTACTGGGAACAAGGTAACGGCGAACGACCATTGCCGAAAGTATGGCTGCCGCAATGCCAATCAGGTAAAGCGCAAACACCACATTGTGGCCGTTGCTGGGAAAGAACGCGGCTGCAAACAGGGCGTACACCGTCAGGCGCGCACCGCACGACATGTATGGCGCCATAATGCTGGTGAGAATACGGTCTGATTGGCTATCGAGTGTGCGAGTGGCCATGACGGCGGGTACGTTACAACCAAAGCCGACTATGAGCGGCACAAAGGCTTTGCCCGGCAAACCTAGCTTGCGAGTCAGGCGGTCGATCACAAAGGCGACTCGCGCCATGTAACCTGTATCTTCGAGAAACGACAGTGCCAAAAACAGGGCGCCAATGACGGGTATAAAGGTGCCAACGAGTTGCAGGCCACCGCCAATGCCGTTAGCGACAAAGGCCGTGAGCCAGTCGGGTGCTGCGAGCTGATTCATGAGCCGTGTGGGTAACTGCACAAACAGCACCTGGCCGGTCAGGTCAAAGAAGTCGATAAAGGCTGAGCCGATGTTGATGGAGAACATGAACATCAGGTACATGACAAACGCGAAGATGGGTACGGCGAGAAAGCGGTTCAGCACCAGGTTGTCGATGCTGCGCGACACCGAGGTGCGAACTGGCTTTTCTGTGACGCACTGCTGCAGTACTTCATCGATAAAAACAAAGCGCGCTTCGGCGTCGCCGCTAACAATGGGTGTTGCGATGTCTGCTGATTCGAGCGCGTCTTGTAGCGCACCCACACCTTCACTGCGCGTGGCAACCAATGGCACCACCGGGCAGCCGAGCAATTGCGACAGTTTGAACACATCAATGTGCACACCCTGTTTGTCAGCGCTGTCCATCATGTTCAATGCGACAACGCAGGGTTTGCCGAGTTCGAGAAGCTCGGTGGTCAGATACAGACCGCGCGCAAGCGAGGCAGCATCCAGCACATTCAAAATGACATCAGGTTCGCTGGAGCTCAGGTAGTTGCGGGCGATCTGTTCGTCGAGTCCACCTTCGATGGCGGTCAGGCCGTAGGTGCCGGGCAGATCAACCAACTCAACGGTTAACCCACCATGGCTGTAGCTACCTGTTTTACGTTCGACAGTGACGCCCGGCCAGTTACCGACTCGTTGATGGGTACCGGTCAGGGCGTTGAAGAGGGTGGTTTTGCCGCAGTTAGGATTGCCTACCAAGGCGACTGTCTGGTCGTTGCTCATGTCGCGTCCAGTTCTAAAACGGCTGCTTCGGTTTTGCGTATTGCCAACGAAAACCCGCGAAATCTGATTTCGACCGGATCGCCAAAGGGTGCTATGCGAATCACTTGAAACCGTGTGCCGGGGATGAGACCCAGGCGCATGAGCTGGTTTACGAAGGGCGCCGCCGGGTCGCTGTAACCCCGTACGATGGCTTCGTCGCCGATGGAAAAATCAGCCAGCTGCACGGGTGGCTCCTGCAAATTTGTGGGGGGCCGCAGTTAAACGCAAATAAGTCTCATTTGCAAAGTTGCAGGTAGATGTCGCTAGCCTTCCTGCTCGAGCCTGGCGTCTTTGGGCCGCAGAGGGTCCGCCATGATTGCCGCGAAGTGGCTGCTGAATTCAGCTTGTAGGTTCGCAGCGGTGATGGGCTCTTCGTTCAACAGGTTGAACAGTTCGAGTGGGTCGTCCTGCAGATTGTAGAGCGCAATGCCGGTTTGGGCTTTGTTTAACAACAGTTTCCAATCGCCTTTGCGCAGTGCAAAGGTTGCTTCCATGCCTGTGTCTAGAGCCCACAATAAGGTTCGCTCGGGCAGCACTCCACCCTGCAAGGCGGGCAGAGCATTGATACCGTCGATGGTTCTGTCGGTGGGTGTTTTAGCGCCCGCTATCTCAACGATCGTGCTGAACAAATCCATGCCGTTAATGAGCTCGTCGGACTCCGTGCCGGGTTTCACCACGTCGGGATAGCGAATAATAGCGGGCACCTTGATGCCGCCTTCGTAGAGCATGTGCTTGCGCCCGCGCAAACCACCGCTGCTGCCGTAGGCATTAACCTCCCACCAGTTAATCCAGTTGCTCGTTACCGGACCGTTGTCGCTGGCAAACACCACCAGCGTGTTTTTATGATTTGGGTGTCGGCCCAGCGCATCGAGCACGCGGCCAATCTGGGCGTCCATATAGGTGACGTTGGCGTAATACTCACCGGGGCCGCGCGGCACCAACAACGCTTTCGGGGGGTGGGCTAAGCCACTCGGAATAGCAGTAATGGGACCGTTGGTAAATTGTCGGTAGCGCCGGTTGTAAGCGGGCGGATTTTCGATACTGGTGTGTGGCTCCGCCATACTGAGCAGCAAAAAGAACGGTGCGTTTGAGGGTTGCTGCGCCAGCCAACCAATGGCGTCGTCGGCGTACAGTTGGGCGGTGTACCCTTTTTGCGCTGCCAGTAATTTACCGTTGCGATAGACGTTGGTTGGGTTTTTGTTGGTTGGGAGTTGGAAGGCGTTGTGGCCGTAGGCGTAATCAAAACCCTGATCGTTGGGTTGGGGCTGATTGGTGTCGCCAAGGTCAGCATTGAGGTGCCACTTGCCGATCAAGGCCGTGTTGTAACCCTGGTCGTGCAAAATTTCTGCCAGTGTCACTTCCCGTTCGAGTAGCCAGGTTTGACTGCCGCTGGGAATCCAGCTTTCAATGCCCGTGCGATAGGGATGGCGCCCGGTGAGCAGGCCCGCTCTTGAGGGCGAGCAGAGCGCAGAGGGTGCGTAGTAATTGGTGAGTCGCACGCCCTGCTGAGCCAGACGATCAAGACGCGGGGTCTTGATCACCGGGTGACCGTAACTACCTAGGTCGCCATAGCCCAGATCGTCAACGTATATCAGCAACACGTTGGGGGGAGTGGCCCCGCTTTGGGCGCTTGCAAATAACCCTGCAAGCACCACAGCGAATAGCCATGCTGTTACTGAACCGCTCCCCCAGTTCATGGTGCTAGCGCCAGAAGGTTGTCTTAGGTATGGCGTCACTCATATCGAGTGCGTCGTCTGCGGCGGCAATGAAATCTTCTGCCGTTGCGTTAGCACCCAGATCGACACCCGTGTTGGCGTACACCATGTCGCTTGCGAATCGACCTCTGGCTGCCTGAATGATGCGTCCGTTGGGTGCGTCTTCGCCGGCCATATATAGAACAGCAGGGCTGACGAGTCCGGGGCTGTTGCCTTCATCGACATTGTCGAGATCGATCGAGCTGCCCGGTACGCTGGCGGTCATGCGGGTAGCGGCACCTGGTGACAGGCAGTTGGTGTGAATGTTGTGGGACGCACCTTCGCGCGATAGGTTATTCATCAGACCCACCATGCCCATTTTTGCGGCGCCATAGTTGCCCTGGCCGAATGAACCAAGAATGCCGGATACCGATGAGGTGAATACCACGCGGCCATAATTTTGTGCGTACATGATGGGCCAGGCGTGCCAGGTGACGTAAGCGGAGCCGTTGAGGTGGACGTTGATTACCATGTCCCACTCTTCCAATGTCATTTTCTTAAATGACTTGTCACGCAGAATGCCGGCGTTGTTAACGACGATGTCGACCGTGCCAAATTCGGTGACGGCGGTTTCAACAATGCGCTTGGCTCCGGCTTTGTCCGAGACTGAATCTTTGTTGGCGGTGGCGGTGCCGCCGGCCGCGCGAATTTCGTCAACTACAACGTCAGCGGCGTCACTGCTGCCAGCGCCGTCAACCGAGCCGCCAAGATCGTTCACAACAACTCTGGCGCCGTGGCTGGCCAACAGTAATGCATGCTCGCGACCAAGACCGCCGCCAGCACCCGTAACAATCGCTACCTTCCCATCTACACTCATCGCTCACTCTCTCCTGAAGTGGTTATTTGTAGCGACCATTGTAGCGGCGTAAATCGGATTCGATAGAGGGGATTTGGTTTTATTGCGGGGAGGGTGTAAGGGCGGTAGTGAGGGCGAAAACCGGGGGTCAGAATGAATTCTGACCCCCGGTTTGGGATAGCTAAACTCCCCTACAAAACCTCAAACAACCCAGCGGCACCCATGCCGCCGCCGATGCACATGGTGCAAACCACATACTTCACACCGCGTCGCTTACCTTCGATAAGGGCGTGGGCAACCATGCGTGATCCAGACATGCCGTAAGGGTGGCCGACAGAGATAGCGCCGCCGTTAACGTTCAGTCGATCGTTTGGAATGCCGAGCGTGTCGCGTGAGTACAGGACCTGCACCGCAAAGGCTTCGTTCAATTCCCACAGACCGATGTCGTCCATTTTCAGGCCGTTCTTTTCGAGCAGCTTGGGTACGGCAAATACGGGACCGATACCCATTTCGTCTGGGTTGGTGCCTGCAACAGCGATACCGCGGTAGGCACCAAGAGGGCTAAGGCCGCGTTTTTCAGCTAGCTTGGCTTCCATCAACACACAGGCTGAGGCGCCGTCGGACAACTGCGATGCGTTGCCTGCCGTGATGTGTTTGCCTTCCTTGATAACCTGACCGCCGCGAAATACGGGCTTGAGGCCGGCAAGACTGGCAGCGGTGGTGCCTGGGCGGTTGCCTTCGTCTTTGTCGAGGTTCATCTCGATTTCGGTGACGTCGCCCGTTTCCTTGTTTTGTAGCTTCATGGTTGAAGCCATAGGTACGATTTCGTCGTCGAATGCGCCGGCTTGCTGGGCTGCTGCGGTGCGCGCCTGGGATTGCGCTGAGTATTCGTCCTGGGCTTCGCGGCTCATGTTGTAGCGTTCGCCAACCACTTCTGCGGTTTCGAGCATCGACATATAGAGCGCGGGGTGTGAGGCCAGCAATTGCTGATCTGGAATGGCAAAGATGTCGCCGGTTTGGTTCATGGAGATCGACTCCACGCCGCCGCCGATGGCGACATCCATGCCGTCAGAGATGATCTGCTTGGCGGCCATGGAGATGGCCATCATGCCTGATGAGCACTGACGGTCGATTGATTGACCAGCAACAGAGTTGGGCAGGCCGGCCAGCAGCAACGATTGACGGGCAACGTTTTGAAACGCAGAACCCATCTGAATAGCCGCACCCATGGTGACGTCTTCGACTTCTGCAGGATCAATCTTCGCGCGCTCAACAGCGTGCTTGATGGCGTGAGCGCCAAGCGCCTGTGAAGTGGTGTTGTTGAAAGCGCCTCGATAGGCCTTGCCTATAGGGGTGCGGGCGGTTGATACGATCACGGCTTCGCGCATGGGAGTTCCTTTTGAAAATCAGCGGCCGACGCTACGGGAATGACCGCTGGCTTTCAATAAGGAAGATGCAAGCTCCGCTTGCGGGCAATAAGGAAGATGCAAGCTCCGCTTGCTGGGCAATAAGGAAGATGCAAGCCCGGCTTACCCCGTTAGCCTCTGGCAAATTCCCGGATTACCGTTCCTGGGCGATGGCCGGTGTGTTTGCCGTGTTCGACAATGGGTTTGCCGCTCACTAGAGTCGCGTCATAGCCCTGGCTCTCAACAATGTAACGCCCGCCGTTGTGTGGGAAATCGTTCACGTAGTAGGGGTAGCCGGTTTCCAGGTTTTCGTAGTCGATTACGTTCAGATCAGCGATCCAGTCTTCTTTTATACAGCCACGGTCTTTCAAGCCGAGCACATTAGCGGATGCCTGGGTGATGCGATGCACAGCCTGCGGCAAGGTATATACACCCTGGCGGCGAGTTAACTCGCTGAGCAGGAACGTCGGTGAGTCGGTGTCGGTAAAGATACCAACGTGGGCGCCGGAATCGGCCAGCATGGGAATGCAGTGCTCCATGCGCATATAGGCCCACTGATTTTCCAGTGAGCCGCCAAAGGCCCAGAAATTCCACAGCTCTCGCCCCTCGGATTCGATGAGGCGATCAATGTAGAGCTCGACGGGGTCGCGACCTTGGTCAGCAGCGAGTTGGGCAAGTGAATTTTTCTCGCCCATATCGTAGTCGGGTGTAGTGCCGGCGCCGCCCATGCCCATCGGGTGCAACAGCGCAGGATTTGCTGCGAAGCCGGTCTCTTTTGAACGTTGTACCAGCTGTTTTTTTGTTGCCGGATCTTTTAGTGCCTGCAAACGATCAGCGATTGTTGGCAGCTGCATCAACTCCTTCCAGGCGGAGTTACGAAACGGAGTCGACTGGGCAAGGCCAAACATCGAGCCGCTGGGCCGGGTGTGGCAAACCGCTGTCATTCGCTTGCCGCCTGCGTTATTACGCAGCAGAAATTCTTCGGTTTTTGCCACGCCGCCATCGCCTTTTGAGCCGGCTCCGCCTGAGTAAAGTACGTGACAGCCGAGCTCGGCACCCTGGCTAAACATCTCAAGCTCTACATTGCGCCGACTCGCCATGTCGGGCGCTGCCTGAAACAGTCCGCCTTGGCCGCCGCCATCAATAACAGCCTGTTGAATGGCTTGGGTTTCGCGCAGGTCGGCCCAGGTTCCGGGTGTGAGGCGGCCGTCGGGTACCTTGTGGCCGAGAAAGCGTGAGGTTGAGAATCCGACAGCACCTTCTTCGACCGATTCACGCACCAGTGCGCAAATGTGTTCCAGCTCTTTGTCTGTTGCCTGCACGCCTTCATCCATCGACTTGTCGCCCATGGCTTCGAGTCGAATCGCGGAGTGCCCGGCCAGGCCGACAATGTTCAAGGCGGGTTCAAGGGTTTGGACCGCGTCTAGGTATTCACCATAGCTGGTCCAGTTCCACGGCAGGCCATCGATGATGGCATCTGCAGCGATATCTTCGACCGACTCCATCAGTTCCGCCATGGTGCGGTGATTGGCTTTACTCACGGGTGCAAAGGTAACCCCGCAGTTACCAATGAGTGCGGTGGTCACGCCATGGTAGGAGCTCGATTTCATCTCCGGATCCCAGCCTACCTGAGCGTCGAGGTGGGTGTGCAGGTCGACAAAACCGGGGGTTATTGTTTTGCCCGTGGCGTCGATAGTACGGGCAGCGTCAACACCACTGAGATCGCCAACTCTTGTGATGCGATCACCATCAATCCCAACGTCTGCTGCTACGGCGTCGGCTCCGGTGCCATCGATGACCGAGCCGCCTCTGATAATTAGTTCGTGAGCCATAACCTTCTCTCCCAAAGAATGCACTTAGAAGATAGCGAGGTGATCTAGGGTCCGTCAAACTAGCAGGCGTGCCCTAGGGCTTGCGCATGTTGGCAAACTCCTCCGGTTCCCAGTCATGGCGGAACGCGAGCATCATGCCGCTGCCGTTGCGTTGGTCAAGCGGCAGCCGTGAATCTCGATCGGCTGCCTCGTTGAATTCGTCGTATAGCACCCGTAACCGCTCCAGAAAGCGCTGGGCGGTTTCTGGGGTGACAGTGCCCCAGGCAAAGCGAAAGTGGCTTTTGTCGCGAATGAGTTTCTTGTCGAAAAAGCCACTAAAAATACTGTTCACAAAATAGCTTTCGATAGCGCCGCCTTTGCGCCAGTGAAACCCTCTCGATAGCCGCATTCGATAACGATTTTCTTCGAGTAGCTCGATGATGTTCAGCCGGTCGAGTCGAATAAACAAGCGCTGTAGGTCGTGTTGATCAAACCGGTATAACTCTAGAACTTCGTTAAAGCGATAGCGATTGATCACGCATATCGCACACAGCAGCAGCAGTGGATCTTTAGCGAGCTCTTGCTCAACTTCCGCTGACAGCTCTTCCACACGTTCCTGCTGGTCATCACTTAAACGCACTAGGTCGGTCAGTTCGGCTCCGGCCAGTTTAGTCAGGGTCTCTATGCGCTGCAGGGTGAAGCTCTGTTCGGCAAACAGGCGCTTGATGCTGGCTTCGGAAAGGTCGAGCGCGTCAGCGGCATGCGCATAGGTGATGCCGGATTTGCGCAGCAGTCCTTTGAGAGCGGTGGTGATGGCCTGGGTACCTGACATTGCGGTCTCCTGGTGTGGGCTGGATCGATTGAATGGTTCGAGCGCTAACACTTATGGTCTCGTAATTCGATACTTATTGCCAATAGATCGCGTCTTTTGATCTGAAAGCCTAGATTCAGGTCTCACCATATAAGCCCAGCTTGGGCGAAGGAGCAGATAATGACATTCAAACGATTGGTAACCTCGCTGAACGCGAGCTTTGAAGACTTTGTCGCTGGTGTCGAAAATCACGATGCAGTGGCCCAGAGCGCCATTGCCGATGTGCGGAAGGCGGCCGCGCGGTTGCGTGCCCAGCAGGGGCAGCTTGCCGGGCAGGCTGAGCGACAAGCGAGAACGGAGCAGGAGCTGGTTGTTAAGCGTGATCGCTGGCAACAGCGCGCGCAGGACTTTGCCGAGCTCGACCCCGAACAGGCGCTGCAGTGTCTGCGCAACCGCGATGCCGTTGAGCAAGAGCTTGCTCAAGCAGCAGAACAGTTGACGCGACAGCGTAGTCTGCGCGATCAACTGGCGCTCAACCTTGCTCAGGTAGAGCGGCGCCTTGCAGATTTACAGCAGCGGCGCATAGCACTGTCGTCGCGCGAGGCACGCACCAGCGTGCTGGCAAAGACTGGCGGCGGTGACGATCTTTGCAACATCGATGAGATGTTCGAGCGTTGGGAAGTGTCAGTGTTGCAGAGTGAATACCGGGAAGGTGCTGTGGTCGAGTGTGCTACGGGTAGCGCAGATGAACTCGATAGCACGCTGCAGCGCGAAGAACGAGATCGCGAGTTACGTGCAGAACTTGAACGTTTGCGTGGAGAAGGCTCATGAACACATTGACCGATACGTTACCTCGTAACGCTGAACTACCTGCTGATCCAAGCTCCGCGGCAAATTGGCTGCGCTGGATGGGAGCCTTAGCTGTCGCAGGGTCGGCCATTGTTTTTCTCCTGCAAGGTTTAAACAACATTGATCTGGATATGCGCAACTGGGTTTATCTTGCTTTGATGGGTGCAATGGGCGGGTGTGGTGTGGCGAGCCAGAAGTTCATGCAAGACGCCAAGGGCGCGCGTCTGTTCTTTGGTTTGGCTGCGTTGTTGGTACCGGTGCAATTTTCCCAGCTCGCTGGGTTGTTGCACCAGCTTGCGAGTGTCGCCGACGCACAGGTGCCACACCTGTTTTGGCTGATGTCGGGCACCTTGCTGCTTGCCGTACCGCTAGCGTATGCCGGCATGGCAATTCTCGCCCGCAACGATAAACGTCAACTGACGAGTGCGCTTCTGCTCATGAGTGGTGCGCTGTTGATTCCAGAACGTGACTCCATCTTCGGATTTGCAACACTTGCCGGGCTTGCTTTAGGCACGATCTGGCTTGAGCTGAAAGTGTTTCGAGGCAATTCGCTGTATGCGGGCCTGGAAGGCATGGGGCTGCGTTTGCTGCTTGCCACACCACTAGTTATTGCTGCTGTGCGTATGAGCATGCACATCGACAGCGTTGCCGGCACCGCTGCAATGGCTGGCATAGTGGCGGTGTTGCTGTCTCGACTCCATCAAGGCAAAGGTTGGGTGCAATTGCTCGGCGCTGTTCTTGGTGTAGCCAGCTGGTGGGTGTATGCCTCCGAAGCGATGCCGCAGATTGTGCATGGCGATATGGGTTTTGCTCTGTTGGTGTTGCCCAGTGCGATCTGGCTAATGGATATGGCTCGCCTGAGTGAGAATGGAGGGTGGCATTATCGGTTTGTTGCCAGCCTACTATGGATCTTAGCGGCCACATCAATGTTGCTCGCTGGAAGCGCGACAAACCTTACATTGAGTGCATTGTTGCTGGGCGCTATTGCCTCGATCTGGGGGCTGACTAACAGTCAGCGGATGCCGCTGCTGGCCGGCATTGTTATTAGTGTTCCCAGTACTTTCGTGTTGGTGGCGCAATCGTTGCACAACGTCGATGTCAATGCCTGGGTCGCCTTGGGTATGGCAGGCATCGTGCTGGTCTTTAGCGCTTCGCTGGTCGAAAAATATGGCCGTCCGTTGCTAACGGGTGGGCAGAAGGTCTGGCATTCGATGTCTGCTTGGGACTAACCTTCATGGATGAATGACACAACTGATACTAAGGCAGAAGACTCTGCCACGAA
>JALZVT010000091.1 GCA_023300545.1 Pseudomonadales bacterium
ACTAAAAAGAAGACAACTAAAAAGAAGACAACAACCGGCAGCTAGATGCCGCGACAGCAGCCCTGAGGCTCCAGCCGTGAGCCCAGGGCTAGCTGGCAACCAATGGATGGGGGTTACACTAACTTTGTACCCCCAGATGCGAATACAATAGGTCCGCCGGCAGAACTACGCCAAACCAAAGGACCCGCAGCATGAATCCAGTCAGCAGTATCACCACCGACTACCTGGTTGTTGGCAGTGGCGCGATGGGCATGGCGTTTGCCGATGTACTGGTGAATGAAACCGGCGCCACCGTCACCCTTGTCGACAAACACGATCGACCCGGCGGACACTGGAACGATGCCTACCCCTATGTTCGCCTGCATCAGCCATCAGCCTTTTATGGCGTCAACTCACGTCGTCTGGGCAACAACGCCAAAGATAAACGGGGCGGCAACAAAGGGCTGTTTGAGCTCGCCTCTGGCACCGAGGTGTGCACCTACTTCGATCAGGTCATGCAACGCGGTTTACTGGCGTCCGGTCGGGTGCAGTACTTTCCGATGTCAGAGTACCTCGGTGAAAACTGCTTTCGCTCATTGGTAACCGGCGCAAGAACCCAAGTTGAGGTAGCGCACAAGACGGTGAACGCCACCTATATGAATGTTCAGGTGCCGTCCGTTCGTGGCCCGCTCTACAACGTCGATCCAGCGGTTAGCTGCGTCCCCCTTAACGAATTGCCACGAACCCCCGCCCCCAGCGACGGCTATGTCGTTATCGGTGCAGGCAAGACCGGCATCGATGCCTGCCTATGGCTGCTCAGACACGGCGTCGCTCCGGGCCGAATTCGCTGGGTAATGCCGCGCGACTCCTGGTACTTGAATCGCAAGCATATCCAGCCCGGAATAGAGTTCATCGAACACACGCTCGGTGGTCAGGTTGCCAATATGGAAGCGGTGGTCAAGGCCAGCTCACTGACACAGTTGTTTGATCTGTTGATCGAAACCGGCCAACTCCTGCGCTTGAGTGCCGATCATCGTCCCACGATGTATCGGTGTGCAACTGTGACGGAGCCCGAGCTGGAAGAGTTGCGCAAGATCGACCAGGTGATTCGAATGGGCCGGGTCAAATCGGTTGGCGCGACTCAGATTGAGCTTGAAGGCGGCACAATACCTACCAATCACAATACTCTGCACGTCGACTGCTCAGCCGATGGACTTGCCAATCGGCCAGCGGTACCTGTGTTCAACGGCAACACCATCACCCTGCAGTCCATTCGCACCTGCCAACAAGTCTTCAGCGCAGCGATGCTCGCGCACATCGAACACAGCTACGATAGCGATGAGCAGAAAAACGCGCTAGCCGCACCGGTGCCGCACCCCAACACCGATGTCGACTGGTTGCGAACAACGCTCATCAGCACTCTGAATGGCCTTTCGTGGGCACAACAACCCAAACTTCAAACCTGGCTTGGCCAGAGCCGGTTGAACTTTGGCAGCCACTTCGCCCCAAAAAATGCAAAAGAGCAGAAAAACTCAGGCGCTTTAGTGCAACAGCTCGCCAAACGCAGCGGCGAACTAACCCTGCCGGGCATCACCAAACTGGAAGGGCTATTAGCCCTCGCGGAGTGAGCCCTCAGCGGCTTATAAAGAGCCCTCAGCCGCTTAATAAGGAGCCCTTAGCGGCTTGTTAGGAGCCTTCGATGTCACAAACCATAGGCCTACTGTCGCTGGTCATTGATAACTACGACCGCGCCATCGACTACTACACAAAGGTATTGGGCTTCGAACTGATCGAAGACACCCACCTGCCCGACGAGAATAAACGCTGGGTTGTTGTGAGCCCACCAGGTAATACCGGTGCCAAACTGTTATTGGCCGAAGCGAGCTCGCCGGAACAAACAACCCGCATCGGCAACCAGACCGGCGGGCGCGTATTTTTGTTTCTGCAAACCGACAATTTCAAACGCGACTACGCCGCCTGGTTAGAGCGCGGTGTTGAATTTATCGGGCCGGCGCGGAGTGAAGCTTATGGCGAAGTCGCAGTGTTTCGCGACCTCTATGGCAACCAATGGGATCTCATAGAGCCCGCCAAGCAAAGCTGAGGGCTCGTCACGCCTACCTACCCTTCTAACGCCAGTCGAGCACCCTTAATACCACCGGCGTAAATCCCCGTCGCAACTCCAATGGCGGTTGCCTCATCCACTCCCCGGGGCTCAAAGGTGCCCGTCCAGTCGACGGTGCAGGTCCCATCCCCATTGTCAGCGACATTGACCGTGGCGCTGTAGCCTGAAAACGGCAGTGGCCCGTCATCATTGATGATGGCGTAGGTGAAGCTACGCGCTTGGCTGTCATGCTGTTCAAGGCGTTCAACCACTGCTCCGTTGGTCATATGTATGGTCCGAACCATTCCTACGCCGTCGCCTTCGTAGCTCACCGATTCGATCGGTCCGCCCGGCTGCAACGCCTTAAAATCACCAAGCATCGCAAATACGGCGTCCGCACCTGCCTTGATGTCCTTAACTACTTTAGCTTCAGCCATAATTGTTCTCGCTTTTGAAGGAAGATGGTTACAGTACTACGCACTGGGCCAGTCCCCATATCATACTGAACATTAGAAAGAGGTAGGAAAACCCAATGGCTGATACCCGGATGAGTCGCGAACAACGCGAAGAGTTTCTGGCCGCCCCCCGCATCGGCGTTCTATCCATCCCACGCCCTCCAGAAGAAAACGGGCCGCCGCTGTCAGCGCCCGTCTGGTACGAGTACACCAAAGGTGGCGAGCTTTGGTTTCTGACCGGCCCTACGTCTGCCAAAGGCAAACTGCTTGGCCTGAATAGTCGGGTAACGATGGTCGCCCAACAGGAAGCTATGCCTTACGCTTACGTATCCGTCGAATGCACTGTTACTGACATACACCAGGCGAGCGACGACGATTCCAGCCATATGGCGCATCGTTACCTGGGAAGCGAAATGGGCGATGCCTATACCAGCGCCAACGCCGGCAGTGTGTCCGTGCGCGTCAATTTACGGCCAGATCGTTGGCTAACGGTCGACTACGCGAAGATGTCGCTGTAACTCAGCGTGAACGTTCCAGACTCGCCAGAAGTTGTTCCATGGATAGATATCTTTGAGCATCGCGAGCAACGCATGATTGCCGAGGCCGCCTTTGTGCTCACGGCTATAAATGTCGAACATCAGGTCACGCGCAACCTTGCTTTGGACGAAAACGGCCAGCCTGCAGCTGTCCCGCGCTTTACTGGCCCCTGGCGTCTCTCTGTACCAACCACCGAGGCAGCCTTTGCCGGTAACCAACTCAGCACCTACTGGCGAGAGAACACAAACCTCAGCAAGCGCCCACGCGAAAGTCCTGCCGTAGATAGCGGTCTGTTTGGCGCGCTCGGATTTATGTTGGTGATCTGGGCATTGCCCTTGCTGCAAGAATGGACACTGTATGACTGGCGTGGTGCCGGCATCATGGCGGCTCGGGCCGTTACTGAAGGCGAGTGGTGGCGCACGATAACCGCCCTCACGCTGCACGCAGACATCGGCCACATCATGGGCAACTCGCTGTTTGGCATACTGTTTGGTAGCTTGCTCGCACGCCAACTCGGCTCGGGCCTGGGTTGGTTGTTGATTGTCATTGCAGCGGCTATGGCAAATACCCTCAACGCCTTCAGTCAGGGCGACAATTTCCGCTCCTTGGGCGCTTCAACCGCAACCTTCGCAGCGCTGGGATTACTCGCGGCCGTGGTATGGCGACGGGGCTACTTCAACAACAACGATTGGCGCCGGAGCTTTGCGCCCGTGTTTGCCGCAATCTGCCTTGTTGCCTTTACCGGCATCGGTGACGCCAATACCGACGTCGCAGCACACCTGTTTGGTTTCGGCTGCGGGCTGTTGCTTGGTTTTGCCAGCGCCAGCCTGCCATTTTCGTTTCTGAACCGCACCAATCAATGGTTGGCCGGCGGTACTGCACTCGCGCTAGTCGTCACCGCCTGGTGGATTGCCTTGTAACGTTCTACAGAGCATGCAACTTCACAGGGAGATGCGAGTAGCCATGCACAAAATTTGACGTAACCCGCGTAGGTTCTTGCAGCACCTCAACACATTCAAAACGCTGCTGAATCTCTTCCCACAGCAAGCGCAACTGCATTTCCGCAAGCCGATTACCCATGCAGCGGTGCACGCCATAGCCAAAAGCAACGTGCTGACGGGCATTTGGACGGTCGACCTGCATCACATCAGGATTGCTAAACACAGTTTCATCGCGGTTACCCGAGATGTACCACATCACTACCTTGTCACCTTTTTTGATGGTCTGACCGTTAATGTCAACGTCTTCCAGGGCGGTGCGACGCATATGCGCAAGCGGGGTTTGCCAGCGAATAATCTCCGCTACCATATTCGGAATCAGTTCAGGCGCGGCTCGCAGTTTGTCGTACTGCTCAGGAAATCGATTGAGTGCCAGCACGCCACCAGACATCGAGTTACGGGTTGTGTCGTTACCACCTACTATCAGCAACAACAGATTGCCGAGATAGGTAGAGGGTGACATATTACGAGTGTCCGCATGATTGGCTAGCATCGTGACCAGATCAAAGCCCTCAGTGTTACCTTCGCGCTCGCGCCGTAACTCGGTAAACTGTGCAAGGCATTCTTGCAGCTCTTCACCCGCCTCTTTCCAACTGCTAACCAGTCCAGACTGCGGGCCACCGGTTGCAATATCAGACCAGCGCGTGAGCTTGCTACGCTCTTCAAACGGAAAGTCGAACAGCGTGGCCAACATCTGCGTGGTGAGTTCGATAGACACGCGCTCTACCCAGTTAAATTCTTCGCCCACAGGCAACTCGTCAAGCACCGTTGCGATACGCCCACGAATCAGATCTTCCATTGCTGCAAGATTTCGTGGTGCAACAACACCCGAGACTGACTTGCGTTGCTTCGAGTGAATGGGCTCATCCATCGCAATAAAACTTGGGTTCACCAGCTCGGGTGGAACATCAATGATAGAAATGTTGTCGAGCGAGGAGAATCGCGCATTGTCGGCATCGATCTGCTTCATCTCAGCAAAGCCCGTTATCGACCAGTATGGGCCAACGCGGCTATTTTCGTGAAAATAAACCGGCGCATCTCGGCGCAAGCGCTCGAAGTAGGGCCAGTGTGTATCGCTACGAAACAAATGCCAGTTGCTGACATCAATTTCCGACAATTCGATAGAGAACGCATGCTCGCGCGCAGCTAGTTGCTCAACGGTTTGATTCGCTGCAAACGCTGGTGCTGTACTGATAGCCATGATTTTTCTCCTGCCTTAAGAACAACCCAGTATACCAATTTGGTGCGTACGCAGTGCGTATGCAGTGCGTACGCACTGCGGACACACGCTGGGCAGCTAAATCTTAACCAAAACCTGCACTGCGTCATGGTTTTATCCACTCTGTCTTTTAGACTCCCGCGCGTCACAGCAATACTGTTCTATTCTTCTCAAACAGCTGTTTCTTAAACCAAATTTTCGGTATCTCATTTACAACCGATCTCAATTCAAGGGGAATTAGTCATGGCAGCATCATTCGAACTCTACAAAGATAAAGCGAGCAAGCACCGCTGGCGTCTAAAAGCGGGTAATGGCGAAATTATAATGGCAAGCCAGGCCTACGCCTCCAAAGCAGGCGCCAAGATCGGCATCGAGTCAGTTCGTAAGAATTGCACCGACGTTAAAAACTTTCGCGTGTCGCAAACTCGCAACAAGAAGCACAGCTTTAGCCTGGTCGCCGGTAACGGTCAGATCGTCGGCAGCAGCCAGACCTACGCCAAAGAAGCATCATGCAAAGCCGGCATACAGAGCGTGAAACGCTCAGCCCCCAAAGCAAAGATGGTCTAGCGGAAAAGTATTCGCTAGCGCCCATCATGAGCAATCAAGGTGGTCGCTAGCGAAACCGTGCGCTAGGCCGCCAGGCCAAAATAGAAGATGGCGCCAATCGCTCCTGGTACCAAAAACCGTACGAGCAACTGCCAGCTGCGGAACAGCAGTGAATCCCATCCTCCGGCGCTACCCGCGAGCCCCAGTTCCTCAGCCGTGGTCGCAGCACTCATTCGCCAGCCCGCAAACACCGCAATAAGCAGCCCGCCTATGGGCAATAACAGCTGATTGGGTACAAAGTCGAGTAACTGGGATAGCGGCATACCTAAGGTTTGCAACTCGGACCAGCCGCTGAACGACAAAGCGCTGACAAGACTTAGGGTCGCCGCACCGGCCAACGCAACCAAAGCCGCGCGCCGTCGCTGCCACCCCATAATCTCAGCAAGCCAGACATTGATGGGTTCGACCAGTCCAACCATCGACGTAATGGCGGCAACAGACAACAGCAGAAAGAACAGAACACTAACCGTATAACCGCCCGGCATCTGCGCAAACGCAACTGGCAACGTTTGGAAAATTAGGCCTGTGCCTCCCGCCGGATCAAGCCCGTGATGAAACACGGCCGGAAATATCACCAGCCCAGCCAGCAACGCCACCAACGTATCTCCAAGCGCAATGATGAGCGCACTACGAGGAATAGAAATGTCGCTCGGCAAGTAGGCCCCAAACGTCATCATGCCCGCCATCGCTACGCCGATGGAGAAAAACGCCTGACCTACGACCACCAGTAGCAGTGACGGCGTTACTAGCGAGAAATCG
>JALZVT010000092.1 GCA_023300545.1 Pseudomonadales bacterium
CTGCCGCAAAAACAGATTCTTCGCTGGTTAATCTTGCGGGCAAAACGACCCTGGCCGATGCCGTGGATTTACTGGCAGCAGCGTCCGCTGTGGTCTGTAATGACTCGGGGCTGATGCATGTTGCGAGCGCCGTGGATACCCCGGCGATTGCGCTCTATGGTTCGACGTCTCCTGGCTTTACACCGCCGTTGCATAAGAATGCGCTTGCACTGACTCTGGTCACCCTTGACGATGGCCTCAACAAGCTCGACTGCCAGCCCTGTTTTCAGCGTGAGTGTCGATTTGATCATGGTGACTGCTTGGTAAAATTGACGCCAGATCGAGTTGAAGCGCAGCTTGCGAAGCTTGGGTTGCTAACCCTATGACGCGCAACATTTTGCTCGTAAAACTCAGCTCAATGGGCGACGTGGTGCATAGTTTTCCTGCACTGAGCGAAGCTGCCAGCAAGGGGTATCGATTTGATTGGGTTGTGGAAGAAGCGTTTGCAGATCTTGCAGCGGCTCACCCGGCTGTCGATCGAGTGATTCCTTTTGCGCTGCGGCGTTGGCGCAAGCAACTTTCCACCGGTGTGCCCGAGCTCGTGCAGTTTGTTCGTACCTTGCGGGCAGAGGGCTACGAACAGGTACTCGATGCGCAAGGTTTGGTGAAGAGCGCATTTATTACGCGCGCCTCAGGTGCGCCCGTTCGAATGGGCCTTGATCGAAGTTCGGCTCGGGAAGGCTCCGCAAGCCTGGTTTATACCCGGGCGGCCGCTGTTGGCTGGGAGCTGCATGCAATCGATCGGCTGCGCACGCTATTCGCCAGCGCCCTTGATTACACCGTTGATCTGCACGTTCCCGTGACCGTAAATATAGAGACTCCGGTTGGGGATGCGCTCTCTACGACGCCAACCGCTGAGTCCGGTGCCACCCTACTTATCCATGGCACCACCTGGTCGAGTAAGGAATATCCCGAGGTGGCTTGGCTCGATTTGGTCGAGCGTCTCACGACATCTGGTCATCAGGTGCACATTCTCTCCGGCAGCGCTGATGAGCATGCACGGGCGCTAAGAATTGTCGGGTCTACACCAGATGTTCAGGCGATCGAGCCAAGCTCGCTGATGTCTGCGTTTGAGCGTATTAGAACGGCCCGACTGGTTATTGGTGTTGATAGTGGCCTTACTCATCTTGCGGCGGTGTTGGGTCGCCCCGTTATTGGTTTGTACGGCTCAACCAGCGAAGAACGAACCGGTGCGCGAGGTCCGCTTGCGGCTAATCTTGCGAGTGACTTTAGCTGTGCGCCCTGTCTGCGACGCGACTGCACGTATGCGGGGCCGCAACAACAGCTCTCCGGCCGGCCGATTACGCCTGCGTGTTACGCCGAGTTGAATCCTGAGCGCATTGTGGCTACTGCCCGAGTGTTGCTGAAAAGGGCCCCGGGCTGATGCAGTTTGCGTTTTGCCTCTACAAATACTTTCCTTTTGGTGGCATTCAGCGTGACGGTTACCGTATTGCTCAGGCTTTAGTTAACAAAGGCCACAGCGTGCGATTTTATGCGCTGTCGTGGGACGGCGAATTGCCAGACTGGATCGAATACGTCCAGGTTCCGGTGAAAGGCGTGACCCGGCATACGCTTTATGCCCGTTACCAAGATTGGGTGCAGCAGCATTTAAATATCCAGCCGGTGCAGCTGGTGTTTGGGCTGAACAAAATGACAGGCCTCGACGCCTACTTTGCCGGCGACTCGTGCTTCGAAGAGAAGGCGCGCACCCAGCGCGGCTGGTGGTATCGACATATGCCTCGGTACCGCTTTTTTGCGGCGACCGAGCAGGCGGTGTTTCGCCGTTTAGGCGCAACTCAAGTGCTGACCATTTCAGATTTGCAGACGCCGTTGTTTCAACGTTATTACCACACGCCAGACCAGCGTTTGCATGCCTTGCCGCCCGGCATCGACCCAAGCCGGGTAGCGCCAGACAATGCCGCTGAAATCGGTGCGGCTTTGCGCGCTGAGTTTACGGTGGCAACCGATGAGAATCTGTTGTTGTTTGTGGGCTCTGGTTTTAAGAAGAAAGGCCTCGACCGGGTGTTGCGCAGTTTTGCGAGCCTCGGTGAGACACTCTTAGCCAACAGCCAGCTATTTGTCTTGGGTGCTGATAATTTTGACCCTTTCGAGCGGATGGCAAAACGACTGGGCATTGCTGCTCGTGTGCGGTTTTTTTCTGGTCGTGATGATGTGCCGCGGTTCTTTTTTGCAGCAGACGTTTTGTTGCTGCCTGCCTACGATGAAAATACGGGCACGGTGATACTGGAAGCGATGGTAGCGGGCTTGCCGGTGTTGACCACAGCAAATTGCGGTTATGCCGTGTGGGTCGAGCGTTTCAATGCTGGGCGTGTTGTGCCGGAACCGTTTGAGCAAACCCGACTCGACACGGCACTTCGAGGCATGCTGTGTGATGACGACTTGCAGGCCCAGAGCGCGGCCGCCGCCAGTGTTGCTCAGGAGAGCGAAATATTTTCTCTGGTGCCAACCGCTGCTGACTTGCTGGAAGGGTTTGCACAGCAGCGACAAAATGGCGTTATTGTATTTTGTCTCTTCAAGTATTTTCCGTTTGGTGGTCTGCAGCGCGATTTTTTGCGCATTGCGCAGGGCTGTGCGGCTGAGGGCTATGCAGTACGGGTTTACACCCTCAGTTGGGAAGGCAAGCCGCCCGCCGGGTTTGATGTGGTGTTGGTCCCTGATCGCGGGCTGGTGAATCACGTGCGCTACCAGAATTATATTGATTGGGTGCAGCTAGAGCTGCGCCGTGTGCCGCCGGCACTGGTGGTCGGTTTCAACAAAATGCCGGGTCTGGATGTTTATTTTGCGGCTGACGCCTGCTTCGAAGCCAAAGCTCAGCATATGCGCGGCAGTCTCTACCGTTACACGCCTCGCTATCGCTTCTTTGCCAAAGCTGAACGCGCTGTGTTTGCCAGTGGAGGGGCCACACAGACGCTACTGCTAACCGATCATCAGCGAGACGATTTCACGCACTTTTACGCCACTGAAGCGATTCGTATGACCGTGTTACCGCCAGGTGTTGGCCGCGATCGTCTGCCTCCAGAAGACACGTCGAACATTCGTCGCGAGGTTCGTACGGAGTCAGGCGTACTCGCTGACGAGTTCTTGTTGCTGGCGGTTGGATCAGGGTTTGCAACCAAGGGTCTTGATCGAACCTTGCTCGCGCTGGCAGCTTTGCCTGCCGCGCTCAAGACGCGAGTGCGCATGGTCATTATTGGGCAGGACGACACTGCGCTCTATGCGCGCATGGCCCAGCGACTTGATGTTGCTGAGCGGGTGGCGTTTCTGGGTGGGCGTGATGATGTGCCTCGATTCCTCCAGGCGGCCGACCTTTTACTGCACCCAGCCTATGCCGAGAGCGGTGGAATTGTTCTGCTGGAAGCATTGATTAGTGGTTTGCCAGTGCTGGCGAGTTCTGTGTGCGGGTATGCGGGTTATCTCACCACCGCTAATGCAGGGGAGCTGCTGCCGGAGCCCTTTTCGCAAGATCACTACAACGCGCGCCTCGTTGCGCTGCTTGGCGATCCTGACAGACTGGCGCAACTTTCTACGAACGGTCTGCGGTATGGTCAACAGGCAGATATCTTTGATCTGCCTGAGCGCGCGGTAGAGCATATAGTCACTGCTGCCCGCGAGTCCCGGCCTGCACCAGTCCCTTCATCGTTTGGTCACGACCTATGAGCAAGTTCTATCTGCGCGATGATATTGCCGCTCACTGGGGCGAGGTTGACCCTTTTGTGCAGGTGGACCGGCTCCAGGGGCGAGTGTATCGGCAAGTTGCGACGCGTCGAACTCTGCGGGTAAAGGTGTTGGGACAGGCATTTTTTCTTAAGCGGCACCACGGCGTAGGCTGGCTTGAGATTCTGAAAAATCTGGTAACACTTCGACGTCCGGTACTGGGCGCAGGCGACGAGTTTCGAGCGGCCAGAGTGCTATCTGCAGCTGGTGTTCGAGTGCCTGAAGCGGTGGCGTACGTAGAGCGCGGTGACAATCCAGCCGACCGGGAGTCTTTTTTATTGTCGGTGGCGATCGAACCCAGTGTTTCGCTGGAAGACCTTGCCAAAGAATGGATGCAGAAGCCGCCCCGACCAGAGCAGCGCTGGCGGCTGCTTAATGCGGTAGCGGACGTCGTTGCGCTGATGCATAAAACTGGAGTGAATCACCGCGATCTCTACATCTGCCACTTTCTGTTACGTCCAGACAGCTTTCCGGATAATCCCGAGCTCACGCTTATCGATCTGCATCGTGCCCAGGTGCGGCTTGCGGTGCCGCGGCGTTGGTTGATTAAAGATCTTGGCGCACTATGGTTCTCGGCGGCGGATGCGCGACCTACGCGGCGTGACGCCTATCGCTTTATCCGGCGCTATTGCGGCACCTCCTTGCGCGCGGAGTTGCAGCAGCCTGATCGGTTGGCCTTCTGGAGCGCCGTTGGCGCGCGAGCTCGTCGACTGCACGACGAGGCCGCGCGAAAAAATCTAGTCACGCTGACAGACCCTTTTGATGTCTGAGCGCACCGTCAATCGACTCGGCGAGCTAACGCCGGCGCCGGCCATGGCGGTGGCTGCGCTTGATGAGCTACTGGATTGGTCGAGAGGCTATTCGATGGCCGCGACCCCGGAACCGTTGCGGCTGTGTGTGACAGTTGCTGATCAAGCTAAGCCTGCCGAACGGGTGCTGCAGCTAACTGATCAGTTGCGAGTGTTACCTGGTCGGCGTCTGGTATGTGGCGGCTTTCTGGACACTCAGCCCATTGTTGTTAAGTGGTTTTTTGGCAACGATGCGGTGCGTCACAGTGATCGGGAGCATCAGGGCGTTGCTGCGCTGCATGGGGCCGGCGTGCCGACGCCTGAGTTACGGGCAAATTTGCGCGTGACAACACCATCGACAACACCATCG
>JALZVT010000093.1 GCA_023300545.1 Pseudomonadales bacterium
TACGGCAGCCATTACGGCCACGACATTCACGACTCTGCGTTTTGCTGCAATGGCTTGGTTGATTCTGACAACGTGCCGCATCCGGCGCTGCGAGAATATCAGTGGGCCTGTCGGCCGCTCACCTTTGCACTTGCTGGCAAGAAGTCGGTAGTGGTGTCGAATCGTCGGCACTTTGCCTCGAACAACGATCTGCTGATGAGCTGGGCGCTGCAAAAGAACGGCGTGACGGTTGAGTCGGGCACACTTGAAGCCGTGATAGCGGCGGGAGCAAGCCGTAAGCTCGCGGTGCCGTACACAACGAAGCTCAACAAAACGGATGAGTATCATCTGCTGTTTGAGGCGCGCTTAAAAACGATGACAAGCTGGGCGGCCGCAGATCATCGCGTTGCTCACGACCAGTATGCACTCAGCACGCCGGCTGTGAAGTTGCCCGCGTTGAAAGCACCTGCCAAAAAGACATCAAGTTCGGCAGGCATTGATCGCATTGAAATGGGTGCCGCTCGTCTTGATGTTCAGCAGGGGGCCATTACGGCGGTGTACCTGGGTGGCGAACAGGTGATCTCTGGTGATGTGTCAGCAAGCCTGTGGCGTTCGCCCACCGACAATGATGGCAGTGCTGAGAGCGGTCGAGCTGGTACACCCAGTAAGCGCACCGACTGGGTGAACCTGGGTTTGCACGAACTGAGCGTTCAGAATCAGCAACTGACTATAGTAGAAGGGCCAACCACCAAGGTGCTCCGCTTTGATCGCCAGGTAATAAGCCCCACCGGAGTGGCGGCTACACATCGAAGCCTGTGGACACTGGACGCTGACGGCGCACGCATTGATGAGGTGATTGGCATTCCTCGTGAATGGGCAGATCTGCCACGAGTGGGCGTTCGTTTTGAAGTCACGGAAGCGTTTGAAACGCTCGACTGGCTTGGCCTTGGCCCTGACGAAAGTTATCCTGACCGCTGTGGTGCACAGACTGTGGGACACTGGCGGCAGAGTGTGAGTGATCAATACCATCCTTACGTTACGCCGCAGGAACACGGCGCGCACGAACAAACACGGCACTTTGCGCTAACCAACAGTGCAGGGCGCGGGTTGCGTATTGAGTTGCCTGAGAAGCTCAGCTTTACGGCGCGGCACAGTTTTGATGCCGACCTTGATGTTGCCACTACGCTTGCCGACCTGAATGTTCGCAAGGGCACCGAAGTGCACATTGATGTGGCGATGCGCGGTCTGGGCACAGATGCCTGTGGCCCAGATGCATTGCCAGCCTATCGCGTTCCGGCCGGCACGCATCGTTTTAGCTGGTTCATGAAATGGGTAGAAGGTTAGATGTTGGAAACGTTATTACAGCAGGTGCGGGAGACCCACCTAGAGCAGTTTGGTGTGGTGCCGCAATGGCTTGCCAGTGCACCCGGGCGCGTAAATCTTATTGGTGATCACACCGACTACACAGGTGGCTTTGCGTTGCCGTTTGCGATTAACCGCTACACCGTCGTTTCTGCATCGCCCATTGCCTCAGGCGCGGGTGAGGTCAGAATATTTAGCACACTCAGCAACACCGCCGTAAACATTACCTTGGGCGCACCCGATGCGTCTGCGGGTGAACCCCAGTGGCACGACTACATACGGGGTGTGTTGACGTTAATGGCGGCCGAAGGCTTTGCTGTTCCTGGTTTGTCGATCTGCGTGCACGGCGACTTGCCAGTGGGCAGCGGTTTGTCGAGCAGTGCATCACTTGAGTTGGCCATTGCTACGCTGGTCGAAGGAATCGCTGATCGCAAGCTGGGTTCACAAGAGAAAATTTTGTTGTGTCAGCGCGCTGAGCACGAATACGCTCAGGTCCCCTGTGGCATTCTCGATCAGTTCAGCATTTGTGAAGCGCAGAAAGACCAGGGTTTGTTGCTCGATTGTCGTTCGCAGTCGGCCGAGAAGGTAACCCTTACGGCTGACAAGATTGCTTTTGTGGTTATCGACAGCCAGGTGTCGCATCAACACAGCGGTGGTGGCTATGCCGCCCGGCGAGCGCAATGCGAAGCCGCACAAGATGAATTGGGTTGTTCGCTGCGCGATGCCACAGCCGCAAGTGTCGCAACACTTAGTGAGCCACTGTTACGGCAGCGAGCCGGACACGTGGTAAGCGAAAACGCGCGGGTTGGCGATTTTGCCCAGGCACTGGCGCAGGAAGATTTTTTGCGGGCGGGTGAGCTGATGTTTGCCAGCCACGCAAGTCTGCGTGATGACTTTGAAGTGAGTTGTCCTGATGTTGATAGTTTGGTTGAGATTTGTCGAAACACTAAGGGTGTTATTGGCGCGCGCATGACAGGTGGCGGGTTTGGTGGGTCGGTGATTGTCATGGCACCACCCAGCGAATTGGCTGCAGTGGCGAAAACCATTGCTGAGCAATATCGGGCGAGCACTGGTCATGACACTCAACCGCTTGTGGTTGATGTGGTATCGGGGTGCGCATTGCATGACTGATTTGTTGGCAACGCCGCATCGCCGCTATAACCCATTAGACGATTCTTGGGTGTTGGTGTCGCCGCATCGAACACAACGGCCGTGGCAGGGTGAAACGGTTGAGGCGCCGCCTGAAAAGCCCGCGTATTCCGACAGCTGTTACCTGTGCCCGGGTAACTCCCGTGCCGGGTCGGCAACCAACCCCAACTACGACGGGGTTTTTGTTTTTGATAATGATTTTGCGGCACTTTTGAGTGACACGCCCGAGCGCGCAACCGATTCGTCTGAGTTGTTTCAGTCGCATACCGAAACCGGTCGTTCACGCGTGCTGTGTTACAGCCCCCAACACAATCTGTCTCTGGGCGGGTTGTCAGCTGCAGCGATGCTGATGGTCATTGAGACCTGGGTCAGTGAATACGAAACGCTCATCAAAGACTTTCCGTGGGTGCAGATATTCGAAAACCGGGGTGCGGCGATGGGCGCATCAAACCCGCATCCGCATGGGCAAATTTGGGCGCAA
>JALZVT010000094.1 GCA_023300545.1 Pseudomonadales bacterium
GGCCCACCAAGCAACCACACTTGACGACCCGCTTGCACCAGGGTTGTCGCCACCTGCACAAAATGCGCCTCGGGCCAACGTTTTGCCTGGCCAAATTCGGCACCGGGGCACAGCGCTACCGCACCGTTTTGGGCATCTTCTGCAACAATCAGATCGTGAGTTGCAATTAACTCGCGCTGTCGCACGCCATCAATTTGCAACACCGGTTGCGGGTAGGGCTTGGCAAGGCTCCCTCGACCCGGCACCGCAGTAACGAGATCTTCCAGCGCCATAAAACGCTCTATCATCAATGGCAGCTGTTCAACCGGTAAGGCTTGGGTGTCGTTGAGCAAACCACGCCGTGCTTCACCAAGCCAACCCGTACGTCGCGGTACACGAGCAAAGAAAGGCACCAACGCAGACTTCCAGCTATTGGGCAGCACATAACTGCGGGTGAAACCTAGCTTTGCAAGTTCCCGCCCCATGCGCCAACGTTTGCCCAGGCCAAACTCGCCATGGCCGATAGCCAGCCTGTGCACTGTGGAGACTTCGGCCATGCGCTCTGCAATTGCCGCTGTAGCCGGTGGAGCCAGTATATGAATGGTCGCATCAGGCTCAGCCGCGTGAATTCGCTGCACAAGACAGTGGGCCATTACCATGTCGCCGATCCACGCCGGAGCGACAACGAGGCTACTCATGCAGAGTGCCTTATACCGCAGAGTGCCATTCGGGATGCTCCGCTGTGTTGCCCCGGACGTGATCGAAGTAGCCAGACTGCAATGTTTCGGTTATCGGACCACGACCACCATTGCCAATAACTCGGCCATCTACCTGGCGTACCGGCAATACTTCGGCTGCGGTGCCCGTCAGGAATACTTCGTCGGCAATGTAAACCTCGTCGCGAGTAATACGTCGCTCGCGAATCGGCATGCCCATTTCTCGAGCCATGGTCATCACTGTATCGCGGGTAATACCAGCCAGGCAGCTAGTGAGCTCTGGGGTATGCAATTCACCTTTGGTGATGAGGAAGATATTTTCGCCAGTGCCTTCGGCCACATAACCCTCGTTATCGAGCAACATGGCTTCATCAACACCTGCGTCGATGGCTTCGCGCAGTGCAAGAACGGAGTTGATGTAGTTACCGTTGGCTTTCGCCTTGCACATCGTAATGTTCACATGGTGACGAGTATAGGACGACGTTTGCATGCGAATGCCTTGCTCCACGGCTTCGGGGGCCATGTAGGAAGGCCACGGCCAGGCAGCCACCATCACGTTTACTGACAAGCCTTCAGCGCGCAAGCCCATTCCCTCAGAGCCGAGAAAAGCCATGGGACGCAAATAACCTTCCTCAAGAGAATTGGCACGCAGCACATCGATGTGCGCCTGATTGATCTCATCAGCCGTATAGGGCATCTCGAGACGCAAGATCTTTGCTGAGTTAAACAACCGAGCAGTGTGATCGGTCAGTCGAAACACCTCGGTTCCGCGCGGGGTTTTGTAGGCTCGCACGCCCTCAAAAACGCCAACGCCATAATGAAACGTGTGAGTGAGCACATGGACTTTGGCGTCACGCCAATCAATCAGTTCGCCATTCATCCAGATGTACCCATCACGATCGGCGAGGTTGTCTACTACGGTCATTGCTTTTGCTGTTCTCTCTTTGTTCTGACTGGCTGTTGTCTGGCTACTCTCAATGTGCCCCAAGCTGATCTGGGGATACCCCGTCAACCATCAGTGCGCGCCACGTCTGCGCTACCCGAACTCGCCGCCAGCCAATATCCATGCGCGCCGCGCTCTTTGAATCGATAGCGAGCAGCTGGACGACGTAACGCAACACGGCATAGTCATCGATGAGTTGCTGCGCCATCTCTCGCTCTAGCAAGCCAACCTCACTTGCCTGTTCGAGAATGCGTGCATTGTCCGGGAAATCGAGTAGAGAAGGAAACTCGACGGCCCAGCCGAGCACAAGGTATTGCACCATAAATTCGATATCCACGATACCGCCGGCCCCCTGCTTCAACTCGCTCGCGGACACTGTCGCCGGGATGTTCGCTCGCATGCGTTCGCGCATTTCGACAACTTTGGTCAGCGTATCATTCTGGTTGCGCGGAGCACTGAGAATTTGCCGTCGCAGCGCCTGAAACGACGCCCCAAGGCGCGCGCAGCCCGCAACGGGCCGGGCGCGAATCAGCGCCTGATGCTCCCAGAGCCAAGCAGCGTCTTGCTGATAGCTGGCAAAGCCATCCAGTGAACTCACCATGGTGCCGTCGCGGCCCGAAGGTCGCAGCCGAATATCGACCTCATACAGTTGCCCAAAATAGGTCTGAACCGCCAGATAGTTCAACAGACGGCGGGCGAGCTGATGCAAGATCCCCTGCTTGGAGCGATCCCAGTCGTGCACCAAAACAATATCCAGATCAGAGCCAACGCCAAGCTCATAACCCCCAAGCTTGCCGTACCCCAGCACCACAAAGCCCTGGAGATCCGTGTGCTGGTCTGCATCACTACGCACTGCACGCCAGGCCCAGTCGAGCACCACAGTAATGACGCTCTCGGCCACACAGGTCAGGTAATCGGCTAGCTGCATCACCGTTAGGTCGCCACGGTCGAGCGCCAATAAAGCGCGAAATTGATGCTGACTTTTATACTGCGCCAGCAGATCAAAGTGCTGCTGTTGGAGATCATCCGCCACCTGGGCCGGCAACAACACCGCTAGCTCCTCGCGCAACTCAGG
>JALZVT010000095.1 GCA_023300545.1 Pseudomonadales bacterium
AGATTGTGTCGCGGGCGGGGTATAAGCGCGGCGAGTCGGGCGATGAAGTCAGCCGGGGTGAAGAGGATATGAGTGGTGCCATCGCGGAAGGGACGTTTGAGGCGCATGCGAACTCGACCGTCGGTGTGTAGCGACAGGCGTTCGAGGCTAAGTGCCGGGCGGGTAATGTAGCGGCACAGATGTTCCAGGCGGTCGCGGCGATGTTGAGGAACGGCCTGTTAGCTGGGAAGGGGCTGCGTTTAGAGAAAACCCATCGCGGTTGACCGTGAAAGGTTTGGGTGCGTTTTGTTCAGCCGGTTGTGCCAGAGCAGGGTCGCGCAGAGTGAAGGTGCGCTGACCCGCACCCGGCCCAATGGCGATCCGATATCGAACGGAGGCGGCATTGGAGTCAAGTGGCATTGAAGTTGGCGTTGGCGAGTTGGTATTAGAAGATCTGTCGTGGTCGATTTTCTGTCAACTGCGTTGGTTGTTCACGCACAGCCTGTCGGGTGCAAAGGAGTTAGAAGCGTCATCGCCAAGAACCTGCCTTTTCCTCGATCGCTCTGAGTACTGGGTTAAGTGCCGCGGGCGTTGCAGTCCAGTCCCGAGCAATGGCCAGCATTTTTGTCGCCCGAGGCGTTGTCCAAGGGCTTCAATTCGCTACGTATTGTTGGTCAGAGTCCCGAGGGCTGGTGCCGGCTCTACTCCAACGCTGCCTACTAGGCCTGTTGTTCGTGATCCTTAACCACGCTCAGCAAGCAGAGCGCCAGCAGCAGAGTGGCAACAACGCCTGACGCGCCAGCAGCAGGAGGCGGCACTAAGCCCTCTCGCCCAAGGATGATCAGTGCAATGTTAGCGACCATGGCGATTACGCCAACGGCAGCCGTCAAACCGCCCAGCGCCTTGCCGCCTGCGTTCATCTTGGCCATTCCGAAGATCAGCGCGGCAAAGCCGAGCAGGATTTTTGCGGCGTTGTAGACCATAAAGGAAAACGCGACGATTCCGCCAGCCACGGGTGCTAACGCCCCGGTTTCCTTGGCGGCTTCACCGAAGGGGCCAAACAGGGTGAGGCCAATGCCAACTTGTACAACATTGAGTGCGGCGCTGAACGCAATGGCAGACCAGCCTACATGATAATTTTTGGCCTGCACCAGTGCGGCCCCGGCAAAAGCAGCGAGGATCGTGAAGAGCACGCCTTCTAATCCCCATAGCAGCTGGGTTGGCGGCTGAGACCCAGACGCGTAGATACCGGTAAAGATTGCCTGGGTGACCACCAGTGCAAGCAACAGATAGGCTGTGGTGTGTACGGTGCGTGTAGGAGTGAACTCCATGGATTTATCCCCTGATTTATTATTGAGTTTGGTAATTGATTGCGCCATGGCGCACGATTTGGCCGCAGTGAATGGCAGAGTTAGTCACCTTGTAGGACGTATAGTTCTCCGATGATTTTTCAAAGCACGTTTTTGCAAGCGTCTTAATCGAGAGGTCTGTGGAAATCCGTCAGAGCTAACGAGATCTTGTGCTGTCCTGGTCCAGCAAGGCACGACCAACATAAGTTTAGCGGCTGTCTTTAGAGAACACCAAGCAGTTTGGCGACATCAGGCTGAGGTGTACCGGCCCGCAGTGCATTCTTCTTGAGCTTGTCGCGCAGCTGTAGCCGCCAGCTTGCATCTACCCACCGCTTAGCTATCGCGCTGGCTACAAAGTGTTCGGACAAAATATGGTGCTTGACTGCCAATCTTCTGATTGATTCTGCAAACCGCATGCAATCGTATAACTATCGAACTTTCGAATCTAAGATTTGGAGTCTCCGGTAAACTCGGGGCGGTTCAGTTAACGCTGTCTCGGGAAGGTTGCCTTCGAACGAATCAATTTTACCCCATTCATCGAGATACCATTGTCGCAGTTGAGGTAGGTGGAGCGATGCTTCGAGTCCGTTGCGAATATTGATCATGGTTCGAACAAATTCCCCTGTGGTCCGTCACCGGTCAGAACGTTCAATAAAGAAGGGATCTTTTTGTTGAGCCCAAAAAATCCCTTGCTGGTATGCGGCCAGACAAGCCGATCGTACTGTTGGACTATACGACCGAAGGTTATGTTCTCTGCTGCTAGCAGCTTATCAAGTTTGCTTAGCGCGTCGTTGGTTGGACCGACCGGTGCAAATGGCGTGATCACCACGCTCGCGCCACTGCGTTTTACGGCGTCTACTATGGCGGGGACAGAGAGCGGGGTTGTGGAGTGATGCGGATGATGTTCTACGGCTTCCTGCAATAGTTGCTGTGAAAACGACTCGGCGAGAGGCAGAGTGTTGAGTCCGCTTCTTGCTTGAGGGGTAAGCGCGACGGTCGCTGCAATGGTTAAGCCTTTTGGCAACCCGTAGCCCAGATCGTCTTCATGCAACACCAAGACGCATGGGTTCTGTAAGGGTTGCGTGTCGGTCGGGAGGGTTAGTTGTTGTGGTTGAGTCGGCCACGAGGGTTTTTCGTCTAGTGGTGCAGGTTGCTGCGCAAGATCCGTTAGCCCGGCTGAGTATTTTGTCCCGCGCTCCCTAGCATTCCGTAGTATGTTCTCATGAGTCGCCGCGTACACCTTGCCCTTAGTGTGGAGCCCAGCTACCCAGCGCCATGACAGAGTGTTCACTGCTGCGTCACCGTCGAGTAGATGGCGATAGAAAAAGTCTGCTCCCAATTGCCACGGTAGGCGTAGTGTGAAAATCCAAATGCTCGCAAACCACATGCGCGCGTGGTTATGGAGGTAGCCGGTTGTTGTCAGTTCTTCGACCCAATCGTTAAAGAGTGCGATATGTGTTGTGCCGAGAGTTGCTTGCTCGTAGCTAGTGCGCGTTCGTGGGCTTGCTTGCATATCTAGAAGAGCTTTATCGACGCTTGTTTGATATTCCGGCCACACGGCAGGACGGTGCTCGAGCCAGCCCTTCCAGTAGCCGCGCCAGAACACCTCTTGAATAAACTTCTGTGTTGAACGAGCAGAGTGGTCGCTGGTGATCGTGGAAATAACTTCGGTTTCCAGTAGTGCCCGATG
>JALZVT010000096.1 GCA_023300545.1 Pseudomonadales bacterium
CCCATAAACACCTGAGCCGGATAGGTATTAAACCAAAGAAAGCCAAGACCTGCGCCGATGAGCGCCCCACAAAAAACGGCAAGCTCACCGACGCCTGCTATATAAGGAATCTGCAAATAGTCGGCAAATTCCACATTGCCGACCAGGTAAGCAATCAGCCCTAGCGCCGCGCCAACCATTACGGTGGGCAGAATAGCCAAACCATCTAATCCGTCAGTAATGTTCACGGCGTTACTGGTGCCGACAATCGTGAAATAGCACAGCACGACATAACCCATACCCATCGGAATCGCGACGTCTTTAAAAAACGGCACATACAGATTGGTTTCTTCTGGCGTCAACGCGGTGTTGTACAGGTAAAGCGCAGCGCCCAGAGCAATGATCGACTGCCACAGGTATTTCCACCGGGCGATTAGTCCGCGCGAGTTTTGCCTCGACAGCTTTAGATAATCGTCGTACCAGCCCACCACACCAAAGAGCAGCGTAACTATCAAGGCGACCCAGACAAAATGATTGTCTAGCTTGCCCCAGAGCAGCGTGGTAAAGAAAATAACAATCAGAATCAAACCACCACCCATTGTTGGGGTGCCAGCTTTACTGAGATGCGACTGCGGACCGTCCTCACGAACGGTTTGGCCAATTTGGTGATGCACTAGCCGCTGAATCACCTTTGGGCCAATCAACAACGCCAGCGCCAGCGCTGTGATGAGGCTAACCATTGTGCGAAATGTCAGGTATTGAAAGACCGCAAAGCCACTAACGTATTCGGCGAGATAATCGGTGAGCCACGTAAGCACTAGCGTGCACCCTCAGCAAGTATCGCCTGCGCAACCAAAGCGTCATCAAACGGATGACGCACACCCTGAATGTCCTGGTAATCCTCATGGCCCTTACCCGCGATAATGACAACATCATCGGGTTCAGCGGCAGCAATCGCCGCAGCAATCGCCTCGCGTCGATCCAGCACGCTGTGAATTTTCCTGGGCGAGCCTTTCTCTTGCGACAATCCGGCCTCAACGTCGGCAATAATAGCGGCAGGATCTTCATAACGTGGATTGTCAGAAGTCAGCCAACCCAAATCCGCAAAGCGCATAACGGCCCGCCCCATCGGGCCCCGCTTTCCGGTATCGCGATCGCCCCCGCAGCCAAACACGCAGATAAGTTTGCCCGCACAATGAGCACGCGCTGCCTGCAAGACCGTTTCGAGTGCATCCGGTGTGTGTGCGTAATCGACAAACACGCCCGACGACTCACCCACTCGCTGCAATCTACCCGCTGGTGCCTGGAGTTGTGGCACGGCAGCGGCAATCGAGTTTAGGTCATGCCCAAGTAAGGCAAGGGCCGCAACGGCCAGTGAGATATTTGCAGCGTTGTAGCGCCCGATCACCTGCGACGACAGGGCAACATCACCCCACGGCGTAGATAGATCCCAGCTCATACCCTTGCCACTAGTTGTGAGCCCACTCATGCAAATCAACTGTTGTGGGGTATCGCCAAGCGACGTTGAACGCTGCGATGACTCATCACTAACCAAACTCAGAATCGGGGTATTCGTCGCACCGGGCGCACTATTATGCGGCTCAGCACGCTCAACAAGCGTTTTGGAAAGGGTCGCGCCGAAGGCATCGTCGCCGTTAAGCGCCATACCCCGAAGTGTCGAAAACTCAAATAGCCGCGCCTTGGCCGCGCCGTAATTCGCCATATTGCCGTGGTAGTCGAGATGATCACGAGACAGATTAGTAAATAGCGCAACATCAACACCCAACGCGTCACCCCGATGCTGCTGCAACGCATGAGAACTGAGCTCAAGCGCAACCAACTGCACCCCGTCTGCGTGTAACTGGTACAAGCGTTCTTGCAACAACACGGCATCAGCTGTAGTCAGGGTTGCCGGCTGCAGAGTCGTTTTTTTAGCAGGGTTGTCGCGCGCAACATCAAGCGCACCCCAACCGGTTGTACCCAGAAAGCCAGCGCGAATACCCAGTTGAGCGGCAAGCTCCGCTGTAAAATGTGCAACCGAGGTTTTGCCGTTGGTGCCGGTCACTGCCACACAATCGAAGTGGCGACTTGGATGACCAAAAAACTCGCCGGCAATCTGCGAAACCTGCGTGGCCAGATCACTCACTACTATAAGTGGCACCTCGCACTCGGCTACCGGACGTTGCGCAAATACGGCAGCAGCGCCATTCGCCACCGCCGCACTAATAAAATCGTGACCATCAGAGGTGTCACCCTGCAGCGCTAAAAACAAGCAACCCGCCGTAACACGGCGACTGTCGAGGGCAACTCCGCGCACCTGAATATCAGGGACGTCACAGCCTTCTGGCGCGAGGCGAGCCAGAGCAATCATTGCCCAACCCCCGCAAGCAAAGCAGTCTCAGGTGGCACGGCAAGTGCTCGCAACGCACGCGAGGCAACCCGCGCAAACACAGGCGCGGCGACACTGCCGCCACCAATCGGCCCGCTGCGCGGCTCGTTAATGAGCACCACCATAACAATCTGGGGGTCGTTTAACGGCGCAATGCCCGCAAACCAGGCCACGTGACGGGTGTCGTCATAACCACCGGCACCCACTTTACGTGCAGTTCCGGTCTTGCCGCCGACTTGAAAACCGGGAACAGCCGCTAGCGGCGCCGTACCATCCGGCGCAACAACGGCCCCCAGCATATCGCGCACCTGCGTGGTAATTTTCTTATCGAACAGGCGCTGCGTGGGCGGCGGCGCTGCGCGACGCAAAATACTTAAGGGGTAAGCAACGCCACCATTGGCAATGGCCAGATAGCCCTGAGCAAGCTGCAAAGGGGTCAGGGAAAATCCGTAACCGTACGCAAGCGTTGCTCTAGATACCGGATCGCGGGTAGTGGCAGCAGGCAGTCGCCCTGATGATTCACCGGGCAACCCCAGGCCCGTGTCGACCCCAAACCCGGCCTGGGCAAAGGTATTAAAAACCGCGGTATCAGGCAGCGCCATAGACAGCTTGGCAATCGCCACCTGACTCGATTTCTGCAGAATGCGTTCGAACGTGAGCTCACCTCGATTCAACGGGTCTTTGATGAGCTTGCGACCAACCTGCACATAACCTGGCGCCGTATCGACAACCGAGCTGGCTTGATAGCTACCGGTTTCAAGTGCCGCGATCAACGTGAGCGGCTTTACGGTTGACCCTGGTTCGTAGGTGTCGGTAATGGCGCGGTTGCGCATTTGGGCAAAATTGGCCACCGGCATATTGGGGTTGTAGGCGGGTTGATTCACCATGGCGAGAACTTCGCCCGTACCCGGGCGCAGAATGACCAACGAGCCCGATTCAGCGTTATGCGATACCACCGCTGATTTCAGCTCTCGGTAAGCAAAGTACTGCAACCGTAAATCCACACTCAGATGCAGGTCTTGCCCCAACTGAGGCGGCGCGAGGTAGTCGAGGTCTTTGATGTTATTGCCGAGGCGATCACGCAGCACCCGCTTTTTTCCGGGCGTTCCACGCAATGACGCGTCGTAGGCAAGTTCAATACCTTCGATACCTTCGTCATCAACGTTGGTCACACCAAGCAAGTGTGAAGTGGTCTCGCCCGCCGGGTAATAGCGCTTGTATTCACGCCTGAAGTCCACGCCGGGCAAGTTTAGTGCGGCCACCTTTTCGGCAATCGCCGGGTCGATGCGCCGTCGCAGCCAGACAAAGCTGCGCGTTCTATTTTTCTCGAGCTTGCGCTTCAGGGTGTCTGCGTCTATCGATAAGGTCGCCGAAAGAGCAGCCACCTGACCAACAGACAAATCATCCTCGCGCGGGTCGATCCACACCGACATCACGGGCGTGCTCACGGCCAGTGGTTCGCCGTGACGATCATAGATAACGCCACGATGTGCAGGCATGGCTTCAAAGCGAATAGATCGAGCATCACCCTGGGCTGTCAGAAATTCACGCTCGTCAACACCAAGCATGACAACTCGTGCGGCAACCGCCACCGAACCGCCAGCAAACACCAGCAACAACAGGTAGTGACGCCAAGCTGGTGGTACAGGCTTCTTAGTCCGAGTGGTTTTGCGGGCCGCCACTATTTACCAGCCTCGCGAGTAACCCGTGTAATGGATTCGGGAAAGCGCATCTTCAACTTGTCTTCCGCCAACCGATCAACACTGTTGTAACTTTTAAGGGCGCCACGTTCGATCAGAAGCCGACTCTGTTGCGCGAGCAGCGCATCTTTCGCAAGCGTGTCCTGCTGCAACTGCGAATAGAGTGTGCGCATGCGCTGGGACTGAGTGGCCGACTGAACACCAAAAGCAACACACAGACCAAGCAGCGCGATACCAAGCCCCACACCGCGCCATGGGCGATCAGCCGAGTCGTTTTGCGCAACTGATTTTGCAGACGCTTTTTTGGAACTGCGTTTCTTCTTCGATCCTCGAGCTGCCGGACGCTCGGCCTTCAGGCGCGCTACGCGCCCCGCACGATCACTGCGAGCGAGTTTCTGATTGTCATAAGCCTCACTCACAGCAAACGCTCCGCCATACGCAAAACGGCGCTGCGGGCACGAGGGTTCGCAACTACCTCGGTATCTCGCGCTTTTTGAAGCCGCATCACCTTGGCTTTTGGTGGCGCTTCTTCACTGGCACGAATCGGCAGCCGACGCGGTAACGGCGCTGGCGTCACCAGCGCTTTGAATGCGCGCTTCACAATGCGATCTTCAAGCGAATGAAAACTGATCACCGCTAACTTGCCACCAACTCCGGCTGCACCCGTTTCGGTAGCACCAGTTCCGGCAGCGCCTAGACCCGCTGGACGCAACAGCTCCCAGCTTTCGTCGATCGCTTGGCGCAGCTCACCCAGCTCATCGTTAATAAAAATTCGAATCGCCTGAAACACGCGTGTCGCAGCGTGCTTGTGTCGATCGGGTCGGCCCTGAGCACTCTCAACAACGCTTGCAAGTGTGCCTGTTGTTTTGATCGGTCGCGCACGTTCAATGGCGCCGGCAATCCGATACGCGTTGCGTTCTTCACCGTATTCGCGAAACACACGAGACATCTCGGCGCGCGTTGCGCTGTTTATCCATTCCTCGGCGGTCATACCGGAGCTGGTGTCCATGCGCATATCAAGCGGACCATCAAGACGAAAGCTAAACCCACGCTCTGCCTGATCAATTTGCGGCGATGACACTCCGACGTCAAACATCACGCCATCAACATCTGCAAAACTGTTGGCCCTAGCCGCTTTGCGAATCTCAGCAAAGCGCGCATGCGCAAAACACACTCGCGAATCTTCGGCACAAAGCCGCTTGGCTTCGTCAATCGCATCCATATCCCTGTCGAGCACCAACAACCGCGCCGTTGGGCCTAGCTGTGCAAGTAAGGAACGCGCATGACCACCGCGACCGAAGGTTGCATCGATATAGCTACCCGCCACGTCACCAAGCACAGCGTCGACGAGTTCTTCTCGCATCACGCTTATGTGTTCGGCTGGATTCTCTGAATCGCTCTGGGTGGGCTCGGTCAAATCGCAAACCCCGACAACTCGTCGAGATCATCAAGGGAATTCACCACGTCGCTCTCAAGCCACGAACCTAGACGCTCGTTCCACAGCGCCTCGTTCCAGACTTCAATCTTGTTGCCTTGGCCCAATAGAATCAGTTTCTTATCGAGTTCGGCAAAATCGCGTAGTAATTTGGGAATAATCACTCGCCCTTGGGAATCCAGCTCAAGATCGGTAGCGTGACCGATCAACAGGCGCTGTACGGTGCGAATTTCACTGCGCACATTGGCAAGCCCGGTGAGGGTGGCCTGAACCTTTTCCCATTCGGCTAACGGGTAAAGCATCAGGCACTTTTCGCGAATGTCGATGGTCAGCACGACATTGCCAAGGCAGACCTGCTGCAAGGTTTCGCGCAGGCGCGTCGGCAGGGCCATGCGACCCTTTCCGTCGATACTTACCTTGTTGATGCCGCGAAACATTACCTTGGCGGGCCGTTAGGGTGCGCGTACGTCAACGGAAGCCCCGTCGCGCGCTAATTTCTCGTCAGAACCCCATCTAAGTGATGGTTAGTCTGCCGAAATTCCCTAAATAGCCCAAAAACCCCACTATTTTCCAGAACGCGACCGTAGCCGCGTAGCCGGGGGGAGTCAAGCAGTTAAGTATCGATAACTAACGGAAATATAAGGGATTTTTATCATTTCCGCATGCTCTAAGAGCATTTAACTAAGCACAATGATGGTCTTATCTGCAGAAACTAGAATTCACATTAAGAATCAGGAGGTTGGAAGAAATTTCACGCGCACAAGGAAGCTAAGTTGCTTAAATCGATCAAATCGGCACCGCAAACCACAGCCACCTCGATCCGCGGGGCGCGTTTCCGCCCGGATGAACGTCAATAAAACACGCTCGCCGTAAAAAAAGTTGGAGTCGGCCGATAAGCCGGGTTCTGTCGTGGGCAACCATTCATCTGGGACGGTTGTCACCAACCGCCTCACGCGACCTACCCGGATTCAGCGCGGACCACGCCAACGAATCCCTATTTGGTCTTGCTCCGGGTGGGGTTTACCTAGCCAACACCTGTTACCAGGCGATGCGGTGCGCTCTTACCGCACCCTTTCACCCTTACTTACAACCACTGGATTTGCATCTGGCGTTAGCCGGACGTGATATTGGCAAAGCCAAAACACTCTTCCGGCCCAAGTTCGGCAAAGCCAAACTTGGTAAGCGGTCTACTCTCTGCTGCACTTTCCGTAGGCTCGCGCCCCCCAGGAGTTACCTGGCACCCTGTCCTATGGAGCCCGGACTTTCCTCCAGCACCCTGAGCATCCTCACCCGAAAGCGAAGCCTCTGTGGCACCAGCGATTGCCTGGCCAACTCCGTCGCGGAGCGTACGTCGAGCGCGCCCGGACAGCAAGACGGAGCGCCCGAAAGACTGACTTTATCTGGGTCGGCTAGCCGTTGAGTTCTTGCAGGCGGGCGTAAAAGTCTGCCCGCTTACCGCCAGTAAGGCGCGCTGCCACCTTAGCCGCCTGGGCCGGCGACAACTCTTCAGCAAGCGCGAGCAACAGCCGCTCTGCGTCAACCTCAAGCCCCTGGCCTCGTGCCGGTGGCCCTTCGACCACCACCACAAATTCACCGCGTAACGCTTGGGCTGCGACCAACCGTTCCAACACTTGGGTCGCCGTACCCAGCAGCAGCGATTCGTGCATTTTGGTCAGTTCCCGGGCAATAAACACTCGCCGATCACCAGCGAGCTCGGCCAGATCTTCAAGCGCCACTGCAATGCGATGCGGGGCCTCAAACAACACAAACGCGCCCGGCAGCCCCAATAATTCCTGCAGGCGAGCCCGACGCCCCGTCGATTTAGCAGGCAGAAACCCAGCAAACGAAAACAGGTGCAGTGGTAACGGACAGGCTGACAAGGCCGTCAGCACGGCACTCGGGCCAGGCAGCGGTACCACCCGAACATTGGCCCCCGCAGCTTGAGCCTCCCAAACGGCACGCAACAGCAGGTGCCCGGGATCAGAAATAAGCGGGGTACCCGCGTCACTGACCAGCGCCACGATTTCGCCTGCCTCAAGCCGGCGAACAACGGAGGCCACCGCCCCCGCCTCATTGTGCTCGTGCAGGGGCATAACTCGCACAGGCGTGATATCCAAAAGATGCAACAGCTTGCGGCATCGACGGGTGTCCTCTGCCGCTATTGTCGTCGCGCTCGCAAGCACATCACGAGCCCGCTCAGTGATATCCTGCAGGTTCCCGATTGGGGTTGGCACAACATAAAGCGTGCCAGCAAGATGTGCCGCCGCAACGCCCTTAACCAGGTCATCAACCCGGTCATCGGCATAGACCTCGTTGTCTGCGTCGTCCATCTCTTGAATAGGAGTGTCGTGATCCGTTGTCATCTGCAAGTGGTCTCAACCAGCGCCTTAATCGGCCTATAGATCTCTAGCGTCAACCATCGTGCTCAACATTCATAGTGAATAGTGCCAATCAGTCACATCGTCGGTTAACCAGAACAGCAGCAGCAAATGAAAACAGCGACAGTACAGGCAAACAACCACCGTCCCAGTGGCTTGAGTTTTGGACGAGTCAGCGCCAGCGCGCTACTGATGTGCCTTGTTGCCCTGGGCGGCTGCGGGAGCACGCCCTATCCAAGTACGCCACAAGCCACACCGACAACCCCCCTAATAAATAACGGCAACGCTGACGCGCTCGTCCAGCAAGCGCTGCAGGCGCTGCCAGACGACGCCTCGCTTGCCTGGCTGCAAGCAGCAGAAGCGCTCGCCGCTGACGCTCGCCCGGCCGAGGCCGTGCAGGCGCTCGACAAGGTCAACCCAGACGATCTCTCAGACGACACGGCGTTCGATTACGGCGCCCTCTCTGCAGAACTTGCTCTGGGTCGTTTCGATGGCCCCACTGCCCGAGCCTTTTTTGCCCAGCTGCAGCCCGCACTGCCCCGGCAAGACGCACGTTACCAGCAACTTGCTGATGCCATTCAAGCCCTCAACATTGACCCCGCAGCGGCCGCGAGCGCGCTAATCAACGCCCCCGCTCCCAGAGGCAATGAAGCAGCGACCCAGCGCAACAACCAGATTTGGGCCCTCATCTCACAAACCAGCGCACCCGCCGTTAGCCAATTGGCAAACACCACCAATGGCATTGAACGCAGTTGGTGGCAGCTTAAAGAAGAAATGCTCAGCGCCTTCACGGTCGCTGACGCCACCGGTCGCCTGACTCGCTGGCAAACCGGTAACGCACTACACCCAGCCAGCCAAACACCACCATCTGACCTCGCAGCGCTGCAACAAAATCGCCAGGAGTTTTCCCATGTCGCTCTGATCGTGCCCCAAAGCGGCCCCTTAGCCGCCGCCGGGAAAGCGGTTCGCGACGGTTTCTTTGCGGCTCACTTGCACGCCTCATCCGTCACCGCTCGCTCAACAGGCGGACGCCAACTGACCGTGCTCGACAGTGCCAGCACCCCATTACCTGACCTGCTGCAACAGGCCGAAGCGCTGGGCGCCGACCTAATCGTCGGCCCCCTGGACAAAAACCGAGTCGCGCAGCTCAACCTGTTACCGCGCAGACTGCCAACACTGCTACTGAACTACCTGCCCGCTGGGACCTCCGCAAGCGGCGACCTAGTGCAGTTTGGTCTTGCTGTAGAAGATGAAGCCACCGCCATCGCGCGACGCATCAAAGCCGAAGGCCGCGAGCGGGTTGTGGTCTTGCACAACCAGAAAGAATGGTCACTGCGCGCTCGTGATGCCCTGCTTGCGGCACTCGATTCGGGGCCACAAGATCCCGCAACCCTGCTCGATACCACAACCACCACCCAGGCTGTCGGCATAGGCAGCACACCCGATGTTAAACAGCTCACAGCCGTTGTCGGCAACACCCTGCTCGTTGATGCCAGTCAATCGCGACATCGCCTGCTGGAGCGCGTGGTGGGTGAAGATCTCGAATTTGTACCGCGCGCTCGCAAAGATGTCGATGCGATTGTTGCCTTTCTCGACGCACCCGAAGCTCGCGCACTGCGCCCCGCTTTACGCTTCCACTTCGCAGCACACGTTCCGGTCTATACCTCGTCACAAGCGCTGCGACGCATCTCCGAACGCGATCTGCGTGACCTGCGCGGCTTCAACATCAGTGAAATTCCCTGGAAGCTTTACCCCAGCCCGATCAAAACAGCCGTCGAATCGGCCTTTGGTGTGACTCAAGGTGGCATGGTGCCGTTGTACGCCCTTGGGGTTGATGCCTACCGCCTCGCTGACCGACTGGATCTGCTGCTAACCCAGCCTCACCAGCGTTTGCTCGGCGGCACCGGCGAACTGTCAATCGAATATGGCGGTCGAGTACGCCGCGACATGGCCTGGCAGTACGTAGGCAAAGATGGACTGACGGCACTGCCGTTTGTGATGGCCCAGTAACCGCCAGGTAAGGACTAAGGAATGCGCTCCTGACCTCACCCACCCAGAACAAGGGGCATGCGCACGAAACGGCAGCAGCGCACTTCCTTGAGGAGGCGCAGCTCACCATCGTTGCGCGCAACTACAACTGCCGCTTTGGTGAGCTTGATATCGTTGCAGCCAATACTCAGGTCTCGCCACCCAGACTGCACTTTGTTGAAGTTCGCTACCGCAAAAATGATCAATTCGGCGGGGCCGCCGCCTCAGTTACACCGGCAAAACAACATAAGGTGCGCCGTACGGCGGCATTATTTTTACAGCGCCACGACAACTTACGAAACTTTCACTGCCAGTTTGACGTCATAACCATCAGCGGGACAAACTACCCGCCACAAATGCACTGGATCGAAGACGCGTTTTGATTCAATCGCTAGAAAGACATAGACAAGGAGCTCTATATGCGCGAGATCCATAGCCTCTCACTTGCGGCCTTTATGGTTATCCTTTTGGCGGGCTGCGCCAACACCAAAGGCCAAACTGATTCCCGCACACCTGGCAACCTCATTGATGACGAAGCCGTTGAAACATTGATCGCGCGGCAAATCAGAAAAGCTGACCCGGGGCTTAAGCGCGCCCACCTGAGCGTGGTTAGTTTTAACGGCATTGTCCTGCTGCTTGGTCAGGTCGACAGCGAAGTTTTAAAGCGTCAGGCCACTGAGGCTGCCACCAATATTCGCAAAGCCCGCACCATTCACAACGAAATGGAAATTAGCGGCCCAATCTCTCGTGTCGCTCGCTCCAACGATGCCTGGCTGACATCGAAGGTTAAATCGAGGCTCGTCGCACGACGCGACATTCGCGGCGGTCGTATCAAGGTGGTTACCGAGAACAGCATTGTCTATCTGATGGGTCTCGTCACTCGCGCCCACGCTGACAAAGCAGTGGCCGTCGCGCAGAAAGTGTTTGGCGTACAGAAGATCGTGAAGGTGTTTGAGTACATCGACTGACACAACCGCGCTAAGAGCCTTAAGAACTCTAGTGGCCTCAATGGCTGGGTCAGTGCTGCGTAATCAACAGCTCTGACCCCGGATTACCCAACACCTGCAACACACACGACTTGTCACTGTTTGGCGCGGTGTAGGCAAGCGTTGGGTCGAAGCGAAAGAACACATAGCCTTTGCCACAGCGCAGCTTTAGTTCCGCCACCTCACCCGACAATACTTTCACGGCAAACTGGTTCCGCCACAGCACCAGCCAATAGCTGTTGCTTTGCCCCACGGTTGCATTGCGCGAGAGCGACGAGTCTGAATCTCGCAAGGCCAGCAGTTCTTCGTGCACAACCTGGATGTTCTCTCGTATCTCGGCAGACAGCTTGCGCTGCGGGTCGAGCAGACGCTTGATCGAATTCAGCGCCTCAGCATAGCGTTCTTCGGCAAGCTGCAAAACCACCAGCTGCCTCAACGCAGAGGTGAACGTCGCTTCAGGCAAATATTTCGCATCTTTCTCATAGGCTATCGCCCGATGCAACGCCTGTCGACGAGACGACTTGGTACCCCATTTTTCGGCATACGTATAACGGCCCATGTTGTAGTACGCGTCTTCGTACAGGTTTTTCGCCTGCAATGCTTCGAGCAACAAATCGGCCTGTTCACGCTCTCCACGCTCGATAGCGGCAAGCAAACCTTTGTATTTTCTAACAAAGCTGCGCGTGGCGCCGTTTGTACCGCCCGCCAACTCAAACGTTATTTTGAAATCTGCCCCTGCATCTAAAGGCACACCATCCAGATTTGCCGGATCAAAACGCCACTGCTGGGCCGACGCTATCGCGGCCTCAACAAAGTCACCATCACCTGAAAAATCGCTAGCAGAAATTTCATAGGGCTTGCCTTGGGTGTCCACCATCATATTCAACTGCACCCAGCCCTCTTCATCATTACGTCGGGCCCGAAACGGATACTTAGGATCCACAGTGGAAATCACTTTCGGGCCGTTATAAACCTCGATTGGGATAATCTCGGGCTTTGCCTCAGAGAGGGTATTCGGAGAGGATTCAAGCGGTTGTTCTGCTGGAGAAGATGATGAATCTATCGCGGCAGCACCCGCCAGCCACAATAGTAGTGTGAGAAGTTCACCCATCGCACCCACCTCCAGATTCGACCTGCCGTAACAACATACTAAGACTCCCTGTCCTGCGTTGTTTTGAGCATACCCTCAAAAAGTACGGCCTTGCCAGCACCCTCGACAGAGGACGCGAGGGCACAAATCGCGCCTACTTCACGACTTTGAGGTGACTACCTGAGGGTTTCTTTGGCTTAGTCTTGGCTTTGGTAGCGGCTTTGGTATCAGCTCCGGTATCCGCCAGCTCAGGCCGCGCCGCTACCAGAACTTCGGGAGAATCGGCTGCATCAGCGACCTTGTCATCCAAAGCCGTATCATCCACCTCAACCAGGTATTCAGCACGCTGCTTGCGGTCAGGATAATCCGCAGGGGCAAAGGTCATGCCGTCCTGGGTTTCTTTGGCGTAAATTGCGAGCACTGCAGGCATAGGAACTGCAATCCAGGTGTCCCGGCCAGAGAACCGAGTACTGAAGGTCACCGCTTCATTGGTGATATCAAAGTTCGCGACCGCCGTACCAGACGCATTGAGCACAATGCGTCCGCCACTCACATGCTCTAGCGGAACCTCAACACCTTCGAGTGTTGCGTCTACCAGCAAATACGGGGTGCAATTGTTGTCACAAATCCAATCGAACAGAGCCCGCAAAAGATAGGGGCGATTGGGCGTCATTCATGCATTTCCAGCTCAGCCTCAGTCAGGCTGGCACGGAAAGAATCGCGCTCGAAAATCATTTGCATGTATTTGTGCATATCGCGAGTTTGCTTTTCGGGCAACTTCACGTCCATTGGCACAAGCCGCCAAAGAATCGGCGCCACACAGCAATCTACCAACGTGAATTCTTCACTCATGAAGAAGAGCTTCTCAGTAAAGATGGGCGCGATCGCCAACAAATCTTCGCGAAGCTCTTTGCGCGCCTTGGCTAAAACTGCTTCTTTCCCTTTACCGGCCATCAGCAGATCAACTTTGGGGCTCCAATCATTCTCGATGCGATGAATCAGTAAACGAGACTGCGCCCGAGCGACCGGATAAACCGGCAACAATGGCGGATGCGGAAAACGCTCGTCGAGATATTCCATGATGATGGTGGATTGATACAACACCAAATCACGATCGAACAGGGTCGGCAACGTGTTGTAGGGGTTCAGTTCAACCAGATCTTCCGGCTTCTTGGCGGGGTCTACATCAACCACGTCCACGCTGACGCCTTTTTCAGCAAGCACCATTCGCACACGGTGGCTGTAGTGATCACTTGCGTCCGAAAACAGAGTAATCGACGATCTTTTGGCAACAACGTTCATAACACCTCTCAACTAATTTTTTGCAGCGTTCTCAGGCCTCTCTCTCACACTCATTACAAGTGAATTGAAAAGCACTGAGCCGCTAATGATCTACATCTTTCCAGTATTCCCGGTTCAGCAAGTACGCAAAGCCAAACAGGATGACCAGGAACAGCAGGACGTAAACACCAATGCGCTGCCGCTCCAGTGCGTAAGGTTCGCCCACGTAGGTCATGAAATTCACCAGGTCGTAGATGGTCTGGTCGAATTCTTCAGGCGTCTGCTTGCCAGAATTTTCATCCAGCACCAGCTCGCCACATTTTTCTTCAGTGAGGGTTTTACCCGCCACCAGCGGATCGCGTCGCTCGCCGCCGTTGCTGGCAATCATGGGTACCTGTGCACAGCCGCTGCGCACAACACCCTGAACATCCAGCATCACGTGTGGCATACCAACGTTTGGAAACACCTTGTTGTTAACGCCCAGTGGACGCGAATCATCAAGATAAAAAGCACGCAGATAGTTATAGAGCCACTCACCACCGCGGGTGCGGGTCACCATCGTTAAATCAGGGGGCGGGGCACCAAACCAAGCCTTGGCTTTCTCACCGGGCATGGCTGACACCATATGCTCACCGATTTTTTGACCGGTGTGTATGAGGAGCTCTTTGGCAACGTTATCTGGAATACCCAGATCGTCGGCCGTGCGCTGGTAGCGCTGAAACTTCAGCGAGTGACAACCAATGCAATAGTTCATGTAAGTGTTCGCACCACGCTGCATGGACGGCTGGTCGTGCAAATCCGCTTCGAACGAATCCATATGCCAGTCTGTCGGGCCAGAGGCCGCGAACACACCGGGCGCAAGCCCAAGCACTAAAGCGACACCCAACAGGCGAGAGAGTGTTCTGAAGGTTGGTTTCAACATAGTCATAGCTCCTCTCATCGCATCGTCACCCGATCAGGCACTTCCTTCGTTTGCTCTACTCTGGAATACCAGGGCATTAACACGAAGTATGAGAAATACAGCATTGTGAACACCTGCGCAGCAATCGTTCGGCCGCTTGTCGAAGGCACATAGCCTAGATAACCAAGCACAAAGAAGCTGAACACAAACAGCCCAAGCATAAACTTGGACAGTCGGCCCTTGTAACGCATCGACTTCACCGGACTCTTGTCGAGCCAAGGCAATGCCATCGGCACGATAATCGCACCAGCCATTACCACCAGTCCCCAGAACTTGGCATCAAGCCCAAACAACGGGAAGGTCGCTGCACGCAACATGGCGTAGAACGGCAAGTAGTACCAAACCGGAACAATATGCTCAGGCGTCTTAACCGGGTTTGCTTCTTCAAAGTTGGGCTTCTCAAGGAAGAAACCGCCCATTTCAGGAGCAAAAAACACAATGGCGCAAAACAGGAACAGGAAGACCACGGTCGCCTGAATGTCGTGCACGGTGTAGTAAGGGTGGAACGCGATTCCATCTTTCGGAATACCGTTCTCGTCTTTGTTCTTTTTAATTTCAACGCCGTCAGGGTTGTTTGACCCAACGTGGTGCAGTGCAACGATGTGCAGGAACACCAAGGCAACCAGAACCAGGGGCAGCGCAATCACGTGCAGCGCAAAGAATCTGTTGAGTGTGATTTCAGAAATGAGGAAATCACCTCGAACCCACTCCATCATGTCTGGACCGATGAGCGGAATCGCGCCAACCAGTGACACAATCACCTGAGCGGCCCAGAAGCTCATGTTGCCCCAGGGCAACAGATAGCCAAAGAATCCTTCAGCCATCAACACGACAAAGATCGCCATGCCGAGCAGCCAGAGCAACTCGCGGGGCTTTTTATAGGAGCCGTAGGCGAGAGCACGGAACATGTGCAGATAGACCACAACAAAAAATGCCGAGGCACCGGTGGAGTGCAGATAGCGCAGCAGCCAACCGTATTCAACATCACGCATGATGTATTCAACAGAGGCAAACGCACCCGCACCACTCGGCACGTAGCTCATCGTCAGCCAGATACCGGTGACCAGCTGATTCACCAGTACAACCGAGGCAAGAATTCCGAAGTAGTACCAGAAGTTAAAGTTTTTCGGCGCCCAATACTTACTGGCGTGATATTCGATGGTCTCGGTCAGCGGAAACCGCTCGTCGACCCACTCCATCATCGTGGCCATGGCGCCCGGCTTTGCCGGCGTATTGTGAGAAGGTTTAGAGCTCATTAGGCGTTCTCCTCATCCACACCGATAACAATCTCGGTATCACTGACGTAACTGTGTGGCGGCACTTCAAGGTTGGCCGGAGCAGGTACGGCTTTCACCACGCGCCCAGCCAAATCAAATTTAGAACCATGACAGGGGCAAAAGAAGCCGCCCTGCCAAGTCGCATCAAACGGTTCCGCCTGAACTTTGCCGTGGTATTTCGGCGAACAACCAAGGTGCGTGCAAAGACCGATGTAGACGCCAATCTCAGGCTTGCGAGACCGCGCCGAGTTAACCGCGTAAGCAGGCTGCTGCTCGCGAGTCGAATCAGGATCAGCAAGATTGTCGACCTGACTTGCCAGCCGCTCGAGAGCGGCCTCGTCACGACGCAAAATAAATACCGGGTTACCACGCCAAGTCGGAATCGGTCCGATCATGTTGTTCATCTCAATTTTCGAGATGTCGATACGAACCGGCGCGCCGGCGGCACGCGCCTTGGCACTAGGCGCCCAGGACCCCAAAAAGGGTACTGCGGCACCAACAACACCTACCGCGCCAACGGCAGCGGTGGCCCCAATCAGAAAATAACGGCGACTCTGATTAATGGGCGGTCGTGTTGACTCGGATGGGCTATGACTTGCGTCTGGCGCGAGGGCATCTTCGGCCACGGTTAACTGCTCCCGATCTGTTGTGTAACGATCTGATTGACGATGTTCTGCGTTATTGCAATCACATGTACCAACTCTAAAAAGCGGCTAGAAAACATAGCGATAACAACGACCTGTGGCTTTTGCCGGAAACTAAAAACGGCAGTCGCCAAAACCGGCGAATTCTACCACAGACACAGCCTCAAGCTGTGCCCTCCGAGCTAAAAAGTCGTTAAAAAGGGGCCAAAAAAAGAGCCGCAAAAGCGGCTCCTTTTCAGACGCAGGCGCCACCGACAGAAACCGACGGCGGTGCGCACACGTTTGCGCCAAATTAGCGCTTGGAAAACTGCGGCTTCTTCCGCGCTTTGCGCAGACCGACTTTTTTCCGTTCGACGGCACGAGCATCTCGCGTCAACAAACCGGCTTGGCGCATAGGGCCTCGCAAAGTTTCATCATACTCAACCAGCGCACGCGCAATGCCGTGACGGATCGCACCAGCCTGACCGGAACCACCGCCACCAGCGACGGTTACTTTGATGTCGAACCGGCCTTCAGCGTTAGCCACTTCCAGCGGCTGACGGACGATCATGCGAGCTGTCTCGCGACCGAAGTATTCATCGAGCGGAAGGGCGTTAACGCTAATCACACCGCTGCCGGGGTTAATAAACACCCGCGCAGTAGACGTTTTGCGTCGACCTGTTCCGTAACTAGCCGCTTCAGCCATTGTTGAACTCCAGAACCTTGGGTTGTTGGGCTTCATGAGGATGCTCAGCACCCGCGTAAACTTTCAGCTTGCGGTACATCGCACGACCCAGCGGGTTTCTAGGCAACATGCCTTTAACCGCCTTCTCGATGATGCGCTCAGGATGCGTCTCACGCATCTTGCCCAATGCTGTTTCTTTAATACCGCCGGGATAACCGGTGTGGCGGTAATATTTCTTGTCGGTTTCTTTCTTGCCAGTAACCCGGATCTTTTCGGCATTGACCACAATGATGTAGTCGCCTGTATCCACGTGCGGGGTATATTCGGCCTTGTGCTTGCCGCGCAGACGGCTGGCCACTTCAGTCGCTAGGCGACCCAAGGTATGCTGGGCCGCGTCTATGACAACCCAGTCACGGCGAACGTCCTGGTCTCTTACACTTATGGTCTTCATGAGCAGTAATCGCGTGTTGCAAACTCGCAGGCAACTCCCCGGCTGGCGTCGACTATTTAAGCAAATAGCCAAAGCGTTGGAGGGGTACCCGACGAAAAGGGACGCGGATTCTAACTATGGGGGCTGGGGAAGGCAACAATTATTCCCTTTGTTCTGGGTTTGCAGGCCCAGATAACGGGGGATTGCCGAGGGTGGGCTCGACAGCCCCGAGGAGGCCCCTCCGGGGCTGCCCTCAGGTTACGAACTTGCCTCCCGAAGCGGGAGTCAATTCGCGCCCCTCGGCTCCTCTTCCAAGGCCTGGCGACCCCACCCCCGGCAATCCCCCTCCACCCCGAGAGAGAACACCCAGAACAAACCACCACCCTAGCGTGAGGGGTCAGAATTAATTCTGACCCCGCCCCCGGCCTGACCATCCCAGCACAAGCAGAGGCCGTTCCTCCCGGGGACGAGGGGGTGGGGCCGCTGGGCTGCGTGGCAGGCCTCGAAGGGAAGCCGAGCGAAGCGAATTGACTCCCGCTTCGGGAGGCAAGTTCGCGCAGCGAGGGCAGCCCCGGAGGGGCCTTCCCGGGCCAGCCACGCAGCCCAGCGGCCCCACCCCCGTTCTCTCCAGCAACGACCTATAAGCCTTTTACCTCTATGCCTTGTACCCCTAAGCCTTATGCTCCCGCCCCAAATACTCCCGAGACCGCATCTCCAACAACCGGCTCTCCGTCCGCTCAAACTCAAACGCCAACCGCTCCCCCTGATACAAGCTCTGCACCGGCTCCTCAGCCGAAAGAATCAACTTCACCCCCCGGTCATAAAACTCATCCACCAAGCTAATAAAGCGCCGCGCCTGATCTTCTAACTTAGTGGTAAACCTGGGCACATCACTAACCAGCACCGTATGAAACAGCATGGCCAATTCAATGTAGTCGTTCTGACTCCGCGGCCCATCACACAGCGCCTTAAAATCAAACCACACCACCCCTTCAGCACAAGCACGCGCCGTCATATCGCGCCCCTCGATGCGCAGTGAGTGATCGCGCGACATCTGATCGTTGGCCGCAAGGCTTGTGAAACTGCGCTCAAGACTCGCTTGAGCTGCCGCATCCAGTGGCACGTGATAGATCTCCGCCTGCTCTAACACGCGCAACCGATGATCAATACCACCATCAACGTTCAGAATGTTCACATGCATATGCAGCAAATCAATAGCCGGCAAAAAGCGCCGCCGCTGCAGGCCGTTTTCATAGAGGTTTTTTGGCTCAACATTGGAAGTCGCAACTAACGCAACGCCGCGCTCAAAAAGTGCGGCCAGCAACTCGCCCAAAATCATCGCGTCACCGATGTCGGAGACAAAAAACTCATCAAAACACAGCACCGATCCCTGCTCAGCAAACTCATCCGCCACCAGATTCAGCGGGTTGACCGCACCCGTGTGAGCATTCAAACCGCGATGCACTTCGCGCATGAAACGGTGAAAGTGCATCCGCTGCGCCACACCATCTGGCAGAGCATCAACAAACAGGTCCATCAGAAACGTCTTGCCACGGCCCACGCCACCCCACATGTACAAACCCTTGAGGGGCTCCACTTTGGGTTCTTCGCGAAAGCTACCAAACACCCGGGACAACAATCCCGGCGCAGGTACCGACTGTGATTGCTTGGCCATAACGCGCTGATAGAGATCATCAAGTCCAGCAACAGCCAGCGCCTGCCCGGCGTCAGCGGTCAGCACGTCTCTCGCAAGCAACTCGGCATAACGAGAGGCAGGCGAAAGCGGTAAGTCGACGACCATAAATTAACGGTTGTGGTCGAAGCTGGTGAGACGAGCCCGAGCGGCCCGAGCGTGGGCTTCAAGCCCCTCACCATCAGCGAGTACACTGGCAATACGGGCGACTTCCTGTCCGCCCTGCTCCGACAACCGGATCAGCGACGAACGCTTCTGAAAGTCATACACCCCAAGAGGCGATGCATAACGCGCGGTGCCAAAGGTTGGTAAGACATGGCTTGGACCCGCAGCGTAGTCCCCCATAACTTCCGCAGAGCCGGCACCAATAAAAATGGCACCGGCGTTTTGAATAGCATCCAGCACAGCGTCTTCGTGCTCGACCGCGACATTAATCGCCAGATGCTCCGGCGCTACCCGGTTGGAGATTGCAGCCGCTTCAGCCAGGTCTTTGGTCAAAATTAGCGCACCGCGATTTTCGAGAGACTGTTGAATAAGCTCTGCGCGCGCCATGGTCGGTAATAGCCGCTCAATGGCCTCGGCCACTTTGGCCAGCAACGTCGCACTGGGAGTCAGCAGAATCGCCTGAGCCGCAGCGTCGTGCTCCGCCTGGGAAAACAGATCAAGCGCGAGCCACTCGGGATTGGCCGCATCATCGGCAATCAAAAGGATTTCGCTAGGCCCCGCAATCATGTCGATCGCCACCGGACCAAACACCTGGCGCTTGGCCTCCGCCACAAAGGCGCCACCCGGCCCCACAATCTTGTCGACCTGCTCGATGGTCTCGGTGCCATAAGCGAGTGCCGCGATGGCCTGCGCACCACCAATGGTAATCACCTCGTCCACACCAGCGACGGCCGCCGCTGCCAGCACCAACGGGTTGCGCACGTCATCTGGCGTGGGCACCGTCATAATCACCTCAGCAACACCCGCAACCCGCGCTGGAATGGCTGTCATGAGCACCGTTGACGGATACGCCGCCTGACCACCAGGCACATAAACCCCCACTCGGCGCAACGCGGTGACTTTCTGCCCCAGCGTGTTACCCAGCGCGTCCTCATAACTCCAGGATGTCTCGCCCTGATGCAGATGGTAGTCACGCACTCGCGCAGCGGCCGCCAACAGTGCATCACGTTCGATCTCAGGCAAGCCGTCGAGTGCCGCTTGCAGGTCTTGTTTGGGTACCCGCAGAGCAGCGACATCAATAACCGCGCGACGATCAAAGGTATTGGTGTAATCAATCACCGCCGCATCGCCCCGGGAACGAACCTGGGCAATCACATCAGCCACGGTTCGCGTCAGCTCACCATCAGCACTGGTATCCCACGCAAGCAGCTCATCGAGCTGCGCCTTAAACCCGTCCGCGTTGCTGTTCAGCGTTCTAGGTACTGTTTGGGGTGGGGTTTGGGGCAGCTGGGTCACAGCGTTTGTTCTCCAAAGAGGGTCGTCTGCTCGGTCATTTATCGTCGCCTTAGCTTGCTTCAACCGCGTTTGCCGCACGCGCAGAAACAGCCGCGCGCAAGCGACCCAGCAGCGGCTCTATCTCGGCATGGCTGGTTTTCATCGCCACACGATTGACAATGACGCGAGTCGAAATTTCAGTCACGACCTCCAACGGCACAAGGCCATTGGCTTTCAAGGTAGCGCCTGTTTCAACAATATCGACAATCTGGTCCGCAAGACCCAACTGGGGAGCCAACTCCAGCGCGCCCGATAATTTGATAATGCTGACCTGCTGACCACGCTCAGCAAAAAAGGCGACGGCCGTTTTGGCAAACTTGGTGGCGACGCGCAAGGGGCCGACCGGCGGCGTGGCATTGGGCTCGCCAGCGGTCATCAGATTGCAGCGCGCTACGCCCAGATCAAGGCGCTCATAATAATCCGTGGCGTTCGTTTCAAGCAGCGTATCTTTGCCAACAATACCAATATCCGCAGCACCGTACTCAACAAAGGTGGGTACATCATCGCCACGCATAATAACTAGCCGCGCAGCACCGCATTTACTCGGCACCACCAGTTTGCGCGTAGCACCCAGATCTTCAGCGGGCTCGATACCCGCAGCAGCAAGCAACGGCAGACACTTGCCAAGAATTCGGGTGCCTTTGTTTAAAGCGATGGTCAACATGTGAATGCCACAGAAAGACGCGCGCAGCTACAGCCGGCGCTAGCGCGAGAGTTATCCCGAGACGCGCTGCACTCGGGCGCCCAGTTGGGCCAGTTTTTCTTCAAGTCGTTCATAGCCACGGTCAATGTGATAAATCCGGTCCACAAGGGTTTCGCCATCTGCCGCCAGCCCCGCAATAACAAGACTGGACGACGCGCGCAGGTCGGTCGCCATTATGGGCGCGCCATGAAGTTTTTCCACTCCACGGACAATCGCGGTCGTACCGCCTTCAAAATCGATACTGGCACCGAGCCGATTTATTTCCTGAACATGCATAAAACGGTTTTCAAAGATTGTTTCCGTAATTCGCGATGTGCCCTCGGCAATGGTATTTAGAGCCAGAAACTGAGCCTGCATGTCGGTCGGAAAGCCGGGATGAGGAGCGGTCCGAATATCCACGGCGAGCGGTCGTTTGCCCTGCATATCGAGAATGATCCAGTCCTCGCCTTCCTCAACAATGGCGCCCGTTTCGCGCAACTTAGCACAGACAGCTTCCAGGGTTTGCGGCACTACGCCGGTCACCTTTACCTTGCCTCCTGTAGCTGCACCCGCCAAAAGATAGGTGCCCGCTTCTATGCGATCGGGAATGACAGAATGAGTGGCGCCATGCAACGACTCAACACCTTCTACCGTAATTGTGGCCGTACCAGCGCCTTCGATCTTAGCGCCCATCGCAATCAGACAGTTTGCAAGGTCAACCACTTCCGGCTCACGCGCTGCGTTTTCCAGCACGGTCGTTCCGTTGGCAAGTGTCGCCGCCATCAAAATATTTTCTGTACCCGTGTGCGTGACCATATCGAACAGCACGGTTGCACCCTGAAGCCGACCATTGCATTCAGGCTTTAACGCTGCCCGCACGTAGCCATCGCTCACGGTAATCTCAGCACCCATGGCCGCAAAACCTTTCAGATGCTGGTCCACCGGCCGCGCGCCAATCGCACAGCCACCGGGTAACGACACCTCAGCTTCGCCAAACTTAGCCAGCAGAGGCCCCATCACTAGAAACGAGGCGCGCATGGTTTTCACTAACTCATAGGGCGCGCAAAACTCATTGACCCCTGCAGCGCAAACCTCAACGCCCATCCGCTCATCCACCAGCACGTCAACACCAAGACAACCCAGCAACTCGATCATTGTCGTGACGTCATGCAAATGCGGTACGTTTTCAAATCGCACCCGGCCGTCGGTTAAAAGCGCTGCCGCGAGCAAAGGCAGTGCCGCATTTTTCGCGCCAGACGCTCGCACTTCGCCAGACAGTCGCTGGCCGCCCTTGATAAGTAGTTGTTGCACGGCTAGTCCTGCACTTCAGAAGGCGCAAAGGCCTTAATCGTAATCGCATGCACGCTACCATCGGCCAGCAACGGCTTAATAGGTCGATACACGGCTTGCTGTTTCTTGACTCGATTCATACCCGCAAAAAGCTCGCTGACAATATAAATTTCATATCGCCCGCCCTCACCTTGAACATCAAGCTCAACAAACTCGAGCTCTGCTTCTATGGACGACCGAATCTGTTCAATCACGCGGGTTATTCCTCTAATAGTAATGGTTTTGTTTGGCTCGGCTGGCTAGATGGGCCGAGGTTCTTGGAATGAGTCTGTGTAACGAGCGAGGCAGGGCTAGCGTACAACGAGTTTCTAGGCTACCGAACTAATATGCTCGGCAAACATAGACGAGATGCCAGAGAATTCAATGACGCCATTAAAATCGGCACTCAGACTAGTCAGGCACAACTCCTTGCCGTGCCGCTGCGCACTGCCGAGCCAGGCAAGCGTCACTGCAACCGCAACACTCGATGGCTCAACCTTTGCCATATCAAGTCGCACTTCCAGCGTTTTGCTTGCGGCAATAAAGGCCTCTCCGGCAGCACTCATCGCGTTCGCGTTGTGCAAGGTAATCGGCGTCGTGACAATGCCACTACGAACCTCGTCCGCCGCTGCTGAGGCCAATGCAATCAGCTCGATGTCAGACCCTGTACTCAAGAGTCTTGTGTGCCCGTCGTGTCGACTTCAGTAACAAGACCACCCCAGGCTGCGATAACCTGGTCGAGATCGCCACCGTATTTTTTATCGCGAACGGCGCTGCCGAACTGGTTACGAAACGTCAGCCCAAGGTTAATGCCGTTAATGATGATGTTTTTCATCTGCCATTGCCCCGCCTTACTCTTACCCATGGTGTAGCTCAGCGGGTACACCGCGCCACTGGCGGTGGTAATTTCCATGTTCACCGTGGGACGGCGCGGATCGCGCGGCGCCCGTGTCGGGTCGAGCACCTTGATCTCTTCGTTACTAAACTGCATCAGCGCTGACGCATAGGTTTTCACCAGCGAACGTTTGAACGAGGAGGCAAAGCGCTTGCGCTGCTCTACCGTCGCTTTTTTGTAATGCGACGCCATAACAAGTCGTGAAAACGATCGAAAGTCGACCACAGGGTCAAGCAGCGCCTGAACCGCGGTGTGGTAACGGTCAGGATCCTCATCCACATAGCCTCGCGCCTCGTCGATGAGCCCAACGAGCTCCTCGGAGGTGGCACGAATAACCGCATGGGGTGACAACTGAGCATCAGCCGGAGCGACGTCAGCCGCCTGAGTTGAGAAGGTCGCCGCGATAAACAGCAGAACAGCCGGCACAACGGGTCGGCAATTTAACAACAGTTTGAACATAGTAGATTCCTCTTTCGAGCAAAGCGTTGCTCGTAAAATTTAGTTACCGAGCGAGGTGACAAAGTCGCCGATCAGCTTCTCAAGAACAAGTGCGCCCTGGGTTTCAGTTAGAAAGTCGCCGCTGGCCAGCAATTCCTCGTCAGCACCTGGCGTCAGAGCGACATAACGCCCTCCCATGACCCCCTCAGTCACAATCTGCGCGCCCGTGTCGAGCGCCAACAGACCAATCGAGCTCTGCACCGCAAGCCCGACAACGGCTTCACCGTATTCGGCATCAACACTAATGCCAGTGACCCGCCCAACCGTAACTCCGGCAATAGTCACTTTGGCCCGTTCACGCAGCCCAGAAACGTCGTCAAAGCGCGCCTGCAATAAATAGGTCTCATCATCAGCAGTGGTGTTAATACCACTGACGCGCACCGCCAAAAACACCATGGCAATAATGCCCGCGAGCACAAAGGACCCGACACTTATTTCAATTGTTCGCATTCGCATGGTTATCTACTTTCCTAGCTCGTGGCCTGACTCGTGGCCGGGATCTCGCCGTTATTGGGTGTTGGCTGGCGGTTGTTAGCAAAACTTCGCATTAGTTGAAATCCCCAAACATCACCAGAGTCAGCACAAAATCGAGCGCGAGTATGGCGATGGAAGAGTATACAACCGTTCGCGTGGTGGCTTCACCGATACCTTCAGCGGTTGGCACCGTGTCATAACCCTGAAACACGGCGATCCAGGTCACCACCACCGCAAAAATAACGGCCTTGATCATGCCGTTGCCAATGTCACGCCCAATCAACACGCCATCGCGCATGCCAGACCAGAAGCTGCCCGCACTGACACCAAGCCAGTCCACGGCGACCAGCGCTCCACCAAGAATCGCCACCACACTGAAAATAACCGTGAGGATGGGAAGACAGAAGAAGCCAGCCCACAGCCTGGGCGCCACAATTCGATGCAAAGGGTCGACCCCCATCATTTCCATGCTAGACAGTTGTTCGGTGGTCTTCATCAGGCCAATTTCGGCGGTAATGGCCGACCCCGCCCGCCCGGCAAACAACAGCGCGGTCACTACCGGCCCCAGCTCCCGTAACACGGTGAGCGCGACACCAAGGCCAACCGTAGACTCAGCGCCAAAGCGCACCAACTGGGTATAAAACTGCAGCGAGATCACTGCACCTATCGAAAATGCTGAAAGAATGATGATCACCAGCGACAACACACCAATGCTGTAGACCTGCTTGATCGCCAAGGGTACGTCGGCAAGCTTCGGAAGCCCCCACAATGCCATAACCCACAGCACAGAAGCCCGGCCAAGCGTCTGCAGGCTCTCGAGCACGTGCTGCCCGAGTAAGCGCAAAAATCGGAACATCAGGGGCTGCCCAGCAAGTCGAATTCCAGCTCATCCGCCGGATAGTGAAACGGCACAGGGCCATCGGGAGAGCCGTGCATAAACTGTTGGATGCGCGCCGAACTGTGATTTTTCAACACATCAGGCGAACCATAGGCAACCACTTCGCCATCTGCGATGACGTAGATCTTGTCCGCAATAGACACCGTCTCATGGATGTCGTGCGACACCAGCAGACTGGTCATGCCCAGGGACTCGTTCAACCCTTTGATTAGGGTTAATAACACCCCCATGGCGATGGGATCCTGCCCGGTGAAGGGCTCGTCGTACATAATGAGGTGGGGATCAAGCGCAATGGCACGGGCCAACGCCACGCGTCGGGCCATACCGCCAGAAAGCTGTGACGGCAGCAGGTCTCGAGCGCCTCGCAAGCCAACAGAATTGAGCTTCATCAGCACAATATTGCGCACGAGCCGCTCTTCAAGATCGGTGTGAACCCGCAGCGGAAACGCCACGTTTTCGTAGACGGTGAGATCTGTAAACAGCGCGGAGGACTGAAACAGCATGCCCATACTGCGGCGCAGCTCCAGCAGATCTCGGCGCGACAGCGCACACACATCTTGGCCGTCAACCAGAACCTTGCCGTGGTCCGGGCGCACCTGCCCGCCAATAATGCGCAGCAGTGTGGTTTTCCCCGTGCCGCTGGGGCCCATTATTGCCGTGATTTCGCCACGCGGAACGTCGAGATTGAGCCCGTTGAAAATGACCCGCTCACCACGAGCGTAGTGCAGGTCTCGAACTTCGATGAGATTAAACAACGCGCTGGGCCCTGAAATGCCGGAGTTAAATGATAGTTTCAGACGCAAACACCGGTTCAGGCGTCGCAAAAAGAACCTTTATGAGAATGAAAAATGATACCACCTTGGCGTTCTCTCGCTATCCGTCTAAAGTCCGTCCCGTATAACGCGTTCAAAATTCTCTCGAAGTAGACACCTCTATCTCCATGCTGGTTCCCATTCTTGTCCTAATAGGCGGCTTTATCGCCCTCGTTTGGAGTGCAGACCGCTTTTTGTCTGGCGCTGCGGCTACCGCTGCGAACGCTGGCATGTCGAAAATGTTGATTGGCCTAACGGTCGTCTCGCTGGGCACATCCGCCCCAGAGATACTGGTGGCCCTCGCCGCCGCCCTCGAAGGCAACCCGTTACTCGCCGTGGGCAACGCTGTTGGCTCAAATATCGCCAACATCGGCATGGTATTGGGCATCACGGCGATTCTGGCGCCACTGCCGTTCAGCGGCACGACACTGCGCACCGAACTGCCCTGGCTGTTTGGTGCCACGGGCCTAGCCCTTGTACTCCTATTCGATCAAAGCTTGTCGCGCATCGACGGCGTGCTGCTGCTAATGGGCCTCGGGTTCATCCTGTTTGGACTGCTACGCCGCCAAAACACCGATCCAAACGAGATCAGCGACGCCATCAACGAGGAACTCGACGAACTGCCAGAGATGCCTAAAAAGCAGGCGCTGTTTTGGCTTGGGTCTGGCCTTGTGGTTCTGCTAACCAGCGCCAATGTGCTGGTCTGGGCCGCCACAGAAATCGCCGTCGACCTAGGCGTCAGCGAACTGATCATCGGTCTCACCATAGTTGCCGTCGGCACCAGCCTGCCCGAGCTTGCCGCTACGGTGGGCTCTGCTCTGAAGGGCCACACCGACATTGCTGTCGGTAACGTGGTTGGCTCCAATATTCTGAACATTCTGGCTGTGCTCGCCGTACCGGCACTGGTGAGTCCCACCGACATCAGCGCTGCCGTGTTCTGGCGTGACTGCGGCATGATGGTCGCGCTAACGCTCCTGCTGGGTCTGTTTGCCTATGGCATAGGCTCTCGAGCCATCATCACTCGCTTCGAAGGTGCGGTGCTGATTCTCAGCTGGATAGGCTACAACTACATGCTTTACCTGCAGGCTTAAGCGCACCGCTGATGACACAGCTGAGCGCAGACGTTGCCGAAAAACTCGCCCGTATCGAGTTGCTGTGTCTCGACGTCGACGGCGTGCTAACCGATGGCAAGCTCTACTACACCAGCAACGGCGAAGAACTGAAGGCGTTCTACACACAGGATGGCTCCGCGCTGAAACGCCTGCAGGCAAACCAGGTAACACTCGCGATCATCAGCGGTCGAAGTTCAGCCATGGTTCGACGTCGAGCCGCCGAACTGGGCATCGTTCACCTTTATGAAGGCAGCGAAGACAAACTTCCTGCACTCAGGGAATTAAGCTCAATCACCGGCATTGATGTCGCAAACATGGCGCATGTGGGTGACGACATCGCTGACATCGCGCTGTTCGAAGCCGTCGGCTGCGCGCTGTCAGTTGCTGACGCCCACCCCGAGGTACGGGCACGGGCCGACTGGGTAGCTAGCCTGCCTGGCGGCAAAGGTGCCGTACGCGAACTGGCTGACGCCATTGTGCTTCACAAGAACGCCGCAGCTCGTGCCGAACACTCAGGGTGAGCCAGGCTGTGGCAAGCTCGAACGCACAGGCCAACCCGAGGCCGCCAGCCAACCGGTCAACTCTACTGGTCGTGCTGCTGATTACCGCCGCGGTTGTCGCCGCAGGCACACAGTGGCTGCAACGCAACAGCAGCAATCAGACCGGGTCTGCGAGCCTGCCTCCTGAGCTGCAGGACGAACCTGATCTCTACATCGACAACGCCGTCATTCATCAGTTTCGTGCCGACGGCAGCCGCAAATATTTATTGCTCGCCCAGCGCGTAAGCCATTTTGACCGCGCTAGCCCCAATGAAAATGCAGGAAGCGGCCACAACGACGGCAACGAAGACAGCCAACTCACCCGACTCGAACGCCCGGACCTGAAGCTCACAAGCACCACCGGCCCGCCTTGGCACGCTACCGCCAATTACGGTTATGTAAGGCAACGCCCCAAACTCGATGGAACACTGGAAGAGGTGGTTTTTCTGCGCGAAAACGTAGAGCTGACTCAACAACGCACACCCCCTGCCCATCTCACAGTGAGTGGCACCGCTATATATCTGTACCCAGATCGTGAATTCGTCGAATCAGACGAGAGTGTTACCATCAACTCTCACACGGGCCGCACCACCGCTTCGAGCATGCGCGGCAATCTCGCCACCAGCGTGCTGCAGTTGCGCGGCGATACAACCCAGGTACAGACGATTGTTCTACCTTCTCAGTTTAAGTAATCGACCCACGCACAAACTAGCCATGCACAATCTGGCCACGCACAATCGAGCAAAATTGCGAAGAGCGCTTGCCTGCGCGCTCATCTGCATTTTTGGCAGCGGCTCCGTTGCCGCCCTTAACGACGATGCTGACCAGCCCATCAAAATCTTTTCTGACGAACTGGTGTTCGAAGAAAAAGCGTCAAAGGCCACCTATCGGGGGGATGTCCGTGTTAATCAAGGTTCCCTAAAAATTACCGCTGAAGTCGTCACTATCGAATTCGAAGACGACAAGGTTGTGCGTTTAACCGCGGACGGCAGCCCCGCGTACTACACCCAGCAACTCAAAACCGATCAAGAAAACATGCAGGCTGACGCGCGCACCATCGTTTATCACACCCGGGATGAGAAGGTCGATCTAAAGGGCAACGCTCACCTCACTCAGCAGGGTAACGATTTTCGCGGCGAGTTGATCGAATACGACATTCGCGCTGGCCGTGTTGACGCCGCCAGTGCAGAACCGAAGCGCATTAAAATGACATTGCAGCCAAAACGCTCGACCAAAGACCAAGACGGTGGCCGCTAGCTTGAACGCATCAACACCTACCCCCAGTAGCGCAACAGACAAGCCGACAACCCTTCGCGCCCGCAATCTGAAAAAAAGTTACGGCTCGCATCAGGCCGTATCCGACATCAGCATCGAAGTTGGCAGCGGCGAAATCATTGGTCTGCTGGGGCCAAACGGCGCAGGTAAAACCACGTCGTTTTATATGATTGTCGGCCTCGTGAAGGCAGATGGCGGCAGCGTTGAACTCGATGATAAAGACCTCACCAAATTACCGATGCACGGGCGAGCACGAGCTGGAATCGGCTATCTGCCCCAAGAGGCAAGCGTGTTTCGCCGCCTGACCGTTGAACAAAATATACGCGCCATTCTCGAGTTGCAAAAAGGCATGTCACGAACCGAGCGACGCGAACGAGAAGACCAGCTGCTTGACGAATTTGGGTTGACGCCCATTCGCACACAGCGCGGCGAGCGCTTGTCAGGCGGCGAACGCCGACGGTTGGAAATCGCCCGGGCGCTCGCATCCAATCCGCGCTTTATGCTGCTCGACGAACCGTTCGCAGGGGTTGATCCGATCTCAGTCGGCGATATCAAGGCACAGATTCGTGATCTTGCGGCGCGCGGCATTGGCGTTTTAATCACCGATCACAATGTGCGCGATACCCTAGATATTTGTGACAGAGCCTACATCGTGGTCCAGGGCGCGATTATTGAGGCCGGCGATTCCAAAACGATCCTGCAGAATGAGACGGTACGCAATGTTTATCTGGGCGATCAATTCGAGCTTTAGATAATCAACCAGTTAAACTAGCTTCATAATGAAGCAATCTCTGCAGTTAAAAATTGGTCAGTCGCTGACCATGACCCCACAGCTGCAGCAGGCTATCCGCCTGCTGCAATTGTCGACTATGGAACTGCAGCAAGAAATCCAGCAAGCCCTCGAAGAAAACCCACTGCTTGAACTCGAAGATGAGTTTGCCGACGACGCCGCTGAGGCCGAACCCGAGCTGTCACAGCTTGATCCGGTAGACGACTATACGAGCGGCGCACTCGAACCAGATGGCTTGGGCGCAACGGACGACAGCACCGGCAGCGAAATGACTGGCGAACTTAACGAGTTCGAAGACATGGCCGGCGTCTCTGACTACGACAACGACATTCCAGATGACGTCCCCGTGGACAGCTCCTGGGAAGACCTGGCAGCCAATTCGACACAGGCCTCTGGGGAAAACACCCTGGACTTTGAGTCTCGCAACAGCGCCACCACGACCCTGACCGACCATCTGCTGTGGCAGCTTAACTTGACGCCCATGTCTGACCGCGATCAGCTGATGGGGCTGGCTATCATCGACGCCATTCATCCCGACGGCCTATTGATGCTGACGGTGGAGGAAATCTGCTCAGGTTTTGAGGCGGAACTGGAAATTGAAGTCGACGAGATCGAGGCGGTATTACACCGCATTCAGCACTTCGACCCACTGGGTGTCGCCGCTGCAGACCTCGCCGACTGCCTGGCCATCCAGCTGCGCGCGCTGCCGGCCCAGTGCCCATGGCGCGACGAGGCCATCACACTGGTCACCGAACACCTTGATGTGCTGGGCGCCAAAGACTTTGCGAGTCTGAGACGTAAAACTCGATTGTCCGACGAAGAACTTGCCCAGGTGGTGCAGCTGATTCAGACGCTAAATCCACGACCGGGCAGCAGCATCGGCGGTGGTGCTGCGGCGTACGTGGTGCCCGACGTGCAGGTTCGCAAGGTATCCGGGCGCTGGCAGGTCACCCTGAACGGCGAGGCCATGCCCAAAGTGCGCATCAATCAGACCTATGCCGGCCTCATCAAGCGCGCGGATTCAAGCTCTGACAACCAGTATTTACGTGACAATCTGCAGGAAGCACGTTGGTTTCTTAAAAGCCTGGTCAGCCGCAACGATACGCTGCTGAAGGTTGCCACGCAGATCGTGGACCACCAACGCGCCTTTCTGGACTACGGCGAAGAAGCGATGAAGCCGCTGGTACTGCACGACATCGCTGAAGCCGTGGAGATGCACGAATCAACCATTTCACGGGTCACCACCAACAAATACATGCACACGCCACGTGGTATTTTCGAACTGAAGTATTTCTTTTCGAGCCACGTGAGTACGAGCAGCGGCGGCGAAGTATCCAGCACAGCCATTCGTGCGTTAATCAAGAAGCTTACCGCGGACGAAAATCCAAAAAAACCGTTGAGCGACAGCAAAATCGCGGCAATACTAAACGAACAGAACATCAAGGTGGCGCGACGCACTGTGGCCAAATACCGAGAATCTATGGCGATTCCCCCCTCAAACGAGCGGAAGAGGCTCGTTTAGAAGTGCGCCTCTCTTGCAAAGCCGCCAGCCACCCTCACGGGCACCCAGCGAGCTTTGCAACGACCCTTTCCTACTACCCCTTTCAACACCCTACTCGCCCCCGCTCACCGACACCGCGTCTTACACCAACGTTCTACGTCGCCCCATACACCGCCATCAGGCCCAGCGCCCTAGGGCAAATCGCGTCACAGCGCGCCAAGACCCAAGCGCACTGCACAGCAAATGGCGGCCAAGATTTGACATCGCGCCGTCGTCAATCCGGCGCGCCCAAAACGACAACCAAAAACCAGACCTGTTCAACAGACCCACAAAGGAGGGCACTAGACACTAAGCGAATGTTTGAATCGATTCGAACCAACTAACCGAAAACCGAAAACCGAAAA
>JALZVT010000097.1 GCA_023300545.1 Pseudomonadales bacterium
CGTGTCGACAACCCTCGCGACGGCGCACGCTACATGATCGAGCGTGCCGCCCAGGCCAGACAGGCAGACCTCGACACGCTCTTTGTCGGCGATCACCACAGCACCAGTGAACCCTATTACCAAAACACCCCGATACTCGGCAGACTGCTCGCAGAATGGCCAGACCGTCCCGTTGGCGCACTCTACCTATTACCTCTGTGGCATCCCGTGTTACTTGCGGAACAGATCGCAACACTAGCCGCCATCGCGGGCAACCGCTTCATCATGCAGTGCGGGCTGGGCGGCGATGCTCGCCAGGCCGGCGCAATGGGCACTCGACTGCAAGATCGGGTAGGCCTGTTCGAAAGTGCGTTAACGCTGATGCAGGCCCTATGGCGGGGCGAAACCGTTACCGAAGATCGGTACTGGCACATCAAATCCGCCCGCATCTCGCCGCTGCCACCCGAGCCCATCGAAGTCTGGGTCGGATCAGTTGCCCAACCCGCAATCAACCGCACAGCACGCATGGCTAATGGCTGGTTGGCCTCCCCAGGGCTGACACCCGCCCAGGCCGCAGATGGTCTTAATCGTTACCGTCAGGCCTGCGCCGAACACGGCACCCAAACAACCGCGACGGCTATCCGCCGTGACATCTTTGTCGGCGCAACAACAGCCCAGGCAAAACAGGTCGTACAACCCTATATCGATGGCGGCTACCGAGGCATCAACCCTGATGCCCTGATTTATGGCGATGTCGATTCAGTAGCCGAGCAACTGCGCGCCCTGCACAAGATGGGGTTCAGCGATATCATCGTTCGCAACCTCAGTGGTGACCAAACCGAAGCGCTCGAGACCATCGAACGCATTGCTCAGGTTCGCGCTCTACTCGACTGAGCACCCCACGAATCCGTCACTTGGCTCGTCAATCCACCCGCCGAACGGTGTATCCTGCGCGCTCCAGATAACCTGCGAATACCTGTCCATGCGCCGCCGCGAACCCCGTCTGTCTTTGCTGATTAACCTGCGCGATGAGCCCGCCGCACTGGCACGGGCTCTGGCGCCCTTTGCCCGCCATGACATCAATCTGACTCACATCGAGTCGCGCCCGGCAAAGCACGAACGCTTCGACATCTATGTCGACTGCGAAGGCCAACAAGACCAACCACAAATCGCTGCGGTCATTGCCGAACTGTCGACCTACGCGCTGGGCTTACTGGTACTCGACGATCGTCTGGTGCCTTGGTTTCCGCGGCAAATTTCTGAGCTCGATGACATTGCCAACGGCACTCTGGACGCCGGCACCGATCTTACGGCCGATCACCCGGGCTTCAGTGACCCACAGTATCGCGCCCGCCGGGCCGAGATCGACAACCTTGCCCGCAACTACCGTCACGGCGACCGCGTCCCACTGGTCGAGTACACCAAGGAAGAAACCCAGACTTGGGGCGAGGTTTACAACACCTTGCAGAATCTGCACGCAAAGCACGCCTGCTCCGCCTATCTCACCGCGCTAGGAGAGCTGCAACAACACTGTGGTTTTGGCGCGACACAGATCCCTCAAGGCCGGGCCATTAACCGCTTTCTTGAAGACCGAACCGGCTTTCGTATCCGGCCCGTTGCCGGCCTGCTGAGCTCTAGAGATTTCCTTAACGGCCTGGCCTTCCGCGTGTTCTTTAGCACCCAATACGTTCGTCACCCATCAACGCCGCTGTACACCCCAGAGCCTGACGTGTGTCATGAGTTACTCGGCCATGCCCCAATGTTCGCCGACACCGCGTTTGCGGAGCTCTCCCAGGAAATAGGTCTAGCAAGTTTGGGCGCAACCGACGCCGACATTGAGCGCTTGGCCAGATGTTATTGGCATTCTGTCGAGTTTGGTGTGGTGCGCGAAGCGGGTGGACTCAAGGCCTATGGCGCTGGATTGCTGTCGAGCTTTGGCGAGCTTGAGTACGCCTGCGGTGCCAGTGCCGACCGCACACCACCTAGCATTCAGCCCTGGGAACCCGATGTTGCCGCTGAACAAGATTTCCCCATAACCGACTACCAGCCCACCTACTTTGCGGCGGCGTCACTGTTAGACGCAAAGACCCGCATGCGCGACTTTTGCCGTGGATTGCCGCGCCCCTTCTACGCTCGCTACAACCCCACCACCGAACGCATTTGGGTTGATCGCGCGGTCAAGCGCGAACCCGCCCAGTGCTAACCAAAACACCTTGATGAACAAACACCCATGAGCAAACAGCTGACTCCAACACTGCTGCAGCGATTGCTAAGAGACGCCGCCGTAAACCGTGGCGTAGAACTTGGCCCCTATCCCCTTGAGGCATTGCCCACCGATGCGGCCATTTACGCCCGGGAAGCCGGTCGACCGAGCATCAGTAGAACTCAAGCCAACCCATTTTTTACAGCAACAAACGACACAAAAAACCAGAGCGAGTTAACACAGGCTGTACGCGACCATCTTGGCTACTACCGGCCTTTTTTAACTGGCGAACGCGCCATTTTGCGCGCGCCTATTCCTGACGATCTCGCGCTGCGCACCCGTGAAATCAAGGGCGCCGCCTATTATCTGGACGCCAGCCATGTTGGTATTTGCAAACTACCAGAAACAGCCTGGTGCACCGATGCAACGCACAAAGACCCCGTCGCGGATTCAACCCACGCTATTGTTGTGCTGGTGGCCCATGGCCGAGCGCAGCAACCGGGCACGCTCGCTGCAGACTGGCTAGGCAGCGCTGCGGGTGATGTTGCGCGCCTGCGCGCCATGGAAATTGTGGCCTGCGTGGCGGGCCACATACGCACCCTCGGCTTTGCCGCGCGGGCACAGATTGCTGGCGAAACTGACCTCGACCTCAATCGCCTGGCGGTCATGGCTGGCATCGCCCAACGCCAATCAAACGACACCCTCACAACGCCGTTTCTTGCCAATTTTGAACTGGCCGTGATCTGCACAAACTACGCACTAGCAACCGATGAGCCGCTGGCAACCAACGCTCGGCCCAGCGCGTTACGCCATTGGCTTGGGATCAATGGTGCCACCTCGGGGCGCGAGCACAATCGCATCAACAAGCGCCCCACACATTACAGCCGCTATCCCATGGAACAGCTGGAACGCGTCGAACGGCCGACCACGCTGATTCTTGATGATGAAATTCCGCGAGTACCCCAACGCGCTAACTTTTTCATGCGCACCCGCGCAGGCGATCTGGGTCCCAAAGCCCAGCGCGAAGTGTCGCGCTTTGCATCCAAGCACCCGCTCACAGCGGGCATGATGGGACCACTGCGTGCCCTTGCACCCCATCAGGATGATGACCCGCTGAACGCCAAGAGTTCTCAAACAAATCACCTGACAGACCAAAGTCCACAGACCAACAGCGACGCTATCCGCGCGTTGGCCTATCACTTGGGTGTCGATCTGGTCGGCATTTGCGAAGTGCCTGACTACGCCTGGTACTCGCACCGCCCGGACGGCAGCGAAACAGCGACTTACCATAAGTACGCCGTGGTCATGCTGATTGATCAGGGCTACGACACCATGGAAGGCGCCAGCGGCGACGACTGGATATCTGGTTGCCAGTCGATGCGCGGCTATTTACGCGGCGCCGAAATCGCCGGCGTGATGGCAAACTTCCTCCGGCGCAAAGGCGTCTCTGCTCGCCCCCAAACCAACGCAGACAGCGACGTTTTGCAGATCCCGCTGGTGTTGCTCGCGGGCCTTGGCGAACTCAGCCGCATCGGCGAACTGGTACTTAATCCTTTTGTGGGTCCGCGCTTCAAGTCAGTCGTGCTCACCACTGATCTACCACTCGAAGTCGATCAGCCAATCGACTTTGGTTTGCAAGAGTTTTGCAGCGGCTGTCTGAAATGCGCACGCGAATGCCCCGTCAACGCGATCCCCTTTGGCGACAAGGTCATGTTCAACGGCTACGAAATTTGGAAGCCCGACGTTGAGCGCTGCACGACCTACCGTGTGACCAACCCAAAAGGCTCAGCCTGCGGACGCTGCATGAAAACCTGTCCGCTGAACAAGGTGGTTACCGCAGACGGCGCCGTGCTGCACCGCGTGGGCTCATGGCTGGGCGTGAATGCTCGCTGGCTGAAAAAATGGCTAGTGCCCATCGCAGTGTCGCTCGACGACAAGCTGGGCTTTGGCACGCGCAATCCCATAAAACGCTGGTGGCTTGACCTCGAGATTGTCGACGATGAGGTGCGCGCACCTCGCGGCACCAACGAACGGGATCTCGACCTAAGCAAAAAAACAACCGGCAAAAAAACACCTGTGGGCTATTACCACGCCGCAGACATGCCCGCCCCCGATAACACCAACAGCGTGCCTACCAATCATCGTGAAGCGATCAAACGCGCGGAACAGCTAGAAACGGTTGCCGATGCTCGCGAACGCCGCGCCACTGGCGGCGCTCGCCCCGCTCACTACATTGCAGTGAGCGAAGCGGATAACAGCTAACTGCCGCCGGTCGGAATCTCGTTAAACGGCAAGCCCTTGTCAGCGCGCATATCAGCCGGCAAGCCGAGCACACGTTCCGCAATGATATTGCGCAAGATTTGATCGGTACCGCCTTCGATTCGCACCGCGGGAGAACGCAGCAACATCGCCTGAAACCGCGCATTACCTTCCGCGATCTTCGGGTCGACAATTAGCGCGCCCGGCCCCTGCAAATCCATCGCAAACTTTGCGATGTCTTGCATCATGCCGCCCGCTACCAATTTGCCAATCGAATTTTCCGGACCAGGAATTTCGCCTTTCGACAGCGCGCTGAGCGAACGGGCCGCGGTATTGCGCAACCCTGCGGCCTTCGCATGCCAGTCAGCAAGCTTCGAACGCACAGCCGGGTTATCCAGCGCCCGACCGTTACCCATCGGCAGCTCATCCACCAGCTCTTGAATTTCCGGTACGCCTGTTGCGATGCTGCCACCAATGGCTAGACGTTCGTTCATGAGGGTCGTCAGCGAAACGCGCCAGCCATCACCCACTTCACCAAGGCGCTGGGCATCGGGAATGCGTACGTTGTCAAAATAGACTTCGTTGAAGCCACTCTGGCCGTTCACCTGCTTGATGGGCCGAATGTCGACACCGGCCGATTTCATATCCAGGAAAAACATGGTCAGGCCTTTGTGTTTGGCCACGGTTGGATCCGTTCTGGTGATCAGAATGCCGTAGTCAGAATAGTGCGCTCCCGAGGTCCAGATTTTTTGGCCATTGATCACCCAGTCGTCGCCGTCGCGCTCTGCACGCGTTCGTAAACCCGCCAGGTCAGAACCGCCATGGGGCTCAGAAAACAGCTGGCACCACACCTCTTCGCCACTGGCCATTTTCGGCAGATAGCGCTCTTTGTGTGCCTCACTGGCATAGGCCATCAGCGTTGGGCCACACATGCCCTGACCAATGATGAAGGTCCCGCTGAGCTTGCCGTACAGACCTTCCTCTTCGCGCCAAATCACACTTTGGATCGGCGTTGCGTTCCGGCCACCGTAGTCTTTGGGCCATTGAATACAGGCCCAACCGGCGTCCGCCTTCACTTTCTGCCAGCGTTTTGCCGCTTCGAGTGGGTCTTCATCGCCGGTATTGGTGCCACCAAAGGTACTGGAAGCGAGTGGTTCCGCCAGGTGCTTGGGCGCGTTGGCGGCAATCCAGGCACGCACTTCGCTGCGAAACGTGGCTTCTTCGGTTGTGTCGTTAAAATCCATGAGCTATCTCTTATCTGTCGTGTTCTGT
>JALZVT010000098.1 GCA_023300545.1 Pseudomonadales bacterium
ATTGCAAATATGATGTGTAGTTCCGTAGCTTTTTGTCACTTTAGGTAACAAATCGGTTGACCATGACAATGCAATGACTGACCATCAAGGCTTAGATTTTGCGCACACACTCATCGGATCGAGGCCGTGCGGTAATCCGGTTCATCCCTCAGACGACCTAGGGGAGCTACCCGGCGCTATCAGAACATACGAGGCAAACTGGCAATATGCGAGCGTTCCGATGAGACTGATACTGATCGCGATCACACTGATATTTGTGGGCTTTGCCTTGCTCCAGATCGATGATCCTGATTCAGGCGTCTGGCTGTCAATTTACCTCGCTGGCGCCTTTGTCAGTGGAGCGGCGCTGATAGACGGTATTCCTCGCACGCTTAATCGCGTGATTGCGGTCTGCACCATGTTGATGATGTTCTTCTACTTCTTTGGCTTTTTCGAACTCGCACCGACGCTGCACGGCAACTGGTGGCAAAACGAGAGCTCGCGCCATGCGCTTGGTCTGTTGTTTAGCGCCTTCGCCATGATTCCAGTGCTGTCGAGTTACAGTTGCCAATTGAAAGCAACAAGAGCTGACAAAGATCGCCGTTCACCCGCGGTGTTCTCCGCTCCGCCTGCGTCCTAGGTGGGATCGTCATAGGTGGAGTAACAGCCGGAATGCGTCCAAGACGCTCCGTTCTCTATATGCCTGGCGCTAACGCCCGGGCCCAACAAAAAGCGACGCAACTCGACTGCGATGGACTGATCTTTGATCTTGAAGATGCAGTTGCACCAGCAGCGAAGGCCAGCGCCCGAACAAATATTGTCCATTCGCTAACCACCACCGATTACGGCCGACGCGAGCGTATTGTGCGAGTGAACGGACTCGATACCCCCTGGGGTGCAGCCGACGTTGCTGCACTTGATGGAGTTGCGCTCGACGCTGTTTTGTTTCCAAAAATAGAATCAGCCGCCATGGTTGATGCTGCGGCTGCAGCTCTTGCCGGCTTGCAGCCGGGTAAAACAGCCGACGCTAAAGGGCAGCAAGTGCGCCCCCAACTGTGGCTCATGATCGAGTCGCCCCGCAGTATCCTAGCTCTCGAGGCGATAGCCGAGGCGTTGCTGCGAGCAAATGCTAGCTGCGAGGTTTCTGGAGCGCTTGTGATGGGCACCAGCGATCTGGTGCAAGAGTTACGAGCGCAACACGTTACCAACCGTGAACCGCTGCTTTTTGCGTTATCAAGAGCCGTAACTGTCGCTCGAGCGCATGGGCTGGATATTCTCGATGGTGTGCATCTCGACTTTCGTAATCTCGATACCTTTCGAACCAGTTGTGAGCAGGGGCGGGCACTGGGCTTTGATGGCCGTTCACTGATTCATCCCGGTCAGGTTGAGCTCGCCAACGCAATCTATGGCTTTTCTGACGCGGTTGTTGAACACGCAAAAGCCGTGTTACGCGTGTGGAATGAGGCCAAGGCCCAAGGGCTGGGTGTTGTTGAGCTGGACGGTCAATTGATCGAAAACCTGCATGCTCTAGAGGCGCAACGCGTCCTGGCTATGTCGGTAGCCATTGGCTCTCAAGCCATTGAATCCGACCGCGACTAGCTCCCATCTAACCGCTGGCATTACCTCGTCGAGATAGGCTTCCAAAGCGTCTAAATAAATACCGACACCGGAAAGGGGTGTTGGCTGTCGTTGTCGCGCCGGACAGCTGGCAGGGTGAAAATACTCTGCTATACCTTAAGTATAAGTCTGACTATGAATCTTTGGTTAGCACCCCGGCGGTAACCCCTTCCCCCTCCCCAGTCCCTTTACCGTCGGGGTCTTTTCTTCTCGAAGCTGGGAACTTTAGGCGAGAATTTCTACCCTGCCGCTTAGGGCGTCCACGTTGACGCGTTCGCCAGTGGCTATTGCCCGGGTGCAATTTTTGGCCCCCACGACAAAAGGTACGCCCCACTCACGAGCCAGTGTGCTCAGGTGCGACATGTAGCTGCCGCGTTCACACACAACCGCACGCGCGGCGTGAACCGCGGCCGCCATGGTGGGGTTGGCAAAAGCCAGCACGAGCACTTCGCCCGGCTGGAAATTAGCGAGATCAGCATCGTTTAATACAACCCGTGCAATGCCGGTGCTAGTACCTGGCCCAGCGCAACGACCGGTGACTAGATTTGCCGAGGTATCGGGGTTTTCTGTTGGCGGTGTTGCGGGGTCTGTTCTGTCTGGGTTATAGCCCAGAGTCCAAATCGCCTTGCTACTACTGCGATCAGCGTGCTGTTCGCGGGCGGCCAGAATGAGAGTGGCTGCATCTGCCGGTGACAGCTGACCGCTGTCGAGATAGCTTAGATCACTCCAGCTAAGAAAGAACAAATCGCCACGTTGCTGCAATTTACGCTCACTCAACAGGCGGTCTTCAAAGTCGAGCAGTCGTTTACGCACGAGGAAGAGGGCACGTGCGCTGTAGTGTCGGGCGTCTTCACGCAGACTCAGGTAGTAGCGTATGCGTCGCAACAGGTGATCGATTATGCGTCGTTGCCAGGGTTTTCGAATGGCCTGATGCAGATCGTCCCGGGCGAGTAACTGCAGGCTGTAGCCATCAACCGTTTCCTGTGTCTTTTCCTGTTTCTTTTCCTGTTTCTTGGCTTGAATGGAAATCATGGCAAGCAAGGCATTGGGTTGTTCTGTCCAGCGGGGGCTGGCGAGCTCCATTTCGCGTGGCCCGCGATGACCAAACCGCTGCACAAACTCGCTGAACTGGTTGACGAAGCTGTGATCAGCATGAGTATTGAGCAGTTGATGCAAAGCGAGACCATCCATGGGTTGCGCAAATGCCTGACTGAGTTCGGGGGTTTGCGCGACACGGCGACCCAGGGCTGCAATGTCTGCAACCATGGTGTTGCTGAGAGTGTCTGCATTGCCGGTGTACAGCTGCTGGAGCGTCCCGCTTTCGAGTTCGCGTTTGGCCCAGCGCTTGGTAAGCCGCTGCAGCAAGGCCATCGCCATCAGATAGCGCGCGCTCGACGCGTGCAGTAGAAACGGTGTACGCCAGGGCGCGCTGAATGCTGAACGGCCACGTGCAAACAGCAGCAGCAGTTCTTTTGCGTTTAAGGCTTTGTTGTCTGCAAGCTTTTGAGCGTAGTCCCAGAAACCTTCGCGACGCGATTTGGCTAAATTTCTGGAGCCTAACCAAAATGGCAACGCCCAGGGAATATTGGCAAGCCACAGCGGTGTTTGGCGCAGGAACTTTCCCAGCGAAAAGGGCTGCGTTGCCAGATCTTGTTCGAACAGCAGGCCGCCGGTCAGCTCTGCCGTATCTACTTTGAGTGGCAGGCGTTTGCTCAGTTTGTCGAAGTCTAGGTACACCCGGCCGTGAATCGTGCGGGCAAAATCTGGTAAAACGGCACTGAGTAAGTCCTCGGTGAGGGGGGTTAGCGGCTCAGAGAAATTCTCGAGCTGCGGTAGATAGATAACCCATCTGCCAGGTGGCACGCTTTCCGGCTGAAGCTTGGCAGCCGTTACCGGCGTGCTCTGCAGCAGTACAAGCTCTTCCTGTGCGCTGTTTGGTGCAACAATCGAGAATTCGATGTCTTGCACCCCGCCAAGGATCGATTCGCAGCGCTTCGCCAAGGCGCCAATTTTTCTGAGCTGTTCCTTGTTAAGGGTCCAGGCCAGTCGTTCGCTTTCACTGACCGTCACGAGCGTGCCAGCGAGGGCGGGATCTAGCTTGTGTTGCTTACGGCCGCGCTGTTGCTCTTGCACTTTGAAGCCTGGGTCGAGCTTATAGCGGTCGGGATCGGCATTGCCGTCGACCAGAGCGCGCCCGAGACCCCAGCAGGACTCCACCAGATAGTCGCTCGGCCCACCGCTGTTGATGCCGCCGGTGAAGGCGGCGCCTGAAATGTCAGCGTTGAACATCGGGTGTATCAGCACCGCTGCTTCGGGGTTGTTTGCATGCCCGTCGGTCACCTCAAGAGCGGCATTCGCACAGGCAATGATGGCAATAGGCAGGGCATCGCGAGGAACGTAGTACTCGCAACTGGGTTGACCCAGCGCGAGTTGGCCTTGGGCAAGCGGCGTCTGGCGGGTACCGGGTCGGGCAACAATTGACGATCGAACTGCAAAAGCCGTGGTGTCTGGCAGAACCTGATCCAGCCTCTCGTCGAGTTGTGCGAGCAGGGCGGGAGAGAATTCGCGAGTAGCACGTAGGCCCGCGCAGCTCTGCGCACAAACAACCAAGCCCTTAATGGCGGGTAGTTGCGCCTTAAGTAGCTCGCCGAGCAGTGCCGCCTTGTTGCCGACCTGATTAACATCGGCTCGGCTGACCTCAGACAGGTCAACAACTCCGCGGCATTCGTCAGGTTTGTGTAGCGAATTCACAGGGTAAACTGCGCCCGCCAGATAATAGTTGGTGCGTGCTCAGCGCTGATTTGAGTCAGGGTGTAGACGTCCATTCCTTGTTCAGTCTGCAGCATCGTTTCGGGTGCTGTGTTGGGTGTAGTAGTTTCGCCAGAAGACGCAGATTGCGAAAATCGGTAGTCGATTGCAAACCGCATATGCACCATTGTTGTTATTGCTTCGCCTGTCGTCTGTGGCGAGCTGAAAGGCCAACTCGACTGTTCAGTCACGGTGAAGCGCTCAACGTAGCAGGCAGCATGGAAATCTTCATAGGTGGCAAGCACAGCTTCCCGTCCCAGCAGGGGTGAGCCCGCATCGGGCGGTAGCAGCACGACATCTTGATGGTACAACTGCCCAAGCGTCGTGTAATCACGGCTCAGCCAGGCGTCGTTTAGATGTTGTAGAAACTGTTCAACCTGAGTTGAGGTCATAGGCACAGCGGCTCGGCGGGAAGCGGCCGGAGTCTAACATGTGTTTAGTAGCTTGCGCAGTAGGGAGATCAGCCGCGCACGCTGGGCCATTAAACCGCGTCTGCGAGCTGTGCTCTGCGCGTCTGCCAGTTTCGGTAGCGACGCCGAACACCGCGGTATACCTGGTGCAACTGGTGGGGCAGGGCGAGCATCGCTGGAGTTGCTACCAGGGTGAGCAAGGTAGCGAAGGTGAGCCCTGAGACAATGGCTTGTGACAGCGGTACCCAGAACGACGACAGCTGGCCGCCATAGACGATAGAACGGTTGATGAAGTCGATGCTGTAGTTGCTGGCAAGAGGTAATAGGCCAAACACGGTTGTCACTGTCGTGAGCATGACGGGGCGAAGGCGTTGGGCGCCGGTTCGAACAATCAACGCCACGTAGTCGAGCTCGGGGTGCTCTCGTTTCAGGTGGTTGTAGGTGTCGATCAAAACAATATTGTTGTTGACGACAATACCCGCCAGCGCCACAACACCCACGCCGGTAAGAATGGCACTGAAGGTGCTGTCGGTTATGAGCAGACCAAGCAACACACCGGCAGTAGACAGGACCACCGCAAACAGAATGAGAACAGATTGGTAAATGTTGTTGAACTGGGTGACCAGCAAAATGAACATGAGCAACAAGCTCATACCAAAAGCGAAGAAGACAAACGCGAACACTTCGGCCTGCTCTTCGTTTTCGCCGCGGAAGGCGATCGTCATGCTTGGGTCCCAGTCTTGTTTCTGGATCCAAGCTTCGATCACGGGGACCATATCTGACGCTAGAATATCGGGGGCAAGATTGGCGCGTAGCGTCTCAACCGGTGTTCCGTCTATGCGTTCGTTGGTATCGACGTTGGGCATGGCCTTGCGGCTGACAAAGTTGGTGATCGGCACCAACCCTTGTGGCGTCGAGATGCGCAGGGTATCCAGAGCGCCCACTCCGCGATCTGCGTAGGGGAAGCGAACTCTAATGTCGACAGGTTCTTCTGCGTCGTCAGGGCGATACTCGCCGACTTTCACCCCGTTGGTGAGCATTTGTACAGCCACACCAACCTGCAGAACGTCTGCTCCGTACAGGGACGCCTGGGCTCGGTCGACTGACAGTTCCCACTCAATGCCGGGTAACGATCGAGAATCGGAGATCTCGCGCAGCTCAGGGAGCGTGTCGACAAAAGCACGGACACGCGCTACGGCGGGTTCGAGCAGGTCGCGGTTTTTGGCAGAAAACTGAATGCTGATGGGCTTGCCGGCCGGTGGCCCTTGCTCCATTTCTTGAATTTCGACGCCAATTCCTGGGATGCCGGCGGTGCGTTGCCGAATTTCTTCCAGAACGGCATCGCCACCCCGTTCGCGCTCGCTTTCCGGTTGCATTTCAATGAAGGCGCCGCCGATGCGATCAAGATCTCGGGTGTTGGAGCCTGGTGTTACCGCGTAGGTATTGATCGACTTGATGTCAGCAACTTGCAAGATGCGCTCTTCGACATCTAACACCATGGTATTGGTTTCTTCGATCGACAGGTTGCCGCGGGATTTGATGAACACCTGCGCGTATTGGGGCTCGGCGTCAGAAAAGAACACAGTGCCTTTACCGTACTCGCCATAAGCCGTGAAGCACGCAAATACGATGCCCAAGGTAAGAATCATCGTAACGCTGGCGTAGCGCGTGGCGTACTGCAGCACTTTTGCGTACAGGCCGGTCAGATTGCGCAGGCGAGTTGGATCGCCGTTTTCCAGTTCAGCCAGGTTGGCCATGTGTTTCTTGTCTTTGATTTCGGCTTTGCCAAACAGGGCGCCAAGTGTGGGGCAAAATACGAGAGCGAAGAGCAATGACCCCATGAGTACGGTGAACACGGTGATAGGCAAGAAGCTCATGAACTTGCCCGCAACACCTGGCATAAACATAAGGGGTAGAAATGCAGCCAGTGTTGTTGCTATTGAGGCCGTCACTGGCCAAAACATGCGCTTTGCCGCCAGGGTGTAGGCGGCGCGTGAATCGAAGCCTTCCATCATTTTTCGGTCAGCGTATTCGGTGACCACAATCGCGCCATCGATTAGCATGCCCAGGCCGAGCAACATGCCAAACATCACCATGAAGTTGAAAGTGAAGCCGAGTAGATAGATGAAAATCAACGAGAACAGAAAAGACACCGGAATAGACGCGCCCACGATGAGTCCGCTGCGCAGGCCCATGGCCGCCACGACCAGCACCATAACTAGTGCAAGTGCCGTGATGATGTTGCCTTCTAGCTCGGTGACTTGGGCGATGGCAAACGGGCCCTGGTCTGAGGTGTAAAACACATTCACGCTACTAGGAATGTCTTTCTTTATACGTTCAATAACCGCCTTGGCTGCGTTGATTGTGCTAATGGTGTTGGCTTTGCCGCGTTTCGACAACTCTAATGAGATGCCACGCTTGCCGTTGATTCGGGAGTAGGTGGTTCGGTCTTTGAAGGTGCGGCGAATAGTGGCAACGTCGCGCAAGGTGACCACGGTCTCGCCCGAGTTTTTTACCGGCAGATCAAAAATGTCGGTGGCGGTTTCGATAACGCTGGGCACTTTAACCGAGAAACGGCCTTCGCCTTTGTCGATGGCGCCAGCGGGAATCAGGCGGTTGTTGCGCAGCACGGTGTTGATGAGCTGCTCGTTGGAGATGTTGTATGACTCGAGTTTAGCCGGGTCAATTATCGCTTCTAGCAGTTCTTCGCGCGCGCCCCTGAGGTTTGCTTCCAGAATGCCAGGTAGGGTTTCGATCTCTTCTTTAGCACGCTGAGCAACGTTGTACAGCACCCTCTCCGGGACGTTGTCGCCTGTGAAATTAATTTGCAGTACGGGAAAATCAGCGGTGGTTGCTTCGGTGATCACAGGCTCTTCAGCCGTATCAGGCATCTCGGGGCGGGCGCGATCGATGGCTTCGCGCACATCGATAGAAGCTTGATCGAGGTCCATGTCGACGTCGAACTCCACGAACATAGTGGCGAGCCCTTCGCTGGCGTAACCCTTTATTTCTTCGACGCCGTCGAGCGAGCGCAATTCCAACTCCATCGGCATGACCATCAGACGCTCAGCGTCTTCTGGTGAAATGCCTTCGTGGAAGACATTGACGATGTAGAAGGGGACCTGGATATATGGGTCAGATTCCACCGGGATGACCTGGCGCGCAGCGATGCCGGTTATCACTACCATGAACATGATGAGTAGGGTGGTGCGGTAGCGGCTGACCGCGGCGTCGATCAGTGAGTTCATGAGGCAGCTACGGTGTTGGCGCCCAGTTGAGTTGCGTTGCTGGTATTTGCCGCCTCGCTATCCGGGGTGTTGTTGTCTTTGGCTGGAGTGCTAGAGGCGGGCATGGTTGGGGCCGATTCGAAGACTGCCTCAACCTGCTCGTCCGGTACCACTAGCTCTTGACCCACTGTGATGATCCGTGCGACGTCCGGCAGACCGGTTACCCAAGCGCCAGAGCCAGCATCATCAATGATCGTAATGTTGTTCCAGATGACGTGGTTGTCTTCTGACAGGGTGCGTACGCCGATGTTGCCAGCCGTGTCGAGCGCCAACAGGGCTGGAGAAATTATGTGGGCACGCACGTCGCCAATCGGCAGCTTAATCTGGGCGGTTAGACCACTGCGAATATTGTAGTCGTCATTGGGTACTGCAACTTCCATCAGGTAGGTGCGGGTGTCTGAGTCGCTTTGGCGACCAATAAAGCTCACGGTGCCTGCAAGCGTTGTGTTGTCGCCCAGGGCAGCTGTGGCGACTCCACCAACGGTTAAGCTTGCAACATCGCGTTCGGAAACTCGACCAACTATCAACATGGGGTCAAGGTCGATAACGGTCGCGCAGGGAGCGCCAGGTTGTAGGTAGTCGCCGATTTCAGCGTGGGTGTTTTCGATGATGCCGTCGAAAGGCGCGCGGATGTAGGTGCGTGCGATCGCGAGTTTTGCACGTTCGACGCTGGCTTGGGTGGTGGCTAAGCGGGCACGGATGCGGGCGATATCAGATTCAGCCTGGAAACCTTTTGCCTTCATACGCTGTGCGCCGTCGTAATCGATGCTGGCCTGGTTGAACCCCTCACGTGCTTCGGTGAGTGAGGCATTGCGGTCTTCTACGGCCAAGCGACACAGCAGAGCCCCCGCTTCAACGCGCTGACCTTTTTCGGCGGGGCGGGATTCGACGCGCCCTTGGGTTTCTGCTTTGACGTCGACGCTGCGCTTGTTTTCAGTGCGACCGCGAACAACAACCGAGGCCGTGTAGGTCTGTGCTTGGGATATGCGGGCGCGAACCTTTGTGGGGGCGCGGTCCTCGGCGGCGGCGTCTGACTCGGTGTTCAACTCGGCGAGCGTGGCGTGCTTAACGGGATCGCCCTTGTCCAGCTGGCCAGAAAACAACCACAGGCCAATGGCCAAGGCAATCAGGGTTGCGATGATATAGGTCTTGCGCATGCTGGATTTCCGCTGTCGTCGGATAGGGTCGGTGTTGGTAGAAAAAGCGAGTGCGATTTTTCCACTCGTTCACGGCCAAAAACGTTAATCGGTTCGCGATCAAGTGGATGTGAACCGCTCACTCACGATCACGAGCTAGTCAAACAAGCTAACTAGATCGACTAGTGATACCAAAAGTAACACTGACTGCCGTTAAGGTAACACAAAGGCAGTGGTCAGACCAGAATGGGAGCCTGGGTTTGTGCGCTAGGTTTGGAGGCAGTGACAGCGGGGTAGGGATCGCGTTAGCGCGGGAAGTAGGCGGGGGTCAGATTAATTCTGACCCCCGTTGGCAGTTAAGCTGAGGCGCTCGGGCGCGCTTTCATGCGCTCAAGCCAGGCGCCGATGTTCTTGTTTTCTGGGTTGATGGGCTGACCCACACTTTCGCCAAAAATCATGAAGCAGTACAGCAGAACATCAGCCAGCGACAGTTTGTCCCCGCCAACAAATTCACGACCTTCCATCAGGCCGTCGAGCCAGCTGATCTTTTCCTGAGCGATGCCCTTAAGCTTGTCTGCGGCTTCAGGAATCATTGTCATACGCGACTCAAAGAGTGGCTTGCCTTCCGAATAACGAAAGCCATTGGCTAGCGGTTCACAGACGTTGAGGTCAACGCGTCGAGCCCACATTCGGTTGCTAGCGCGCTCTTCTGGCGTGTCGCCCATCAGTGATTGACCCGGGAATTTCTCGTCGATGAACTCACATAACGCTGTAATTTCGGCAATATGTTGGCCGTCGTCGGTTTCGATGCAGGGAGACTGGCCGCCCGGATTCTTTGCAAGGTACGCAGGCTGACGGTTCTCACCGGCCATAATATCGACCGTGTTGATTTCCATATCTTTTTCGAGATCGACGCCGCGTTCGGCGGCAAACATACGCACAACCTGTGGGTTTGGTCCTACGGAATTGTAGAATTTCATGGGTTACTCCCTTTGTTTAAAATTTGGGTTTTGGAACCAGTGAGCTTACCACTCGCCGGTGTTGGGCATGGAGGCCCATGGTTCCGCAGGCGCGAGACGTTCGCCTCTTTGCAGTAACTCGACTGAGACATTGTCCGGCGATCGCACAAAAGCCATATGACCATCGCGGGGTGGCCGGTTTATGGTGATGCCGGCCGCTTGCAGGGAACTACAGAGCGCATAGATATCATCTACTGCGTAGGCCAGATGACCAAAGTTTCGCCCGCCGCTCAACTCCTCTGGGTCCCAGTTGTAGGTCAATTCGACCTGGGCATCGCTGTCGCCGGGTGCGGCAAAGAAGATTAGTGTGAAGCGGCCTGCTTCGACCTCGACTCGTCGGACTTCTTCCAGTCCAAGGGCGGTATAGAACGCGCAGGAGGCGTCGAGGTCGGTTACCCGGACCATGGTGTGGAGATATTTCAAAGCGGTCATCCTTTAATTGCTAAATCTAGAATGGCTAAATTCAGTTCTAGAGTGATTATGACCTGATGGCTTTAGGTTTGCGCATGAAACATCCAAACGCAGCCTTCTTTGTGGTTCTTTGCGCTAGTCTGGTGGTGTTCTGCCAGCGTATTTGGTGTTCCGCACCCCGTGGAAAAAGGCAGAATATTAGGGCCTTAGTCTGCCCACGTTTGGCGAGGCCTTTTGCTAGAGCAACACGGAGTCTGCGCGTTTATGAGTGGAACTGACTTAGATGCATTGCCCGATGGTGGCAAGCACGCTGATGCTGAGCGGCCCGGCGTAACGGAAGAATCGCGTTGGGGTAAAAGTGCCACAGGAGCGTCGATCAAAGGCGCCAATGCCCTGAGCCTGCACGTACCCGAGCCGGTGGGTCGTCCGGGCGATGAGCCGAACTTTTCCCACGTCGCTCTCTCAGCCGCTGGTGAAGTTTCACGACCTGCGGTGGATGCGTATGCCGGCGACATCAAAGCCCACGCTACTTCGCTGGTGCGAGTGTTGAGTGACGACCACGAGGCGGTGGGTGAATGGGCTGGTGCAACGTCGCTCGCGCTTTGCGTGCAGGGTTTGCGAGCAATGATGAAGGTGCGTGCCTATGACGAGCGCATGTTGATCGCTCAGCGCCAGGGCAAAACCTCGTTTTATATCCAGTGCACTGGTGAAGAGGCAATTTCCTGTGGCCAGCGGCTGGCGCTTGAGCGGGGCGATATGTGTTTTCCAACCTATCGGCAGCAGGGTTTGTTGCTGGCGCAGGATTACCCGTTGCTCGACATGATTTGTCAGGTGTTTTCCAATTCGCGCGATAAGCTGCGTGGACGACAGTTGCCGGTGATGTATTCTGCAAAAGACTACGGGTTCTTTTCTATCTCGGGCAACCTAGGCACACAGTTTGTTCAGGCTGTTGGCTGGGCGATGGCCTCTGCTATTGATGGTAATAATCGTATTGCGTCTGGTTGGATCGGTGAAGGTTCGACAGCCGAATCCGATTTTCACAGCGCGTTGGTGTTTGCCTCGGTGTATCGGCCGCCGGTGATTCTCAACGTGGTTAATAATCAATGGGCTATTTCCAGTTTTCAGGGCGTGGCCGGTGGGGCATCAGCCACTTTTGCAGAGCGAGCGCATGGCTACGGGATCGCGTCGTTGCGGGTCGATGGCAATGATTTTCTGGCGGTTCACGCGGCCTCGAAATGGGCTGAGCGGCGGGCGCGGTCTAATCTGGGTCCAACCTTGATTGAGTGGGTGACCTATCGTGCAGCCGGGCACTCAACGTCAGACGATCCCGGCAAATATCGCCCTAAAGGCGATGCTGAAGCGTGGCCGCTGGGTGATCCCATAGACCGGCTGAAGAATTATTTGATTAAGCAAGACCGCTGGAGCGAGGCGCAGCACGAGCAGACCTGGACTGCGTTGCAGGAAGAGGTACGAGCAGCGACTCGTGAAGCTGAAACCTACGGCACATTGAACGAGGGGCCTAAGCCCAGCGCGCTCGAAATGTTTGAAGGTGTATACGAAGAAATGCCCGAGCACCTGCTTCGGCAACGTCAGAAGCTGGGGGTCTAGTTGTGACTGAAGAGACAACAAAACCTGTGGTACGCATGACCATGATTGAAGCGATTCGCGATGCCATCGATACGATGATGGCGCGCGACCAGCGGGTGGTGGTGTTTGGCGAGGACGTTGGTTACTTCGGTGGCGTGTTTCGCTGCACCGACGGGCTGCAGGAAAAGTATGGCGCCTCCCGTGTATTTGACACACCCATTAATGAAAGTGGAATCATTGGTGTTGCGGTTGGCATGGCCAGTTATGGCCTTAGGCCCATTGCCGAAATTCAGTTTGCCGATTACGTGTACCCCGGTTACGACCAGATTGTCTCTGAAGCGGCACGACTTCGGCACCGTTCGGCTGGCGATTTTACGGCGCCGATGGTGGTGCGCATGCCGTGTGGCGGGGGTATTTTTGGCGGTCAAACTCACAGCCAATCGCCGGAGGCGTTGTTTACCCATGTGGCGGGTTTGAAAACGGTGATGCCCTCAAATCCTTATGACGCCAAAGGTTTACTGATTGCGGCAATTGAAGACCCTGACCCCGTGATCTTTTTTGAGCCCAAGCGTCTGTACAACGGGCCGTTTGATGGTTATCACGACCGACCGCTGACAGCCTGGAAGCAACACCCCAAAGGTGCAGTGCCCGAAGACTACTACTCGATCGAACTCGGTAAAGCCGAACTGGTTAGCGAAGGCGATGACGTGACCATCATTGCCTACGGGACGCTGGTGCATGTGGCGCTCGCAGCCCTTGAGGGCACAAATATCAGTGCTGACGTTATTGATTTACGCACGTTGGTGCCACTTGATCTCGCCGCCATAGAGGCGTCAGTGCAGAAAACCGGACGCTGCGTTATCGCCCACGAGGCAACCTATACCAATGGTTATGGTGCCGAGCTGGCAGCGCTCGTGCAGGAAACCTGTTTTTACCATCTCGAAGCGCCTATTGAACGCGTGACCGGTTGGGATACGCCTTATCCGCACGCTCAAGAATGGGATTATTTTCCGGGTCCGGCGCGTTTGGAGAAAGCAATCTGCCGCGTACTTGAGGGGACCGCACTGGCTGAAGGGGCAGCCGCCCAGGCAAATGGAGGTGCAAACCAATGAGTGAGCACACCATAACAATGCCCGATGTGGGCGAAGGTATTACCGAAGCTGAAGTTGTGGAATGGCATGTGGCTGTCGGCGATACGGTCGCAGAAGACGAGTTGCTGGGTGCAGTGATGACTGACAAAGCCGCTGTCGATATTCCGTCGCCGGTTGCAGGTATTGTGGTTGCGCTGGGTGGCGACGTTGGTGACGTGCTGGCGGTTGGCGCGGAATACGTTCGATTGAGTGTGGGAGCGGCCAGCGACGTTGGCTCGAACGCCAAAACTGGCTCGGCGAGTGAAGTTCCGTCAGCGCCGCCAGCAATTGCTCAGCCAGCATCACCAGCCGAGTCAAAACCCGAAACAGCCTTGCCATTGCCAGTCACGCTGCCGCGCCGTCGCGCGCTGGCGTCGCCAGCCGTACGCCGGCGGGCCCATGAACATGGTGTTTCGTTGAATTACGTCCGCGGCACCGGGCCTGCTGGACGTATTTCCCACGCAGACCTCGATACCTTTCTTGCTGGCGGGCAAGGTGCTGGAGCCGCAGCACCCGAACTGCCAGGAGACCGCGTTGAGGAAATCAAAGTGGTGGGGATGCGACGCCAGATCGCTGAAAAGATGCAGTTGGCCAAACAGCGAATTCCTCACTTCAGTTACGTCGAAGAGACGGATGTCACCACACTTGAAGACTTGCGGGCGCAACTTAATAGCACGCGCAAGGAAGACCAACCCAAGCTGACGCTGCTGCCGTTTATGGTTATGGCATTGGTCCGGGCGTTGGAAGAATTCCCACAAATGAACGCCCGCTATGACGATGATGCCGGGGTGATTCGACGTCACAGCGGTGTTCACCTCGGCATTGCGGTGCAGACAGATCGAGGTTTGATGGTTCCGGTTTTACGTAATGCGCAGCGACTCGATGTGTGGGGCATTGCGCGAAAAATTTCGGAATTGGCTGGGGGGTCGCGCAGCGGACGTATTCGGCGAGATGATCTTACTGGTGCAACGATAACCTTGACCAGTCTTGGTGCTTTGGGCGGCATTGTGACTACGCCCGTAATAAACTATCCAGAAGTTGCGATTGTGGGTATTAACCGCATCGTTACCCGGCCAGTGTTTGTCGAAGAACGAGTCGTGCCGCGTAAGCTAATGAACCTGAGTTCTTCGTTTGATCATCGGGTTGTGGACGGCTTTGAAGCTGCAGAATTTGTGCAGCGCATTCGGTCTTATATTGAGTTTCCCAGCACGATCTTTATTCCGTCGTAAGTGTTGTTACGAGGGGTGGTTGCACAGTTGAAGGATTGCAGTTGATGAAACAGTTGAGTGCCCAGGTTTTGATTTTGGGTGGAGGTCCGGGTGGTTACTCTTGTGCGATAAGGGCGGGTCAACTCGGTCTTGATGTGTTGCTGGTTGAGCCAGCAAGAGCGGGTGGCACTTGCTTGCACGCGGGTTGTATCCCATCAAAGGCTTTTATTCATGCGGCTGAAACGTTTCGCGATAGTTCTGGAGCCGGTGATCTTGCGGCTATGGGCATTCTAAACGCCCGGGCTGAACTCGACTGGCCAACCACACTCGGCTGGAAAGATTCGGTTGTTGACCAGCTGGCTGCGGGTGTCGATGCCTTGCTTGCAAAAGCGGGGGTTAACAGGCTGGCCGGTTTTGGGGTTATGCAGGACGGCAAGCGATGTCATGTGTTCTCGAGCGAGGCGGAGTTGCTTGTCGAAGTGCAGGCCGATTTTGTCGTACTTGCTATGGGCGCCACAGAGGTAGAGCTGCCGAGCCTCCCGGCTGGCTCGAGTGTGCTTTACGCTCGCCAGGCACTGTCGCTGGCAGAGTTACCCGTGACAATGGCGGTAGTAGGTGGTGGCTACATTGGTCTTGAGTTGGGGCAGGCCTTTGCGCGGCTTGGTGTGCAGGTGACGGTCGTGGAAGCTCAGGATCGTTTGTTGCCGGCGTACCCCGCAACGCTGACTAGCAGCATCGTGAAGTCGATACTGGCCGACGGCGTTGTTGCCCATACGAGTGCGCGGGCAACACACTGGCAAGACGATGCGTTGCACATCACGTTAGCTAATGGCGAGTTACACAGTGTGGCTGCAGAAAAGGTGTTAGTTGCCGTTGGTCGTTGCCCCAATCTTCAGGGCTGGGGGCGCGACAACCTGGCTCTGGATTTGAGTGCTGCTGAACATCCAGGTAGCGCGTTAGCGGCCATCGCGGTGAATACACGAGGTGAGACGTCGATGTCAGGAGTTTATGCGATTGGTGATCTTACTGGTGAGCCAATGCTTGCGCATCGGGCAATGGCACAGGGACAGGTTGCCGCAGAATGCATCGCCGGTCGGCGGCGAGAGTTCTCTCCAGTTGCTATCCCAGCGGTGTGTTTCACAACGCCAGAGCTCGTCAGTGTGGGCGAGACCGCTGGCAGCGCAAAAGCCGCGGGCCTGTCAGTGATTGTTCAGCGCTATCCGCTGGCGGCTAATGCCCGTGCGTTAACACTTAGCGGGCGCGCTGAGGGTGGGGTGAGTGGTTTTGTCGAGGTCGTAGCCGACGCGGACGACCATGTTTTGCTTGGGGTGCAGGCAGTAGGGGAGCACGTTGCTGAACTGGTGCACAGCTTCACGTTAGCGCTGGAGATGGGCGCACGCTTGGAAGACGTAGCGGACACGATACATGCACATCCCACACTCGGTGAGACCTTTGCCGAAGCCAGTCTCGCAGCGCTTGGGCTGCCGTTACACAGTTAGTATTAGCGTACCGGATGACGTACCAGAAGAACGGGCAAAAAAAATGCCTTGGTACCAGTGGTAGCAAGGCAAGACCAGGAGTTCTCTCGCGAGAGAGTTAGTGAGTTTCGGTTAGGGCACAATCACATTAAGCAGCATGCTGCATAGCAGCGTCGCGAGGGCTGCGAACAGTAATCCGGTTTCTGCAAAGCTCAGGCGGTCATCGCCGCGATGCGACACAGCAGCTTTAGTTTGGGCGGCTTGCTGCTGTTTTGAGGCGGCAAGGTTTCGCAGTAGGTCTTGGCTAGTAGATGATTGCACGGGTACTTCAACTCAAAAGTCAGTGATGACAGGAGTAAAGGTACGCCGTAACAATGGAGTCATGGCTCAGCAACTATGGAAGTATTGTGGAGCGCCGGTGCACTGCCGGTCTCGGCAAGGGAGGATAGTACTAGCGCGTCACTTAGGTTGCCTAAATTTCCACCGGGCGCTATTTGTAAAGGGTTAACTGCTTGAAATTTCTACGCTTTGTTGTTCTTTGGCCGCTAGTGCGCACAGGTGCCGGTCGATTAGCGTCTGGTAAGCGCGCATGACCGAGCTCGGCATGGGGCGGGCCTCAGCCTCGCGCTCTGCCAGCTCGCTTTGCAAGCGCTTGATGCTGGCTCGTAACCCCTCGCAGACCGAATTGCGCTCGCGATGCGGATCTGATTCGCTCGCGGGTCGCCCGGTTGGTGCTTGCTGATCGGTGTTTGAGTTCGACATAGGCTGGACCTTACAAAAGTTCCAAGGCGTTGTCCTCACCAGCTACCCATAACCTGCTGGCGATCACCGTCATTGAGTGAGGTACTATGCAGGTTGATCGCTTTTTACGTTCTGCTCCGTGTTTGGTGAACTGGCGCCGGTTTAGCTGGAGGCCGATGGGTCGACCGCAAAACGATCTAATAACTAAGAGCTAAATAATATTAAAGTGTTAAATAACAATGCTATATAAGGTTTTATTGCGGTGAATTATAGGTTGTGCCGAACTCAAAATGAGCAACAATCTATTTCGCGGTCTACTGCGCGGTCTACTGCGCGACGGGCCGCCTGGAAGAGCGCGGTCGGGCTGCTGCTGTTGCTCGCGCTGGGCGGCTGTGTGACCAACCCGGTGACTGGGCGTAGCGAACTGGCTCTGGTGACGCCGGCAAGAGAATTGGCTATTGGCCAGCAAAACTACATTCCCGCCCAGCAATCTCAGGGTGGTCAGCTTTCTGTCGACCCCGATCTGAGCAAATACGTCCGTGGGGTGGGGCAACGCATGGCTGATGCCAGTGGTGTCGAGTTGCCCTATGAATTTGTGGTTTTGAATAATCCGGTACCCAACGCCTGGGCGATGCCGGGAGGCAAAATTGCCATCAATCGTGGACTGTTAACTGAGCTTGGTAGCGAGGCGGAGTTGGCGGCGGTGCTCGGTCACGAGGTCACCCACGCAGCGGCTCGACACGGTGCCAAAAGCATGCAGCGTGGCATGTTCATGCAAGGCGCACTGGTTGCGACTGCGATTATCAGCTCCCAGCGTACTGAGTACGCCAACCAGCTGGTGGGTGCTGCGCAGGTCGCGGCCCAGCTGATTTCGACCAAATACGGCCGGGATGCGGAGCGAGAATCTGATCTGTACGGCACGCGTTGGCTGGCTGACGCAGGCTATGACCCTAGCGCTGCCGTGGATTTACAGAAAACGTTTGTTCGGTTGTCTGAGGGACGCCAGTCAGACTGGCTGTCCGGGATGTTTTCATCGCATCCACCATCGACTGAGCGAGTAGCGAACAACGAGAAGCTGCTCGTTAAGTTACGCGAGGAAGGCGCCATTCGCCCCGACGCTGAACGCGGTACCGAGCGATACGCGCGTGCGATGGGGTTTATCAATGCACGCAAAGACGCCTATGCCGCTCAGGACGCTGCCCGCAAAGCGCTTGCTGACGATGATTTTGCCACCGCCCTGGCGAAGATTAATGTGGCCATTAGCTCGGAGCCGCGCGAAGCCAGTTTTCACGGTACTCGCGGCGATATTCGTTATAAGCAAAAACGTTTCGATGATGCGATTACCAACTACGCCCGTGCCATTGATCGCGACGCCGGTTACTACCATTACTATCTCGGGCGGGGAATGGCGATCACCAAACAGCGCGACACTCTTGGGGCCAAAGGTGATCTGGAGTCGAGCCTGAAACTGCTACCGACAGCAACGGCATACCACGAGCTGGGCAAGATTGCCGAACAGGAAGGTAACCAGGATCTGGCGTTGAAATATTACGCCGCGGCCGGTGGCTCCCAGTCTAATGAAGGGGCTGCTGCCCGCGCCCGATATGCTTCGTTGGATGTTCCTCGGCGTCCGGCGCAATATGTGAAAACACGAGTGGTTGCCAATAAGCAGGGCGCTCCCGTATTGCTGGTCGCCAATAGCACCCAGATGGCGCTGACAAATGTGGAAGTGCTGGTTGAGCTTGGCTGGGCAAATGGTCAGTCTGAACGGGTGCGCCGGGTCATTCGCCAGTTGCCTGCAGGGCGACAGGTTACGGTCGCGCTGCCTAACCGGAAAATGCAGTTGGTCCGCCAAGCCAGTGCGGCAACCGCAGCCCAGCCGGCGGGCAACGACAAGCGTATCTATTGAGTTAATTCGAGCGCACTTTTTTAGCACTAGTTTCACTGAGTTTACGAGGCAGTTTTTGTGACACAACCCTATCCCGATCATCCGAATCTACGCGGCAACTTTGCGCCACTGCGCATGGAGTGCGACTTGCAAGAAGTCATCGTCAGTGGCGAAATTCCCGCTGACCTGGACATCAGTTATTACCGCAATGGCCCTGATCCTCAGTTCCCACCGCGCGGTGGCTACCACTGGTTCGGTGGCGACGGCATGCTGCACATGTTCAATATCCAAAATGGCAAAGTGGGGTACAAAAATCGCTGGGTACGCACTACCAAATGGGAGATGGAGCGTGAAGCGGGTGAGGCGCTGTTCAGCCCGATGAATCCGTTAGACAGCGACCCGCGCACGCACGGTGTCGAAACCAACGGTCTGGCCAATACCAATATTGTATTTCATGGCGACAAGCTGCTGGCGTTAGAAGAAGGGCACGCACCTTTCGAGCTCGATCCGGTCACATTGGAATCGATAGGTCCCCACACCTTTGATGGCAAATACTCGGGGCCGATGACGGCGCACCCAAAGATGGACCCCGAGACCGGCGAGATGCTGTTCTTTGGTTACATGGCCGCAGGTCCGTTTACGCCAGAGATTTCCTTTCAGGTGGTCAACGCCGCCGGCGAGCTGACAACAGCAGAAATGATCACAGCCCCGTTTCCGGCAATGGTGCATGACTTCATGGTGACCAAAGACCATGTGCTGTTTCCTATTTTTCCACTGACGGGTTCGCTCGATCGGGCAATGAAAGGGCAGCCACCTTTTGCCTGGGAGCCTGATAAGGGCACTCACATTGGCGTGATGCCGCGCAACGGTTGTGCTGCTGATGTGCGCTGGTTTGAAACGGATGCGTGCTTTGTCTTTCACCCCATGAACGCCTACACCGACCGCGGCAGCAATGTGATCCGCGCACACGTGATGCAGTTCGAAGAGGCGCCTCTGTTTCCGCACCTTGACGGCAGTAAGCCTGATCGCGAGAAAGCCAATGCACGTCTATGTGAATGGGAGATTGATCTCCGTGCCAACAGCCGGGGTATCAAGCGAACTTACATGGATGACATCACCGGCGAGTTTCCGCGCCTTGACGATCGTCAAACCGGATTGGATTATCGTCACGGTTACTACGCCGCATCTACGACTAAAAATGGCGGCGCGGGCTTCAACAGTATTGTGCACCAGGATTTGCAGAAGGGTTCGGCGGTGCGCTTCGATTTGCCAGACGGTGATTTCACGGGTGAGCCCGTGTTTGTACCTAAGTCAGCCGAGGCAGCAGAAGGGGATGGCTATGTGCTTAGCTTGCTGTACCGAGGAGCTGACAACCGCAGTGATCTGGGCATCTTCGATGCCCAGAACCTGAGTGATGGGCCGCTGGCGTTAGCGCAACTGCCTCACCGAGTGCCGTTTGGGTTTCACGGCAATTGGCGAGCGAACCCCTAGAGCGCGCCACCGACTGCCTGTAATGGCGCGCCGTTTGTTCCGGTTATCCAGGCGGCAATAGCGGGCTTAGCCGTGCTGTTCGTATCAAGCGTGAAGGTCGCTTGGAGCGTCGCCCCAGGGGTCAGTTTGGCCTGCTCCAGCTGCAGCACAACAAAGTCATGGTCGAGTTGTTTGCCGGCATTTTCGCCGCGGCCTATTGAATTGCTTAGATTGTTGCCAAGAACGGCGGCAAACACCTGAGCAGGTGGGTTTGCTGAGTAGCCCGCGTCGCTGGCAATCGCTTGATCGTAGGTAACTTGCCATTGATTGCCCGTAACGTGGCTTATTGACAGTTCGCCGGCGTCAGACTGAGCTGCTGCGGTTGTTGATTGTCTTTGGGTATCTGACGCGCTGATAGCCTGTGGGGGTGTCCGGCGCCAGCTGCGAAACTCTAGGCCGTCTTTGAACAGTCCTGGGGTGTATACCCCAGAGTCGACTCTGGCTGCCAGAGTGCGTTGCCGGGTATCAAATTTGGGCTGGGCGAAGCGATCAGGCCAACCTAACCGATCCCAGTAGCTAACATGGAAGGCCACGGGCACCACATTCTCCCACAGCGCGGCGCCGTCGCCGACCGCACTAAGCCAGCGATCAGCCGGTGGGCAGCTGCTGCAGCCTTCGGAGGTGTAAAGTTCGATCAGACTGACCTTTTGTCGGCCACTGGTGAACACGATACCGTTGTTGTCCCTCGTTGCGCTCTGAGTGCTGTGCGCCTCGGTCTCTGCGACTGTTGCATTGGCAGCTGTTGAAACGGTGGTTTGTTGGGTGCTGGCGCTAACTAGGAATGCGGTCATTAACGCCGTCCCGGTCACAATGGCCAAGCCGAGAATTTGCATCGGCTGTATGGGTCGCTTATTGCGCCGGGTCTGTTTGGTGGTAGTGGTCATGGGGCAAACCTGCTCTGCTGGTGATGAAATTGTGACCCGCTGGCGAGACTTATGTTCGATGGAATTGCTGTGATAGTTTTGTGAGGAATTGGTGACACTCCCGCACGCAGACTGTGGTGAATCCTTCCGGGTGATGCATGTCTAACGACAGTAGCTTAATCCTTCTCTGTGGAGATGCCGGCATGAGCCTGAGCGATAAGAACATTCTGGTTATCGAGGACGATCCCGGCATTGCCGATTTGTTGCGATTGCATCTTGAAAGCGAAGTGGGCCAGCTTGGTTTTGAGTCAAATGGTACCGATGGCTTAGCCGCGGCCCAAACAGGGGTCTGGGACTTGTTGTTGCTCGACCTGCGTCTGCCCGGAATCTCAGGGTTAGACGTTTGCCGCACACTGCGGGCAGAAGGGCATACACTGCCGGTACTTATGATGACGGCCAAAACCGGCGAGCTCGACCGCGTTCTTGGGCTGGAGATTGGCGCTGACGACTACATAACCAAGCCCTTTTCAGTCATCGAGTTACTCGCTCGCGTGCGAGCCCATTTGCGCCGTGCTGATCTTGTCAGCAGTGCTGCTGAGCGGTCGGTTGAAGGTGGACCGGCGATTAACCTGGGGGAAGTGGAGATTGACCCGCGAACCCGAGTCGTCCGTGTTCGGGGTGAATCGGTTGATCTTACGGCTCGTGAGTTTGACTTGCTCCTGCACTTTGCGGCACACCCGCAACAGGTGTTTCGTCGTTCGCAGCTGTTAGATGATGTCTGGGGCTACGGCCATGAAGGTTACGAGCATACCGTCAATGCCCACATTAACCGGCTGCGGGCCAAAATTGAGAAGAACCCGCGTAAGCCTGAGCTCATTTCTACGGTCTGGGGTGTAGGGTACCGATTTACGCCACAATCAACGGTAGAGGTGGTCTGATGCCAAAGACCGTACGAACGGGCGGCCTGGTTGCGCGCTTATCGATAACCACTGCCGTGCTCCTCGTGATCAGTTTTGTCTTGACGCTTACTGCGGGTGTGTACTTCTTTGACCGCTATATGCTCGAAACTTCGCAGCGTTTGTCGCGTGATATTGCGCCGCATATCGTTGCTGATTTGCAATTGCTTCGTGACGGTGCGGTGAACAAAGGTCAGCTCAAAGAGTTGGCGCACGACGCGATGATCATCAACCCCAATATAGAAGTGTATGTACTTGATGCGAGTGGTGATGTGCTGGGCCATGCATTGCCGGAAGCCTCCGTCGAAGAGGCCAGTGTCGCTCTTGCACCGGTTCGCGAATTTCTTTCCGGCTCCCACGCCTACCCATTGCTTGGTGATGATCCACGCTCGGCGGCGCAGAAAATATTCAGTGTGGCTCCCATAGTTAATGGCGATGACATGGTCGGCTATGTGTACGTCGTGCTGCGAGGGCAATTGTTTGGGGGCATGGCTGATCGGTTGCGCAGCAGTTACGTTTGGCCGGTTGCGGCAATTGCTTTGCTGGCATTGGTGGTCACTGTCGCCTTTCTGTCGTTTTTGTTCACTCGGTATACGGTGGCGCCGTTGCAGCGTCTGACCCGAACTGTAGAGCAAACCGATATTACTAACGCGCAAGACCTTCGGTTGCTGAGCGCTGACAGCACAGAGACTTTGAGCGAGGTGCATACGCTGCGTTCGACTCTGGGCTCTATGGCTGAGCGTCTGGTGGCCCAATACACAGAACTTGATCGTGCAGATCAGCTTCGACGCGAGCTTGTGAGTAACGTCAGTCACGATCTGCGAACGCCGTTGACCACAGTTCAGGGTTATCTTGAAACCCTATTATTGCGCAGTGACACATTGACAGCAGAGGAGCGCAACGACTACCTGAAGCGAGCGTTCAAGGGCAGTGAACGTCTGGGTGATCTTGTGGCCAGCCTGTTTGAATTGGCCAAACTAGATGCCGGCCTGGACCTCACCAAAATGGAGGAGTGTTCGGTGGCGGAAGTGGCGCAGGATGTTGTGCACGAGTTGCAGCTGGAGGCGGATAAAAAATCACTGCAGTTGCACCTTGAAGTGGCGGCTCCATGCTATGTGATGGCTGATATCGGTTTATTGCAACGGGTGTTTGAAAACCTGGTAGGCAACGCGATTCGCTATACCCCTGATGGAGGCGAGGTGACGGTGTGCGTTGAGCACAACAATGGTCTGGTTAACGTCAGTGTGCGAGACACCGGTGTGGGCATCTCTGAGGCTGACAGTGTTGATATCTTTGACCGGTATCGAACCGTTACTGAGGAAGCAGCGCCGATCGCAGAAGCTACCGGTCTTGGGTTGGCAATTGTTAAGCGCATCCTTGAACTGCACGACAGCGTGATCCATCTCACCAGCAGCCCTCGGAAAGGCTGTGTGTTCTGGTTTGATCTACCTGAAGTCCATGCGGCCTGAATAAAACCTATTCCGGTCGAGCCATTAAGGCCCACTGTTGAGAATTCTGGGCTTGGGTTAGTATCTTGGTTCAGACGCGATTCATGCGCTCGCCAAACTAAGGTAGTACAACGATGACACAACAGCAGTCCACTAATTACGATGACGTAAAGCAATATCGGCTTGACCCTGAGCGTGAGCAAGAACTGGTGAATTGCGCTGGGGAATGCGTTTTCATCTGGGCCAACAAAGCCGGTCATCCAATCGGTGTGATCACGGCCTATGTGCCGGTGGACGGCAAAATCTGGATGACCGCTACCAAAGAACGCGTGCGGATCAAGGCTATCGCCCGTGACGGTCGTTCATCGGTTGTTATGACCAGCAAGGGTACACATATGGGTGGCGGTAAAACGGTAACCTACAAAGGCCATACAGTGATTCATGATGATCAGGAAACAAAGTCTTGGTTCTACAAGTTGCTGGCCAAAGGCATGGGGGCGAGAAAAGACGACGGCAACGAGTTCTCCAAGAACTTGAAGCCCGAACTGTTTGAGAAGTTTCTCGACACACCCGAACGCATCGTTTTGGAGTTCACCTCCGAGCTGTCAATTCCGTTTGATGGGGACAAGATGGCCGCGGGCACGGCCGCGGCCTATGCCCAGTTTGCGGCCGATGACGATGGCAGTTAACGCAGCCCTTTAGTCGCTGCTTAACTCAAACCCCACCGGCGCCCCTGGGCCTAGATCGAGGCCGAGGAAAATCCACAGCATCATCAGCAACACGCCTGAAACAAGCATGAAAACCGAGTAGGGGATCATCATCGCGGTCAAGCTGCCCAGCCCAAAGTTGGTCTGCCAACGCTGTGCAAAAATCAGAATGAGTGGGAAATACACCATGAGCGGAGTAATGATGTTGGTTGCGCCGTCGCCCACCCGATAGGCCGCTGTCGCGCCTTCCGGACTGATGCCCAGCAGCATGAGCATAGGTACAAGAACGGGTGCCAACAGCGCCCATTTTGCGCTGGCAGAGCCAACAAACAGGTTCAGTAGAGCCGCAAATAAAACGATCATGCCCAGCACTATAGGCAGCGGTAGCCCGCTGTTTTTGATCGCGTCAGCACCGTGCACCGCGCTGATCAAGCCGAGATTTGACCAGTTGAACATGGCAACAAAATGCGCCGCGGCAAACGCCAGCACCAGGTAGTAACCCATGTCTTTCATTGACTCGGTCATCATATCGATTAGGTCTTGCTGGTTCTTTATCGTTCCGGCGGCTTTGCCGTAGGCCCAGCCTGCGAGCAAAAACAAAATCATGAAGGCGGCGACCAGAGAGCGAAAAAACGGATTGGCTTTCTGGTACCAGGCCATATCCTGGGTTCCAGGACCGTCAAGCAATAGCGGTGTGCCGGGTCCCAGTGTCATGACTGCCCAGGCGATACAAACACCCAGCATGGCAAGGCCTGCACGGCGCAAGCCGCTGCGTTGGCCGCTGGTAAGATCAGCGGCTTCCTCGCCGTAGTCGTGCGCTTGCTCTGCATTGGGTTGCCAAACCCCCAGCCGAGGTTCGATAATTTTGTCGGTGACGTACCAAATGATGGGCAAGTAGAGAAACATGAGTGCAACGATGAAGGTCCAGTTGCCAGCGATGTTCATGCTCCAAGCGCTGTCGAGTCCGGAGCCATCTGCAGCAGCCTCGGTAATGCCAAATAGCAGAGCGTCGAGTTGGCCCGGTGCAATATTGGCAGAAAACCCACCCGATACGCCCGCGAAAGCGGCCGCGATGCCAGCCAAGGGGTGCCGCCCGGCAGAGGCAAACAAAATAGCTGCGAGCGGAATCAGCACAACGTAACCCGCATCTGCTGCATGGTTCGATAGCATGGCGACGAGGGCAACAACTGGCGTCAGCAAAACCTTAGGGGCCCCTCTAACCGCTGCGCGAATGCCGGCAGCAAACAATCCGGAGCGTTCCGCGACGCCGGCACCCAGCATGACCACCAGAACGTAGCCAAGGGGATGAAAGTGCGTAAACGTTTTGGGCATGTCGACCCACAGGCGAGCAATGTTGTCCGGCGCTAGCAGGCTCACTGAGGTTAGGAGTAGGGGCGAGCCATCTGCTGCGAGCTTTGTGGGGTGAAAGGCAGATACACCAAGCAGTGAGCAGACCACCGAGATGATGATGAGCAGCGCGATCAGATAAAGAAACAGAAAGACCGGGTCGGGGAGGCGGTTGCCGGTACGTTCAACAAAACCGAGGAAACCGCCAGAGCTTGCGGTTGCTGGGAGCTGTGTCATTGGAATTCCTATTAATAAGATATGCGTTGTGGTGCCCAGTGTAGCTGGGGGACCTTTTAATCCCAAAAAAAGTACAATAGAGCTTAGGAGATTTTACTGAGGAAATAGCAATGGTTGCATCTACTTGATGACCGATAAAACCACGCAGATAGATCCTGCAGAGGCGGATTTACGCGCGCGTATTCTCGGGCTGATGGAGCAACAGGCCGTTTCGTCACTGCTGGAGGCGACGCTTGAATACCTAAGAAATTATCCGCGATCGGGATGGGGGTGGCTGGTCAGTGTGCCAACGTTGATAGATCTGGGGCGTTACGATGATGCCGAGCTAGCGCTTGCCAACGCCCGGAGTTATAACTCAAAGGCAGCCAAATCGAGTATTTATTACTGGCATTGCATACTGAACAAAGAGCGCGGTAATTTAAAAAAAGCCCAACGCTGGGTTAACAAGGCGATAGAGGCCGACCCAGATAACGGTTCATTTCGCGTCACTCTTGGTGACATACAGGCGCGTCGGGGCAAGCTCAAGGCTGCGTCAAAAACGCTGCTCTCGGCGATTGCTCTGGCTGACTCTCAGGCAGATTCTGGCTCTGATGCTGATTTGGATGAAGCGCACTTCAACCTGGCGCTTGTGCGGCGATCCCAGCGACGCTATGCCGATGCACTGGCAGAAACGCAAAAAGCGTTAGTGATAGACCCCAGTTACGCGGAAGCGGTGGCATTGAGGCACGATCTGGAAGCGGTGCTGCAAGGGGGTTGGCAGGGCGTTGGTTAGATAGCTTCGCTAGAGTGGTCGCTTCGGCTTACGTCAGCAGATCAGACAAGCAGGCGTTCGCTGCGGTAAAGCCGTGTGGCGAGCTGGAAAAAAACCCAAGCCAATAACAATGTAGTCACCGCGCTCAACAGCGGCCACAGCGGTTCGATCGGACCATCACTAATAATCTCACTCACGAGCAGCGATTGGCTGAGACTGGGGATAAGCATGAGTGGGGTAGTCGGATTAACACCCAGTATGCCCGTCACGATCAGCGGCAAAGTCGGTATAAAGATGACGGCCGACAGATAGGTCTGCGCCTCTTTGAAGCTTTTTGCAAAGCTTGCAACTACGGTTAGCAACGCGGCCGCCAGTAGAATTAGCGGCAGGCACAGCGCGATGATCATGATTAGTTTGCCAGGGCCAAACGTCAGCGACATGCCAATGCGATGAAACGGTACAAACGGCAGAGCAAGCGCAAAGATCACTAAAAAGACAATCAGCGCGAGCAAGCTGAAGGCGCTGGTGGCACCAAGTTTGCCCAGCACCAGTGCCGGCCGTTCTACCGGTTGGGTGAGCAGCGGTTCCAGCGAGCCGTGATCGCGTTCGCCTGCGGTGGTGTCTATGGCGAGATAAAACCCGCCCATAAAGATCACGAGTACCAGCAAGTACGGAAAGCTCGCCAGTATCGACAGTGCCCGGGCGGCGGGTGATGCGGTGTCGAGGGTCTGAACGCTAATCGGATTAATAATTTCTGTGGAGATGCCGCGTACTTGCAGGCGCATGCGGCCAATGAGGCCGCTGTAGCCGCGGAGCATGGCGCTCAGCTGGGCGTAGTGTCGGCTAGCATCGCCGAATTGCGAGCTGTCATGAATCAGCTGAACGTAACCGGCGCCAGCATTGAACGATTCGGCGTAGGTCTCGGGAATGACCAGGATCAGATCGGCCTCGTCGTTTTCTACGGCCTTACGCGGATCGGGCATCTCGGTATCGGTAACTTCTTCGAACTGCGTACCCTGTGCGCGTAGCCAATCCACTAGGGCCGGGGCGTGTTGGGCACCTAACAGGTGGGCTTCGGGGGTGCTGTCACTTTTGCCGACGGCCTGATCGAGAATGAACACCATCAAGCCAACAAAAAGAATTGGGCTGAGTACGCTGAGTCCGAACGATGACAGCAATGTGCGTCGATCGCGCAGATTATCCAGCGTTTCTTTATTGAATATTGTGGCGACCTGTTGCCAGTTCACAGTGTCGCTCCGTCGTCGGGGAATGGCGCTTGCGCGGTGCGGACTTGTTGATTGGCCACATCGAGCGAGTCATCGTCGTCGGTGAGGCCGAGTGCCGCAACAAACGCATCCTCAAGATCATCGCAGCCAGTTTGCTCGCGAATTTCGTCAGCGCTGCCCCGGGCGCGTACCTGGCCGCCCGCAATAATGACAAGGTCGTCACACAGACTCGCCACTTCTTGCATGATGTGGCTAGAAAACAGCACACATTTGCCGGCGTCTTTGAGGCCATTGATTATGTCGCGCAATGCGCGTGTGGCCATCACGTCGAGACCGTTAGTGGGTTCGTCGAGTACCACGTTTTTGGGTTCGTGAATCAGTGCGCGAGCCAAGGCCGTTTTCATTTTTTGGCCCTGCGAATAACCTTTTGCCTGGCGGTCGATAAACTTCTGCATGTCGAGCTGCTGCACGAGCGCCTCGATGCGATCTTCGAGTTCAGCACCTTTAAGGCCATTCAGGCGACCAAAATAGCGAACGTTTTCGCGTGCGCTTAGTCGTTCGTAAATGCCGGCGTTGTGAGGTAACGCGCCCAGTCGCTCACGGACACCCAGGGGGTCGAGGGCGGTGTCTATGCCGTCGATCAGCGCTCGTCCTTGAGTGGGTATGATCACGGTGTACAGCACGCGCAGGGTGGTGGATTTGCCGGCACCGTTAGGGCCGAGCAGCGCGGTGATCTTGCCATCAGGCGCGCTAAAAGAAACATCGTCCACAGCGGTGACCAACTGCTTTGAGTTGCCGAAGGTTTTACGGAGGTTGTGAACTTCGATCATTGTGCGACTGGGCCCATGGAGTTCACAAAGAAAGGCATGGCGCGTTGGCGGTCGATACAGCCCTTTTCAGCCTCGACCACAGCGGCGACGTCAGCATCAGCAAAGAACGCAGAAACCAGCCCAGGAATACAGCCTCGGGCAACGACGCCGTGTCCCTGTCCGGGTGCGACAAAGTGATGGGAGTTGCTTAGTCCGGCGCGGACTTCCTCGGCGTAGCGGGGTGGTGTAATGGGGTCAAACTCTCCAGACAACAACAGTACCGGTGCGTCGCTGACCAGTGGCGACTTGATGTCGTCATCGATGACACCTTTTGGCCATAGCTCGCAGATAGCCACGATCGCTTCGGTTTGGTTTGCCCCGAGATAGGTCTGGTTCAGCGCAGCTGTGTCGATGGCGCCGATAAAGGGGGCATCTTCGGTGCACATCACCGCGTTGTGCATGCCATAGCTGAGGGTGCTCGATAAGCTTTGGAGAATGTTCACGGCCTGACTTGTGAGGCTTGCGTAGTTGCCGTTGGCGGCCTGTTGCAACGTATAGGGGATCAGTGAGGCGGTCTCTGGGGCATAGGACAGCAGGCGCGTGACAACCGCTAAGGTGCCGTACTGAAGTTTTAGCTCGTCAGGTTCGCCAGTTGTTGGATGGGCGTAGGGGACGATTGGAGGTTTGGTACGCAGCCGCTCACCCAAAGCGCTGAAGTCTGCTGCGAGCGTTGGAAAGGCAGTGGCGCAGCTTTTGCTGCTGGCGCAGCGCTCGAAAATGCTGTCTAAGGTGGTCTGCGCGTTGTGTGCAATGCCGGGTCCAAGCGCAAGGGTTGGCGGTACAACGCCGTCGAGTACGAGCGTGCGGGTGCGCTCGGGATAACGGCGCAGATAATGCTGGGCTACTCGAGTGCCGTAAGAGACGCCATACAGGTTCAGCTGCGCGTAACCGGTTGCTATGCGCAGTGCTTCGAGATCTTGGACGGCAACGCTGGTCGTGTAAAAACGCGGGTCGCCGTCAAGTTCAACCAGACACTCTTGGGCGGCTTGGCGGGACTCGTCGATAGAAGCCTCGTCTTCCAAGCTGCTTAGGTCTGAAGAGCAGCTCAGAGGGTGTGAGCGCCCGGTGCCGCGCTGATCAACGAGCAGTATGTCGCGCTCGTCGAGCACGCTTGCAAAGGCGCGCGAGTAGTTCAGATACATCTCTACTGACGAGCCGCCCGGGCCACCTGCAATGAGTACGACGGGGTCGGGTGCAGGGGCGGGGCTGAGGGATTTTATGCGTGCGACGTACAGGTCGATCTTGCGGCCTTGTTGCTCTTGTGGGTTTTCCGCCACGCTGAAGGTGGCGCATTCTGCGCTGCGTCGGGTAGGGCCGTCGAGGCTCTTCAATTGGCACCGCTTGAATTCGCTGAGGCCGCTGCCGCTCGCTGCGTAAGTGCTCGTAACCGCATTCGCGCCGGCGCCGGCAAGGGCGCAGGTCATGAGGGCTACCCGCAGCGCATTACCGGGTGCGAGCCCGTTGAGCGTTGGCTTGTGCATGTGTGCTTTTGAACCTTAGCTGATGCGCGCGACCGCAGCGTGGACGAGATCTTCCAGCGCATCGCGGTATTCGTTAGCGGGCATGCCAAGGAGTGCCTCAAGGGCGCGCTCGCTTGATGCCTGGGCCTGCTCGCGGGTGTAGTTAAGTGCGCCGCTGCGTTTCACTGCGGCGCACACGGCGTCAAGTTGATCAGCGGACTTGCTTTGGAGTGCTTCGCGGATAAGTGCTGCGTCAGCCGGATCACCGGTGTTGATGGTGTGTATCAGCGGCAGGGTGGCTTTGCCTTCGGCGAGATCATCGCCGACGTTTTTGCCCATGACTTCGGCGTCGCCGGCATAGTCGAGCCAGTCGTCCACAAGTTGGTAGGCGGTGCCGAAGTGCAGCCCATAGTCGCGGAGCCGTTCAATCATGTCGGTATCGGTTTGATTGGCGTCGTCGGCGCTGGCCAGTATCGCGCTGGAATGCGCCGCGGCCTGAAACAGCATCGCTGTTTTGCAGCGGATCACCTCGCGGTATTTTTCTTCGCTTAAATCTGCGTTGCCAATGTTCGCGAGTTGCATGACTTCGCCTTCGGCGATGACATTGGTGGCGTCTGCGAGAATGGCCATGATGTCGAGGCTTTCGAGCTCGACCATGAGCTGGAAGGCGCGGGAGTAGAGGAAGTCGCCTACCAGTACGCTCGGTGCGTTACCCCAGAGCGCATTTGCGGTGGCGCGGCCACGACGCAGGCCGGAGCGGTCTACGACGTCGTCATGCAACAGGGTAGCGGTGTGAAGGAATTCGATGATGGCGGCCAAGCGCACGTGATTGTTGCCGGTGTAACCGCACAGGCGCGCACCGAGTAAAACGATCAGTGGTCGCAGGCGCTTGCCGCCCGACTCGACAATGTAGTGTCCAATCGATTCAACCAGGTCGACGTCTGAGGTTAACTGACGCGGAATCAGAGTGTTGACCGCTGTAAAGTCGTCGCTGACCAGGTCAAACAGCCGCTGCAGCTCAGCGTCTTTTGCGCCATTGGCTGTTGGTTGGGCGCGGGTCGCAGCCCCGTCGCGCGGGCTTTGGTTGCCGGCGTCGTTTGGCAGGGACTCCGGTGCAGAGTCTTTAATGGCTGAGGTCAGTGGCATGGGCCTTCCGGTCTACTTCGATATCGCTGTTTGGCGTGTTGTATTAAGATTTTTCAACCCGTAGAATTACGCGCCTTTTTCGGCACTACCCAAGGGTATCGTCTGGGTCACTTCAAGTGGCTCAGAATGGTGTTCCCGGACTAAGTGGACTGAGGCAAGACGACTATCTGTCAGGCCCCCTCCAAATACATCTGGGGTGCTGACCATTGTAATACAGGTTGCTACGCAGCAGGAGCGATAAGACATGTTTGCGGTATTTGAGAGCGGCGGTAAACAGCACCGCATAAGTGAAGGCGAAGTGCTGAAGCTGGAGAAACTGGGCGTTGCTCCTGGTGAGAGCGTCGTGTTTGACAAGGTGCTCATGGTTGCCGACGGCGACAACGTCAATGTAGGCAAGCCCTATGTTGCCGGTGGCACCGTTACGGCTCAGGTGATGTCCGAAGGGCGCCACAAGAAAGTTAAAATTCTGAAGTTCAAACGCCGCCAGGATTACCTGCGCAAGCAGGGGCATCGGCAGTGGTTTACCGAAGTGAAAATCACCGGTATCAGTGGCTCTTAAGCCGACTGATCCCGTTTAGCAAGTTTAGGAGAATCACAGATGGCGCATAAAAAAGCAGGCGGTAGTACCCGCAACGGTCGCGACTCGAACCCGAAGTACCTTGGCGTTAAGCGCTACGGTGGTGAGGCGGTTGCTCCAGGTAACATTCTGGTACGCCAGCGTGGCACCAAGTTTCACCCGGGCGAAAACGTCAAGATGGGGCGCGATCACACGTTGTTTGCAACCTCAGCGGGCAAAGTGGAATTTACGGTTAAAGGTCCTCACAAGCGCAGCTATATTTCTGTAGCTGCTCAAGGCTGATTTCTGTAGCCGCTCGAGCTGGCTATTTGCTGGCTTGTTGAATCGGTCGACATCGAATCCGATTCTAGAAAACCCCGCCTTTGCGGGGTTTTTTGTTTTACTATCAGGTGCTTGCAGCACTTTCCAAGAAAACACTCTATTCTCGGCTCGATCCAGTATTGAGCGCATCTAGAACTAATCACCGGCGGACCCTCTCGTGCAATTTATTGATGAAGCCAGTATCAGCGTTGAGGCGGGCAAAGGCGGTGCCGGTTGTCTGAGCTTTCGGCGCGAAAAATACGTCGCAAAAGGTGGCCCTGATGGCGGTGACGGCGGGGATGGTGGCAGCGTTTGGCTGATGGCTGACGAGGCGCTGAATACTCTGATTGATTTTCGCTTCCAACCCCGTTATCGCGCCAAGAATGGTCAACCCGGTAGCGGAAGAAATAAAACCGGCTCAGCGGGGGAAGACATGATTGTCAAAGTGCCGGTGGGCACTACGATTATCGATGAGGGCACCCGGGAAGTTCTAGGAGATCTGCTTATCCACGGCAAGCAGTTGAAAGTGGCGGCGGCCGGCTATCGAGGTTTGGGCAACACGCGTTTCAAGTCCAGCACGAACCGCGCACCGCGAAAAACCACACCGGGTACGCCTGGCGAACTTCGCAAGCTGCGGCTGCAACTGAAATTGATCGCAGATGTTGGGCTGCTTGGTATGCCCAATGCGGGCAAGTCGACGCTGCTCAGCAGAGTGTCAGCATCTAAGCCAAAAATTGCGGATTACCCCTTTACCACCTTAGTGCCCAGTTTGGGTGTGGTTGGCGGGGACAGCGATCGCAGTCTGGTGATGGCGGATATTCCGGGTTTGATTGAAGGGGCCGCGGAAGGTGCTGGTCTGGGTACTCGATTCCTTCGTCATGTCGCCCGTACTCGGGTGCTGTTGCATCTGGTGGATGTGGCGCCACTCGACGAGACCGACCCGCTGGACAATGTCGGGCTTATCGAAAACGAGCTGCTCAACTACAGCGCAGCGTTTGCGGAGCGCCCGGTTCTGGTGGTGTTAAATAAGCTCGATCTGGTTAGCGACGCCGAGCTGGCTGCGGTGCGAGAGGAGTTCCTCGAGGTGTACCCGCAGCGAGAAATACTCTGTATTTCTGCGGTAACTGGTGCGGGTCTCGACGCTATGGTGAACCGGTTGCAAGACATGGTGGCAGAACTTAAAGAGCGCATTGCTGCCGATGAGAAAGCGGCAGCGGCTGATCTCGAATTGCAAAAACGTATTGGCAATGACGTGATGGCCCAATCGCTGGGTGTGGTTGCGCCAGCGTCTGATGATGATCTGCTGGTTGGCGACGAAGACGAAGACGATGAGGACGATGACCACGATGTCGAAGTCGTCTACACCAATGAGTAAGCGGGCGAATAGCGGGGTGCACACCGCGGCTAAGTCTCCGGTGGTGATCAAGCTGGGCAGTGCGATGGTGTGCGGTGCTGATGGCCCTAATCTGGCCGGTATTGACCAGTGGTGTGAGCAGATTGCTGCAGCTCGACTCGCAGGTGAACGCCCTGTGGTTGTCTCTTCCGGTGCGGTTGCCGCGGGGGTTTTACGCTTGTCGTTAGCCGCGCGCCCCGATGACATGCACTTGCTGCAAGCGAGTGCAGCGATCGGGCAGGTGGAAATCGTTAATGCGTACAGCGCTGCGCTGGCGAAACACGATCTAACGACCGCGATGGTGTTGCTCACTCACGCTGATATGGCCAACCGTGAGCGTTACCTGAATGCCCGCGGCACGCTCATGAGTCTCCTCGACATGGGCGTAGTACCCATTGTTAACGAGAATGACTCTGTGGCCACGGATGAGATCAGGTTTGGGGACAACGATGCGCTTGCCGCGATGGTGGCAAGCCTGTTGGGGGCTCGGTTGCTGATTTTGCTTACCGATCAGGAAGGGCTGTATGAGCGGGACCCGCGGCTTGATGGAGACGCTCCAATGGTTGTACAGCGCAGTGCCAGTGATCCGGAGTTAGCGGCAATGGCTGGTGGTGCGGGAGCGACGGGTCGTGGCGGTATGGCGTCTAAGGTTAAGGCTGCCCGTCTGGCTGCGCGCTCTGGTTGCGACACCGTGATTGCGCATGGCACGCGGCAGAACATCATTGGCCGCCTGTTGGCGGGTGAGGCGCAGGGCACACGGCTAACCGCTGATGTGGCTCCTCTGGATGCCCGCAAGCGCTGGATTGCCGATCAATTACGACCGTTGGGTGAATTACACCTTGATGATGGGGCCAGCGACGCGTTGCGCAGGCGAGGGGTGAGTTTGTTACCCATTGGGGTGACGTCGATTGCGGGTGAGTTCAAGCGGGGTGATCTGGTGGCCTGTCTGGACCCGGCAGGGAATCTGATTGCGCAAGGGCTCGCTAACTATGGCGCTCAGGACAGTCGATCGCTGCTGGGTAAGAGCGGTGATGATATTGCGGCGACTGTGGGATTTAGCGTTGGGCCGGAACTTGTGCACCGGGATAATCTGGTCGTTTTGGCAGATTCGGCAGGCAAAAGTTGAGAGCGCAGGTGCAGGCTCTCTGGGGCCACCTCTGGGCGGTAACAGGCAGCGTAGCTGCATCTGTCACCACACAGTGGCTTGGTGTCGAGCGTTGGCTATGCCGCGTTGACGGCCTTCACACGAGCAGTGAGGCGCGACTTGTGCCGGGCCGCCTTGTTCTTGTGGATGATGCCTTTCACGGCCATCCTGTCGATCACAGGGATTGCCTTGGTCAACGCGTCTTTAGCATCGGCTTGATTACCACTTTCAATGGCCGCTTCGACCCTTTTCAGGAAGGTTCGAAACATAGAACGATGCGATGCGTTACGGGTGCGACGGGTAACATTCTGTCGGGCGCGCTTGCGTGCCTGAGGGCTATTTGCCACGCGAAATTCCTCGCTTTAGTGTGGGGAAAAAAGAGCGGCGTAATATGCCGATGAGTAGCTAAAGTGTCAACCAAGCCAAACTCAGGTGACGACTCTAGGGGCTCTACGGCGACCAGTCTGGTTCGGCAGGGTACCGTTGTATCGTCCATGACCTTGCTCTCCCGTATCAGCGGATTTGGCCGCGATATTGTGTTGTCGCACTTTTTTGGGGCCACTGCGGCGGCGGATGCATTCTTTGTAGCCTTCCGTATTCCCAACTTTTTCCGACGCTTGTTTGCGGAGGGTGCCTTTGCTCAGGCGTTTATTCCGGTACTGGCCGATTACAACCGTGGCCCCCATGCTGCGCTGCGCCGTTTTTGTCAGGTCATGGTTGGCAATCTTGGGTTTGTGGTCGCTTTGGTCACCTTGCTGGGGGTGGTAGGGGCGCCAGCGCTGGTCGCTGTGTTTGCGCCTGGCTTTCGCGGGGCTGGCGAGCAGTTTGAGCTCACGGTCGAACTGGTGCGCATTACCTTCCCTTATCTGTTATTTATCTCGCTGACGGCCTTTGCGGGGGCCATACTCAATTCACGGGGGCAGTTTGCAGTGCCCGCGTTTACGCCGGTGTTGCTGAATTTTTGCCTCATTGGCGCGGCCCTGGCGGTAGCGCCGCAGTTTGCCAATCCGGTGTTTGGTCTCGCTTGGGGGGTCTTTGCGGCTGGCCTTGTGCAGCTGTTGTTTCAGTTCCCTGCGCTGCGCCGACTCGAGCTGCTCGCCCGCCCCCGGGTTGATTTCAAAGACCCAGGGGCTGCTCAGGTTGGGCGCTTGCTGCTGCCGGCCATCATTGGGGCCTCGGCCAGTCAGATCAACACACTGATCGATATGATGCTCGCCTCGACACTGATGACGGGCAGTATTTCCTGGTTGTATTACGCCGATCGATTGCTCGAACTTCCGGTGGGCTTGGTGGCGGTCGCGCTGGGTACGGTGTTGTTGCCTAATTTGTCGCGCTTGCATGCCGCCAGTGATAAAGCCGCGTTCGCCAATAGCCTCGACTGGGGGCTGCGCATGGCGATCGTACTCGGTTTACCGGCGGCCGCTGCACTCTATATGCTTGCGTTGCCATTGGTTAGCGCGATCTTTCTGCACGGCGAGCTGTCCGGGAGTGATGCGCAGATGAGTGCGTTGGCGTTACAAGCATTTGCCCCAGGCCTGGTTGGAATGCTGGCGGTGAAAGTGCTGGCGCCTGGATATTTTGCTCGCAAAGACACGCGCACCCCATTGAATTTTGCGTTTATAGCCGTGGGTTTGAACATTGTGCTGAACCTCAGTCTGTACAAAATCATGGGCCATGTTGGGTTGGCTCTGGCGACCAGTGCAGCGGCGTTGGTTAACGGCTCTCTGCTGTTGCGCGGGCTTGGTCGAGCCGACGTTTATTCACCCGGCGCTCTAGCGGGCAAGACGCTGCTACAGACGCTAGCCGGGGTTGTGGCGATGGCGGTAGTGTTGTTGCTGCTGGTTCCTGACGAGAGTTTCTGGTTGAGCGCGTCGATGCTCGATCGCTGGCTCTGGGTGGCGGGGTTGTGTTTTGCCGGAGGTCTCGGCTACACAGGAGTCGCACTCCTTTGCGGGTTGCGACCGGCAAGCCTGCGGCATTCTGTTTGATGCCCCCATACACCGCCGATATGTGGATAATGCGTGTATGGAAATAATTCGCGGCGCACATAACATTGGCGCGCAACACAAAGGTTGTGTTGCCACTATTGGTAACTTCGATGGGGTGCATCACGGGCATCAGATGATGTTGTCGCACGTGATCGCCAAGGCGGAAGAGCTGGGGGTGCCGAGTTTGCTGATCACCTTCGAGCCATTACCCCGCGAGTATTTTCAGCGTGGCGAATTGCCTCCGCGACTCACACGCTTTCGCGAGAAAATTACTCTGCTGAAACGCACAAAACTCGATCGGGTGTTATGCATTCCGTTTAACGAAGTCTTATCAAAAATGTCTGCTGAAGACGTGGTTGATGATTTTCTGATCGACCGGCTGGGCGTGCAGTACTTTGTGGTTGGTGATGACTTTCGCTTCGGCAATGGAGCGGCAGGGGATTACGCATTGCTGCACCGTAAAGGTCAGGAGCATGGCTTTGGCGTGAGTGCGATGGGCACGCTGACCTTTGCCGACGACCGAGTCAGCAGCTCACGCATTCGGGAGGTGCTCGCTGCAGGTGATTTTCCGCTGGCAGAGCAGTTGTTGGGCTACCCCTATTTTATAATGGGCCGGGTTGTCTATGGCCGCCAGCTTGGGCGGCAGCTGGGTGTGCCAACTGCAAACATTCGCTTGCAACGTTACCGGGCGGCTCTTGAGGGTGTTTATGCGGTGCGGGTGAGTGGTCTTGAACGCGAGTATACGGGCATTGCGAATATCGGAATTCGGCCAACAGTAGAAGGCAAAGAGCCCTTGCTTGAGGTGCATCTGTTCGATTTCAGCGGTGATGTGTACGGGCAATTGTTGACGGTGACGTTCTGTTTCAAGCTGCGAGAAGAGCAAAAATTTGATGGGCTTGAGGCATTGAAAACGCAAATTCATTCTGACCTTTTAGAGGCGCGGGCCTGGTTTACGGATAACCCGGCGGAACAGATTCGAGGTGGCGAGTGAACGCTAAGCAAACCCCCGGTGATTCCCCCATAGCGAACGATGCGCACGAGGCAAATGCAGAGATGCCGGCGCCCTGGTCCTCCACGCTGTGGTGGTTGAGCCTCGGCGGCATCATTGTCGCGCTTGATCAGTACAGCAAGAAAATCGTCACCGACAATTTGCCGTATCGGGCTGAAGTGGAAGTGCTGCCGTTTTTCTCCTGGGTGCACTGGCAAAATGCGGGGGCGGCTTTTTCGTTTCTCGATGATGCGGGCGGCTGGCAGCGTTGGGCGTTTGTTGTGCTGGCTCTGGGCTTTAGTGCTTTTTTGCTGTTCGAGCTGCGTCGCTTACGGCGCGGTGACTGGGTTCAGGCGCTGGCGTTTGCGCTGATACTTGGTGGCGCACTTGGCAATATGATCGATCGGGCCCTGCTGGGGTATGTGATCGACTTTCTGAAATTTCACTGGGGCACCGGCTACTTTCCGGCGTTTAACCTGGCAGATTCAGCCATCTTTCTGGGAGCTGCATTGTGGTTCACGCAGATTTGGCGCGAGATGCGGCAGGATGGTGAGTAGTACGATTAACCCCTGCGACCGGTTGGGTTGCGCTAAAGAGTGGTTCCTTTGAGTGAATTGATCAGCAGTTCTGAGTCTCTGAAAATTGCGGACGGCCTAGCCGTTACCCTGCATTTTTCAATTTTGCTGGCTGACGGTGATGAGGTGGATTCCACCCGGCGCGGCAAGCCTGCAACCTTTGTGATGGGGGATGGCAATCTATTGCCTGGTTTTGAGGCGGCGCTGCTTGGGCTCGCGGCTGGCGCAGATGAGCAACTGTCTATTCCGGCGGCCGAAGCATTTGGCGAACGTGTTCCAGGCAATGTGCAGCGTCTACCGCTTGCGCGGTTCCCGAATGCCGACGAGCTAGAAGTAGGACTTATTGTGTCGTTTGCTGCCCCTGATGGTGAGTTACCCGGGGTGGTTATGCAGCTCTGGGATGAAACGGTTGAGGTCGACTTCAACCATCCGCTTGCCGGGCGCGACCTGGTGTTTGATGTGTCTATTCTCAAAGTTGAGCCGGCCAGTTCCTAAAGCATAGCTCGGTCACATGGCAGTCTGTCGGTAAAAACCTACCGTTGAGTCGGGTCGTCACTTTGTTTGCTTGTCAGAAGTCGCATACTGGTATTAACGAACTTTGGTTAATATCACCATGCGCATGCCAACATTTAGATCCTCTGCTAGCTGCAAGACCAGCACGGCGATCTCTCATACAGATCTCAAATCGAAGCGTGGCGGTTTCACGCTGATCGAATTGCTGATCGCAATGGCCATTCTTGCGGTGTTGTCAGCGGTGGCGGTGCCGATTTATACGTCTTACAGCCAATCCACCTATCGCGGCGAGGCCATGTCTGATTTGCTGTTGTGCGCGCAAGGACTTGAGCGCTTTGCCAGTGAGAATTTTACCTATGTCGGTGGCGATGACGGGTCTGGCGGTGTGGGCGCTAACGTTTGCAATCCACTCTCAACCGATCGCTACGACCTCTCAGTGGTGACTGCTCGAGATTCTTTCACGCTGACGGCAACACCTAGAGTTGGTGTTATGGATGGTGATGGCGAGCTGGAGTTTGGCTCGAACGGCCAGCGCCGCTGGAACAGGGACGGCACCACCTGGCAGGATCACTGGAGAAGTTAATTCGGGCCTGAAATGGGTCGAGTATTGCCAACAAAATTGCTCTATTAGTCCGGTTTGCGTTCTGCGAGCCGGTTCGAAATGTAACCTCAAAATTTACATCTTTCGCGACTCTGCGACGGATGTTATGCCACAACAGACCCGTCGCACCCCGTGGTGACCATCTGTCCGGTGGTTCTTTACCGCTGGTCGGCTAGCGCGATCAATAGGCTGCGCCTTTCTCTAGACTTTCACTCGTCAAAAACTCGATTTCAGGTCACATGTGACTATGCAAACACAAGCTCAGCAGGCATCAGGGGACCGATGCTTCACAGGGCGGAGACAGGATCACTCTCAAACCACTCTCGATTCCGGGCAGCTCACTGGTGATATCAGTCGGGCGGCTCGCAAGAGAGCAGGCGGCTTTACCATTATTGAGCTTGTTGTCTCCATGGCTATCGCAGCCGTTCTCATTGGCGTGGGTTTGCCCGCATTTAATGGCTTCATTGTGCAGCAGCGACTCACGGCAGATGCCAACTCGTTTGCCGGCGCCATAGCTTACGCGCGCAGTGAATCTACGCGGCGGGGTTCTACGGTGAGCTTGCAAGCCATGGGGAATGACGGCGACAACGAATGGGGCAACGGCTTCTGCATCGTGGTTGGAACACCAGGCGACTGTGATGCACCGCTGCGAATCTATGATCCAGCGACGCTTGCGACCGTGAACGGGCAGGGCAATCTGGACGGCATCAGCACTCTCAGCTTTAACGGTCGGGGCCTGTTTACCCTCGGTATTAATGGCCAGCTCGATTTGTGCAGCAACGACACTCTCGAAGATCCAGGCCGACAACTTGATATTAGCGTGATTGGCCGATTAAACATCGGCAGTCTCGATTGTCCGGATTAGGGGCGTTATACCAATGAAAAATAGACAACTTAAATCCCAACATCTACTGCGCGGATTCTCGATGATCGAGTTACTCGTAGCGGTATTGGTTATGGGTATTGGTGTGCTAGGCATCACGGGCTTGCAAATGGTCAGTCTGCAGAACAACCGAGGTGCGCTGTTGCGCAGTGAGGCGGTGATGCTCGCTTACGACATGATGGACCGCATACGTGCCAACCCAACGGGCCTTGTCCCCGGGCTGCTCTACTCAGGCGTTGGCATCGGCAGCGGGCCTCCGGCGGCAAATGATTGCAACGCGAACAATTGCAGTTCGGCACAGATGATCTCCTTTGATCAGGCGGTGTGGAAATGCGCACTGGGCAGTTACATCGAAGATGGTGCTTGTATCGCCTTCCAAGGCAGCGGCGTGTTGCCAGATCCTGGTGATCAACCCGGTCTGCCCAACGGTGATGGCAGTATTTCGGTGAATGGCGGCACCGGCATTGTCACCATTACCGTGCAATGGGATGACCCCAATTTTGGTCAGCGTTCTATTGCCATCGACAGCCAGACTTAGTTAAAAGCAATAACGATTAAACGAATTTACTAAACAATTGACATGAAGTTACTTATGCAACTCAGTTCCCGGACACACAGCTCTCAGCCTCGGATTTCAGAGCATCATTCTGCGCCTTCACGTCGTCCATTACTTCGTCGGCGCGCTAAGGGTTTCTCACTGATTGAGCTCATGCTCGCATTGACCCTCGGATTGGTGGTGACCGCGGGCATCGTGCAGCTGTTTGTAGGTAATAACCGAACCAATCAGTTGATTACAGGGCAATCACGGTTGCAGGAAAGTGCACGATACGCGCTCGACTTTATTTCACGCTCAACGCGTAGCGGTGGTTTCTATGGCTGCGATCCTGAATCTGACAAGCTGTACAACTCGTTAAATGCCGATTGGCCTCAGCTGTTTGAGCTGAATCTGCAAATTCCTGTCCAGGGCTTTGACGGGACCAACGACGGTAATACCCTCGGCGACTGGACGCCGTCCCTCACCACCTTACCGCGCAATTCTGGCGGCAGTTCGGTGAACACGATTGTTCCGGGTAACGGCATCGATATCTCAACGCTAGTGCCTTTGAGTGACATTCTGGTGGTGCGCTATCAGGTCGCTCCGGGTCATCGCATTTCGGAGCAGATTGACGCTAACGAAGACCCGGTTATCGAAAACAATGGTTCTGTTGATTTTGAAGCCGGCGACTACGCCGTCATCAGTAACTGTGAGCAGGCAGCGGTATTCAACATCACGGCGGTCGGTGGGGGTGGCAACATCACGCTGACCCGTGGCGTTGGTGTTGGTGTGTTCGCTAACTCGGCTAGCAAATCCCTCTCTGAACAGGGCGTGAGCTATGGCGATGACTCTGCCAGCAACAACCAAGGCAGCGTGGTATCAGAAATTCTTACCGACATCTACTTTGTCGCCGAAAGTACCAACCTCAACAATCGCGGTGACAACATTACGGCTTTGTGGCGCAAGAGCGGTACCGACGCGCCGGTAGAGATGGTCGAAGGAATCTCCGACTTACAGGTGCTGTTTGGCATTGATTCCACCCCCAATGACTCCGAGTTTGGTGCCAACCGCTACGTACCCTTTGCGGGTGTGGGAAGCAACACGGTTCGTAGCGTGCGTGTTTCGATTGAGGCCAATACCGTTGATGTGGTCTCTGAGTCAGCAGAGCCCATCACGCGCACCTTTACCCAAACTATCAGCTTGCGTAATAGCTAGGGAGATTACAGATGGCAATCGTTCGACCTTCAAATTTCGCATCAGCATTGCACGCAGGAGCGCGCCTCCAGGCGCTTAGCACTGCACAAAAGGGCATTGCTCTGTTTATTAGCCTGGTGCTGTTACTGGTGCTAACCATCATCGGCGTGTCGTCCGTCCAAACGACCAGTCTGGAAGAGCGCATGGCACGCAACGCACACGATAGCGTGCTCGCGTTTCAGGCCGCAGAAATGGCGCTTCGGCAGGCGGAGGAGTGGCTCATTGCTAACCCTCCGGAGACCACAGATTTTTCTAACAATGGTACCGGTGGTTTATGGACGGCTGCTCCTTTTGGCGTAACGCCGCGCTGGGAAACCGGTGGTGTATGGGGAGCGGCAACAACTGTTGAAGTCCCTGTGACGGTTGCCAACGTCGACTCACAGCCGCGCTACATGGTTGAGTTTCTTGCCACCATTGACCAGACCGCAGACCGTTACGAAGTAGGTCGGGGTTACCCGATTTTGAATGAAACGATCAACATTTTTCGTGTTACCGCCCGTGGAGTGGGTGGTAGTGACACAGCTCAAGTGCTCTTACAGAGCAGCTTTGGGCTGATAGAGAATTGATTCTCTGTGTTGCTAACCCCCAGGAGTATTCACTAATGAACAGTCTTTTAAAACGCAGGGCCTTCTGCATCGTGGCGATGCTGATTGTAGCGCTTAGTACGCCAGTTAGCGCGACGGTACCGGTTTACAATGGCGCCATTCCGTCTATCGAATTCCCGGAAGACACGGGGGTTAATTTTAACGTGAGCCCCGCGTTCTCAGGTCCTTCTCTTATCCGTTACCGTTTCTCTGCCGTTAGTGGGCCCATAACCGTTAGTCAAAACGGAGGCCCTTTTGGTCCGTTCACCGTGTTCGGTGTTACGGACGGTTTTGGCCCCTTTTCGTTTGTTATCAGGGCAGAAGACTTTTTTAACGGAGGTGACTTTATTGACGTTACCGTTACCGGTGAAGTTCAGGCGGTACTTGACGCCCCGCAGCTGGATGCCTCACTGATTGATGCCTCCATCATTGAAGACTCGGGCTTTCTACCTGATGTGGATCTAAATAATCATTTCTCAGATGTTGATGGCGACGTTCTGGCTTTTACGATTGACTCTCAGAGCAATTCCGGGTTAGTGAACGCGAGTATTGTGGGTGATCTGTTACGGATTACTACGCTGCCAAACGAAACCGGCAATAACACGATTGGCATCTGTGCTGACGACGGTACCGGTACCGAACCAGCTTGTGATGATCTGGTGATCACTGTTATTGAAGTAAACGATCCGCCAATCTTGATCGGTTCGCTTGGCAGCATTACGGTCGAAGAAGACGCTCCCGGGCTTGTTACTGTTGATCTGGCAGCGGTGTTCTCAGATGCTGATGACACGCTTAACTACACACTTCTGCCAACGCCAACCGGCATTGTTGATGCGGTTACCTCAGGTGATGAACTGCAGTTGACGCTTGTTCCCAATGCGAGCGGCACGGTGACAATTCTGGTAACGGCAGCTGACAGCAGTTTTGCTGAAATTTCTGACACGCTGACGGTTAACGTGACTCCGGTCGCGGATGCACCCCAGGTTGATGTTGAGCTGGGTAGCCGTGTGGTGGCAGAGGATCAACAGGCGATCCCCAGTGTTGAATTGAACGACCACTTCTCTGATGTTGATGGCGATGTACTTACCTACACTCTGACCGCAACGCCGCCTGGCGTTATTAACGCCACTATTGGTGGATCGACTCTTTCTTTTTCAACCATTGCCGACGTGGTTGGTACTACATCGATTGAGGTGATTGCGAGCGACGGTACAGGTAGCGTAAGTTCTATTCTGTCCCTCGAGGTTCAGGAGGCTAACGACCCTCCGGTAAAGGTAGGCTCAGTTGGCACCATTACCATCGATGAAGACCAGACTTCTGTGTTGCCCACTTTCGATCTCAGTACTATCTATACAGACGTGGACGGACCGTCTCTGGTCTTCACAGTAGTGTCTGTATCGCCCAGTGGCGTTGTTAATGCCAGCATTACGGGCACGTCCATTCTTAGTTTTAGCAATATTCAGGATCAGTTCGGTCTTGCCACAGTTAACATTGCGGTGAGTGACGGCTTTTCGAGCGGACCCGCAGAGACAGTGAATGTTGTGGTCAATCCGACCAATGACGCACCGGTCGCTCTTGGCCCAGTGGCTCCTGTCTTTTTGGTAGAAGACTCCGGGACGACCACCGCCATTTCGCTTGAGCCTGCGTTCGAAGATGTTGATGGCGATACCCTCTCATACTCAATCGTCTCGGTTAGCCCAGCTAATATTATTTCAGCGGGCATCACCGGTTCCAGCCTGCAACTGACGACTCAGCAAGACCAGTTTGGCGTCGCTACCATTGTTATTGAGGCAATAGACGGTGGCGTGATTTCAGCCTCAACGACACTGACTGTCACTATTACGGCCCAGGAAGACGCACCCGTGGTTGTGTTGCCAATTCCTGACGAGACCATTCTGGAAGATGGCACCATCGCGTTTCGAGATCTCAATACTGTGTTTCTTGACCCTGACGGTGACGCACTGACGTATACCATTACGTCGATAGTACCAGCAGATATTGTGTCGGCTGACGTAAATTCTGGCGAGTTGCGTTTGCTGCCCATTGCGGATGCCAATGGCGTCGTCACTGTTACTGTTGTTGCACAAGATCCAGTGGGTAACGCGGCATCAGATACCTTTGTAATATCCATTACACCCGTCAATGATGCCCCAATAGTTATCGAACCCGCCCCAGTGACTCTCGAGGAGGACACCGGGGGTACGCAAACTGCAGACGCAACAGACTGGTTTGAGGATGTTGACCTGCCGGATGATACGCTGGGCTTTACCATTGTAAGCATTACGGGTGACCCCGTGTTTGCCGCAGGTAGTGTTGCTATCACGGGTGCCGGGTTACTCAGCTATACCCTTGAACCGAACCAATCCGGTTTTTCTGACATTACCGTTGAGGTCACAGACACGGGTGGTGAGACTGCACAAACAACCTTCCGCGTCATTGTCAATCCGGTGAACGATCCGCCGTTTGAAATTGCACCTTTGCCGACCCAAATTGCACCGGAAGATTCTGGCGCTCCCACATTTTCGTTGTCGGGCGTATTTGGTGATGACGATATCGGTTTTACCGGTGACATACTCACCTTCACGGTGACTGGTGGTGCATCAAGCCCGTTGGGTGAGTTCTCGATCAGTGGCGATAACCTGGTGTTGTCCCAGTTGGTGCATGAAAATGGAACGGCAATTGTCGAGGTCACAGCAACTGATAGCGCAGGTGCTACAGCAACCAGTCTGGTGACCGTCGAAATAACGCCGGTTAACGATGCCCCCTTTGCTAACTCATTACCTCCTGGACTTCTCCAGATTGATGAAGATGCGCCTTCTGCTGGTTACCCCGTTGGTGGTCTCGAAGCGTACTTCGATGATGTCGATTTGCTGCGTGAGGGCGATTCTTTCAGCTTTAGCTTAGCCGGAGGGGCAAGCAGTCCGTTGTTTGATTCGATTTCGATCGCCGGTAATCAATTGATTTTGGAGCCAGCGAATAACGCGGTGGGTTTGCACAGTGTTCAGGTTGTAGCCACTGATGCGAGTGGGCTCAGCTCGCCACCAGTCAATGTTCCTCTTGAAGTTTTGCTGGTGATAGCCATCGCCGTCGATGACGTCTTTACCATTGAAGAGGGCGAGACCGACCCCGACTTGCAGCTGATCGATGTGCTCGCGAATGACACCCTCGGTGACAATCCCACCTTGATTACCGTTGCCGGTATCGATCTTGATCTCGGTGCCAGCGGTAATTTTGAAGGTGCTTCAGAATCGACTCCCACCTCAATTCGCAACAGCTTTGGTATCGACATTGTCGAGCCAAACGGAGTTATTTCGATCGAAGCGGGCGGCACAATATTGCGCTATACCCCGAAGGACAACTATAACGGTAGCGACTTTTTCACCTACACCATTCGAGACGGCGATGGTGATGTCTCAACGGGTCGGGTGAATGTCACGATTACTTCGGATAACGATGCGCCGGAGAGTTCGGTCGTGCCCGTGTTCAATATGGTGCAAGCTGGCACCTTAGAGGTTCTCGCTGAAGGCGGTTTGCTTGATTCGGCCTTTGATCCGGAAAATGATCAATTAGAGGTGATTTATCTGACCACACCGGATGCGCTCTCAACGGCGTCCTTTACCCCCAATGCGGATGGTTCGTTTCAATTCACACCGATCCCTGGATTTAATGGCGACCTTAGCTTTACCATCAAGTATCGCGAAAGTGCGACGGCTCTAAACCTTGAATCGCCGGAAGTCACGGTGACGATTCGAGTCTCTCCAATACCGCCGCCGCCCGGCGCACCACCAGCAGACGAAGTCGAATTTGATCTGAATCTGTCTAATGTGCCGCTCGAAGATGCGATCTCTACCGAGGCCAACGTCCTGATTGTGATGGACGATTCTGGTTCGATGGATTGGGACATGATGACAACCCAGAGCGGCGGAGTGATTCTGCTACAGAACTCCGATGGCGTTCGTACGGTTCGCTACCGCAGTCAACGCTATTACTACATCTACGATCTGCCGACGCATATATTCAACGGTTTAGTTGCGCCGGTACAGGCCTCCATTGACGCTCTTGCTGGCCCTGGTGGAGACTTTTTTGGCGAGGAACATGGTGTTTGGCGGTTGCGCAACGCGCAGTTCAGTACCACTTACTACGACCCGACAATCGAGTACCTGCCTTGGCGTGGTCTGGACAGAAACAATGTTGATTTTGCGAATGTTAATCCGGCCGCAGCGCCATTGGATCCTTTCGATAACACCAATCAAACGATTGACCTGACAGCGACACACAGTTGGAACTCGTTCAACGTGCCATTGTTTCGCAATAATGGTAACGGTCGCAGAACGGTAGCCAATAACAATATCTATCTGCCGTATTACTGGACCACAACTGCGACAGGCCGCCCCCTTGCGACGTCACAGAAGACCAAGATCACGATTCGGGATCCAGGTACTTACCCGGGTGGTATTGCACGACTCGATTGCGCCCAGTCAGATGGTAATCCGCTGGATTGCTCGCTGACAGAAGAGCTACAGAACTTTGCCAACTGGTTTAGCTACTATCGAACCCGTGAGTACTCGGCGAAGGCGGCGTTAGGGCGAGCGGTTGCTGATACCTCGAATTTACGTATGGGCTATGCTGTGCTCAATGATTCGAACGATCGGCTCGCGATCAGGTCGCTTAATTCTTCTTTTCGCAATGGCCACAAGTCGGATCTGTTGACCCAGATATACACCACAACTTCTGGTGGCGGCACTCCGTTGCGCCGAGCCTTAGCTCGTGCAGGACGACACTTTGAATGTCTTTCTGGCGACTCCTTTGGTAGTACGAGCAGCAGCGTGCCCGGTTCGCCAGCTTGTCCGGTGTTGCCATTACCCGAGGGGCAGTGCCAAAACAACTTTACATTGCTGTTTTCTGATGGGGGCTGGAATGGCAGCACCTCTGATATTGATGTGAGTGCACGCCAGAATACAGACTCCACGGCATCAGGGTCCGGGGCGCAAAATACCATTTTCGACGGTGGTGTGTTTGCCGATAACGTCACGGGTACGCTCGCTGATGTGGCGATGCACTTCTACGAACGCGACTTGCACCCCAGCCTTACTGACGGTGTTCCAACTAATGCACGCGACGTTTCCCTGGCTCCTGCAGGGTCTTTCTTGAGTGACGATGAGTTGATGCATCAGCACATGAAGACCTACACCGTTGGTTTTGGTGTATTTGGTAACTTTGATATCGCAGACCTGCCTAATACGGGCGTCAATCCGGATACCGGTGAGCCGGTGATTAATTTCACCCAAGCATTTAACTGGGGTAACCCGTTTAGCAGCACTGCGGCTAAGATCGACGACATGTTGCATGCCGCTTTGAATGGCCGTGGTCAGTTCTTACAAGCCACTAACCCAGTGTTGCTTGCGCAGGCATTTCAGCAGGCTTTCGACGAGTTCTCTGGCGGTTCTGTATCAGTGAGTGCGGTGGCGTTCGGTTCCACACGGCTGCGTGAAGGTACTGTTGAATACCGTGGGTTCTTCAATCTGAAGTTTAATTCGGGTGACCTCGAGGCTATTGAGTTGTTGGACCCCGCGACGGGTCAAACACCATTGAACCCGCTGGTTTGGTCTGCAGCGACGCAAATCGATGGCATCGACCCGAATACGCGGAACATCTTTACCTTTGATCGCACCATACAGAGCGGTATTCCGTTTCGTCATGGTGCACTCAACGCGGATCAGCAGACGATGTTGTCAGCTCTCGAAGTCAATTATCTGCGTGGAGACCAGTCGTTTGAAGAGCCGACCGGACCCTTCCGCTCACGAGAAACTATACTTGGCGATATCGTGAACTCGGGTCCCAGAGCCGTTGGACGTCCCCAGGGCATTCGGCGCGACCGAGCGCCTTTTCCACTGGATCAACTGTATTCAGATTTCCGCGCGAGCTACGAGAATCGTCGACGTGTGGTCTATGTAGGTTCCAACGACGGCATGCTGCACGCGTTTGACGCCGGCTTCGAGGAACAGACTCCAATCGATAACGGGACCGGTAACGAACTGTTTGCCTTTGTGCCCAACAAGCTCATCGATTCCAGTCAACGCTTTAGCAATGACCTGGATCAGCTGACGTCGTTGGTCTACAGCCACAGATTCTTCGTGGATTTAACGCCTACCGTCGACGATGCGTTTATTAAGCCGAACGGTGCTGGCGCCCAAACGTGGCGAACGCTGCTCGTGGGAGGATTGCGAGGTGGTGGTAAAGGCTACTTTGCCATGGATATCACTGATCCAGATGTCATTGCGACCAGCGAAGCTAACGGGGCGCGATCGGTACTTTGGGAATTCACCGACGCTGACGATACCTATCCGGTTGATCTCTCAGGTGCTCCTGAAGGCGGCTCGGTTGGGGCAATCACTGACGCGGATGGCTTGCCGATTACAGATCTGGGCTACAGCTATTCTGAAGCGCGTATCGCCATGACCAACGTGGATGGTACTGGTAGCCCGAGTAACAAGAAATGGGCTGTTATATTTGGCAATGGCTACAACTCGACGTCGGGTATTGCCAAGCTATTTGTACTGTTTGTTGATGACGGTACGAACGGCTGGCAAAGCGGTGATTTTGTGAAGGTGAATACGGGGCGTGGCGTTATTTCAACGAACCCTAGCAATCCGGCACTTCAGGATCCTGCAGCGGGCATTCCAAACGGTCTTGGTCAGCCCACGTTGATTGATACGAACCTTGATGGTGTTGTTGATGTTGCCTATGCGGGCGACTTGCAAGGCAATCTGTATCGCTTTGAGATTGGCGATGCGGATCCAAGTAACTGGCAGGCAGTCAAGCTGTTTACCGCGACCTTTGATGGCACAACAGCGACTCGACAGCGTATTACAACCGCGCCTACAGTAACCAAGCACCCAACAGCCGAAGGTTTTATCGTTACCTTTGGTACTGGCAGCTTCATTACTGAAGAAGATGGAGTGTCGACTGATATTCAATCTGTATATGGCATCTGGGATCGGTTTGAATCGAGCCCAGTGACGAGTGACCCTTCGACCAAGAATACTTTGCTGGTAGAGCAGAGCATTACCAATCTGGCTGATGAGAATGGTCTTAACTCACAGCTACGTATCATGAGCCGGCACGAGGTGGGTTATGTGCCTGGTAATACGGCGACGTCTAACTATGGTTGGTTTATTGATCTCGATCCGGTTCGCCCGACTGATACTATTCAAGGCAACGCGAATACGGATACCGGAGGTCTTGCGCCACCCAACGCTCAATACCCTGGCGAGCGTGCGATTCGCCGAATTGTGAGACGTGGTTCTGCGTTGGTGCTTACCACCGTGATTCCACGTGACGCCAATAGCTGTTTCCGGGCACCCCCCGGTGCCCTCTGGTTTGTTGACACCTTAACCGGTGGTGACCCTGGTCGGCCGATCATCGATTTGGACAATGACGGAGTTATTGATAGCAACGACCTCATCACTATTGATGGTGAGCAATACGCTGCGGGTATTCTCTTTGATGCAGGGGTTGGTGAAGGTTCTCTGGTAGATCCATCGGTACTGCTTGGTGATGGCAACAACGATTTTCTAATTATCAACAAATCACATGGTGAAGATCCACAGATCATACGCATCATCAAAGACGGCAATAATAAAACCGGACGATTGTCCTGGTGGGAGTTAACCAATGAGTAACTACTCTAAGAACCTGTTACAGGCGTGCGAGCGGGCGTTTAGCCTGGCTAAAGGTTTGCTTGTGTTGGCATGTGCTCTGAGTGCGCCGTTTGCGCTGGCAAACAACGAGCTTGAACTGATCCCCGATGAGGGTGTTATTCAAGAAATCTCGCTTGCAGAAAGCAAGGTGATTATCAGCGGCTATGAATATCGAGTGGTGCCCCATGCTGATGTGAAGGTCAGAGGCAACGCGTCATCGATTGCGGGATTGGTAGTGGGCATGAAAGTCAGCTTTCAGTATGAGGAATTTGTAGGCTTTAAGGCTGAACTATCAGCCGTTAGTGAAGGCTTTGTGATTCATCAGCTGGAACAGATGCCGGATAACGTTGAACTACTCCTGCACTAGACTTTTCATTAAGGCATAGCGCTAAGGCCTAGCCGCCGTCCGGCGGCTAGTTACAACGAATGGCCTGGCCTTGGGCATCCTCTCGCACGCCGTCGCCGTCGCGATCTCGTGCATAGCGCACGCGACCTTGCGCGTTCAAAATAGCTTGCCGGGCATAGCGTTCATCGCCGTTAGTCGGGCAATACAGAAAGCTGCCGTTTTGCCAGTTAGTCAGCCCACTGGCATTAATCGACAGCGATTTTTTGTTTCGAAACGAGCGCCATGTGAATTTACCCCCTTCAGCGGCCGGGCCAAATTCTTTGACTATCTGGTCGGGTCCGTCCATTCGGCCGTTTTTGTTTTGGTCAGTAAAGGCAAAACTTCCGAGGTGCCAGGTATCGCGCTTGCCGCAAGCAGGCGCCCGACCAGGGCATAGCGTTACAGGCCGGCGAGTGGTGATCGCGGCGCTACGGGTGAATTGAACTTGGCCGACGATTGAGTTGATGGCAGCCGTTGCACGAGAATCACGCACCAATCCGATAAGAGAGGGTAGTGCGAGAGTTGTCATGAGTGTTGCGATTACCAGCGTAATCAGCAGTTCCAGCAGCGTCATTCCTTGCATGAAATGACTGTGGAGTAGAAGAGCCAAGAAGGTTAGCGACAATGGCGGGGGTGGGCGTAGTTTTTGGCTATTCCATCTCAAGCTTTTTCAGTCGATAGCGTAACGCTCGGAACGTTATGCCAAGGTCTTTGGCTGCGGCCGTTTTGTTCCAACGATTATTTTCCAGCGCCTGAGTGATGAGCGTGCGCTCGACATTCTCCAAAAAATCTTCTAACGATTCGTTTGGGCCAAGCCCCGCGGGCAGCGCCGTGGCTGTGCTTTTGACGGGTGTATCGTCCGGTTCCGGTTCGGTGGTGGTATTTCTAGCCCCTACGTCATTGGTTGTCGCTGCTGACAAATTTAAATCAGTGGGCGTTATTTGATTGTCTTCGCACAGCGTAAAGGCGCGTTCGAGCAAATTTTCTAGCTCTCGAACGTTACCCGGAAAGTCGTAGTTGCTGAGGGCTTGTAGGGCGGCCTGACTCAGGCGTGGCTTCGGGGCGTCGTAGTCTTTCGCAAGTCGATTCAAAATTAGGTCTGCGAGTTCGGCAACGTCACCGTTGCGTTCGCGCAGCGGGGGCATATCAAGATTGATGACGTTCAGTCGGTAGTAAAGATCTTGGCGGAAATTGCCGTCATCTACCTCATGGCTCAGGTCTTTGTGAGTCGCAGACAAAATACGCACGTTGATATCTGTTTCAGTTTGGGCGCCAACCGGTCGCACGGCCTTTTCTTGAATGGCCCGCAACAGTTTTACCTGCATCGACAGCGGCAAGTCAGCGACCTCATCCAGAAACAGCGTGCCGCCCGCAGCCGCTTCGAACAGGCCTTGCTTGTCAGCAACAGCTCCGGTAAAGCTGCCTTTCATGTGACCAAAAAACTCGCTTTCCATGAGTTCGGACGGAATAGCGCCGCAGTTAACCGGGATAAAAGGACCTTCAACGCGCGGCCCTTGTTCATGAATCAAGCGTGCGGCCACTTCTTTGCCTGAGCCGGATTCGCCACTGATATAAATGGGCGCCTGACTTCGGGCCAGCTTGGCAATCTGCAGGCGGAGGGTTTCCATGACCGGTGATTCGCCGATGAGCCGTGTCGCACCAGGGGCGGCAGGCAGGCCGCTATCGAGGCGCAATGCGGTGTCAACAAGGCCGCGTAACTGGGCGATGTCGATCGGCTTTTGGAGAAAATCGAAGGCACCGTACTTGAGTGCAGAGATTGCGGTTTCCATTGACCCAAACGCGGTGATCATAGCCACGGGCACATTCGGGTAGTGTTCGCCAATCAGTTCAACCAGTTCCAGACCGTTGCCATCAGGCAAATTCATGTCCGTCAAACACAGATCAAAGGCGTGCTCGGCAAGCTTGGCCTTTGCAGTAGTGACGTCTGGTGCTGCCACCGTTTCCAGTCCCATGCGACCTAGCGTGATTTCCAGCAGTTCGCGGATATCAGGTTCGTCATCGACGATTAGGGCAAGTTTTTGGGTCATGGGTTGTCCAGTCCTCAGACGGTAATGCGATCAGGGTGGGCGAAGGTAATTCGGAAGCAGGCACCTGCGTCTGGCACAGCAACATAGCTTAGTCTGGCCTGGTTGGCTTCGCACATTTCACGAGCAATATAGAGCCCGAGTCCAGTACCTGTGTGTTCGGTCGTGAAAAAAGGTTCAAACAGGGTAGCGCGATCTTTTTCCGGAACGCCCGGCCCATGATCTAGCACGTTCAGGTAAGGGCGGTCTGTGGTGGCATCAATGCCACCCTGCAAAATCAGTTCTAGTTTGTCAGTGTGTGCCAGTGAGTACCGCAGACCGTTTTGTGCAAGGTTGGTAAGCACCTGCAACAGCTGCGACCGATCCATACGTACTGTAGCGTCAGTTGGGCGCATGCTGATGGTGATTTTTGCATGCTCCAGCTCGGCAACACAGAACTGCGTCACAAAGTCGTCAAGCAGAGTAGTGAGCTGCAGGCGAGTAGGGTTGGGCGCTTTACGGCGAGACAGCTCGAGAATGTTCTCGATGACGTTGTTCATTCGTTTGCTGTGATTGTTAATGATGTCGATCAATCGCGTGTCACCATGATCGATATGCTCGGATTCATTCAACAGCTGTGCTGCGTGCGCGATAGCTCCTAACGGATTGCGAATTTCATGGGCGATGCTGGCAGATAAGCGTCCAAGAGCGGCCAGTTTTAACTGCTGCGCTTGCTGTTGAATCTCGCCGGTATCCTCGATGAATACAATCACATCGCCATCCGGTTCTTTAGCGCGTACGGCTGAAAAGTTGGTGCGAATTTCGAGAGTCTCGCCAGTGACCTGGAAGGGGCGAGCGCGGTAGTTGGTGTTATCGCGCCATTCATTTATGTGTTTAATGACGGACGCTGGCAGCTGTTGTTTTACCACTGGCCTCTGTGCGTCGTTGTCTTCCTCTGCGCTGGCACTCCCACCCATACCCAGCAGGGAATAAGCCGACTGGTTTCCCATACGCACGGCGTTGTCGTCGCCCACAACCAAAATGCCGGTCCGCATCCGCTGGATGATACGTCGGTTTACCCGCTCCAGATCGGCAAGCTCGGCTGCCTGAGTAAGAGAGACTAGTTCGGACTCCCTTAGCCGGCGAGAGATCGAATGAATGGCGATGGCGACAGTGAAAAACAGAACACCAAACACACCGGCCTGAAACACGCCGTCGAAAGAAGCGTTGCGTTCAAAGGCGAGGAAGCTCTCTTCGTAAAGTAGTACAAGACTTGCGAGCGCTGCCAAGAAAATACTAACGCGTGACGCAGCCAAAATGGCGCCGGATGCCACTGCAACAAGAATGAGAGGAGCGAGTCCACTGTCGATGCCGCCGCTTAGATAGGTTAGCCAGGAGATAACCAGGCAGTCGAAGCCGACGATCAGAGCGCTCACCCGGCTGCTGGCGAGCAGCTTGCGTGGCAGAAAGTTAACCGCGATAAGGATTAACAGGTTTGTTAAGGCATAGATTTGGACCGCGATGGAAAAGGTTTCGGGGGCGGCCTGGCCGAGGCGAGTTAACTCGCCACCTTGACTGAACAGTAACAGCAGGGTGGCAGAAATCAGGAGTCGGTAGAGCGCAAAAATGCGCAGCAGCCCAACGGTTTGACGGTCGCTGCTTTGGCGTACTTCTTCTCCGAAGGCGGGAACAGGGCGAGTCACTGCCGGTTAATTGCCGCCTGCAGTGCCTGCAGCCTGAACGTCTGCGCCCACGTTCTTAATTTGGAGCGGTGGAGGAACTGCCGGTCGGTCGAGTAAGCCGTAGCTGATCAGGTTGACCCAAGAGCGTTCGCGGTTGCTGACGCTCTTGGCAAACACCAGATTGCCGTTTTTATCGAAGCCGTCGTAGTCGGGGAAGTTCAGGCGCAGTACCCGAGCCATGTCGTTTGCCGACTCTTTCAAACCCAGTTGGTAGCTTGACTCGATACCAATGGCGAGGGCGTCTGAGACGGCTGCGCAGGTTGGGAAGTTTTCAACAACGTAGCGCGCACGATTAGCCGCCGCAACATAGGCCCCGCGAGTCATGTAATAGGCCGCAATGTTGACCTCACTTTTTGCCAGAATCTCGCGCAAATAAATCATACGCTGACGGGCATCGGGCGCGTAGGTGCTGTTGGGGTAGCGCTTGAGCATGTCGTTGAACACATTGAACGCTTCGCGCGCTCCTGAAATATCGCGCTTTGATTGGTCGGTGCCGACAAATCGGTCGAGGAAACCGGCATTGCGTTTGTAGGCAGCAAGACCGTTCATGTAGTAGGCGTAATCAACGTCTTGGTGTTGGGGATGGAGGCGAATAAAGCGCCGAGCGGCTGATTGGGTTGCCTCTAGCTCATAGGCTTGGAAGCGCGCATAGATAAGCTCGAGCTGGGCTTGTTCTGCATAACGACCAAAAGGAAAGCGGGCCTCCAGCGTTTCTAGGTGAGCAATGGCGTTGGTGTAGTTGCTGGCCCGCAGGCTCTTTTGGGCATTGTTGTAGACGATGCTTTCATTGGAGAGCTCGTCCCGTTCGGGCGCGCTGTTGCCGCCGCCAGACAGGCATCCGCTTAGCAATAATGCCGTACCAAGCACCGAAACAAGCCCAATAACTCGCTTGCTCAAAGAGCGCGGCAAGCAGGTCTGTACTGACGCTTGAGCGGCGGCATTAAGCCCTTGGATCTGTCTGCGCATCTCGATATGAGTTTTCGCCATGGCAATGTGTTTCTCCGTGTATCCTGCCGGTAGCAGGGAGAGTAGTGGTGGAGTTGGGCGCATCTTAGCACCGAGCACCGGCCACCTCTATTGCAGGTTTTCGACCTAACAATTGCCTAGAGACACTCAGTGACCACAAACTCCGCAGATCCTTCGGCAACAGACGATTCTTTGGATTCCTCTGATTTATCAGAGGGCCGCATTCTGGCGTCTGCCAATGTGCCCGACTCACTGGCCGGTATGCGGTTTGACCGCATTGCGGCCGATATGTTCGGCGAACATTCCAGAGCTGAGCTGTCCCGCTGGATCCGTTCCGGAGAGCTGTCTGTGGACGGCGAGCTTGCGCCCCCCAAGCGGCGGCTGAACGGCGGCGAGTTGCTTGAGCTTGACGGCACACCTCGAGATCTGCCCGATTGGCAGGCGGCCCAGCCCGTCGTGTTTGACGTTGTGCACCTCGATGACCACTGTGCGGTGATCAACAAGCCCACGGGCCTAGTTGTCCACCCCGGTGCGGGGCAACCTGATGGCACATTGGTGAATGGTCTGCTGCATAGGTTTGCGGCCTCTGATGGAGCAAGAGATGGAGCAAGAGGTGATGACCCCCGGACGCTGCCACGGGCAGGCATCGTCCACCGGCTCGACAAAGACACTAGCGGGCTCATGGTGGTCGCCCGCAATACAGCGGCCTTTGTGCGGTTAACGGATGCCATTGCGGCGCGCACAGTGCACCGCGAATACCTCGCCATTGTCGAGGGTGTACCAACGGGGGGCTTTGACGTGGAAGCGCCCATCGGCCGCGATCCTCGGCACCGCACTCGGCAAGCGGTGGTCGACGGCGGCAAATACGCCTTCACGTCTGTGCGAGTTGTCGAACGCTTTGCCACCCATGCACTCGTCAGTGCCCGGCTCGAAACCGGTCGCACCCATCAGATTCGAGTCCACATGGCTCATAAAGGGTTTCCGCTGGTTGGGGATATTCGTTACGGCGCGCGTCGGCGGCTGCCCACGCAGGCTGATGCCGAGCTGCTGACCTGTCTGCAGCAATTTTCTCGCCAAGCGCTGCATGCCTGCAGATTGGGCTTTGATCACCCGGGCTCAGACGAGCCGCTGAGCTTTGAAGCAGCGCTGCCGGCGGATATGCAGGGACTAGTCGAACTGCTACGCGCTCATGCAGCCGCCACCCTGTGACAGCCGCCTCTCTGTGACAGCAGCCCCTCCAACAGAACCAGAAAGCGCATTGCCGGCGGGGGAACTCGATTGGTTGGCACCGGCCAGGGTGTATTGCAGCGACCGCCATGGCGGAGTGAGTGGCGGCGCCTGGGCATCTAATAATCTCGGGCATCATGTCAACGACGCACCGGACGCGGTCACCCGAAATCGTAGCAAATTACTCGACCTACCTGACTTGACTGCGGTGCAGTGGCTCAACCAGATTCACTCTACAGAGGTATTGCAAGTGCGTGCTCCCGGCAGCGCTATGCCCAGTGTAGACGCGGTCTGGACGGATCAACCCGGCGTTGGCTTGGCCATTCTCACCGCCGACTGTCTGCCTGTGGTGTTGGCCGATGTGGACGGTCAGGTGGTCGGTGCCGCACATGCCGGCTGGCGTGGTCTGTGTGCTGGCGTGCTGCCAGCACTCATTGCGGCAATGCCTGTGCCGCGCGAGCGATTGCGGGCATTTATCGGGCCTGCGATCGGCCCCGGGGCGTTTGAAGTAGGTGAGGAGGTGGTTGCGGCTTTGGCAGCGGCTAAGCTCGAAGGCTGTGCCGTGGAGACACCCGGTAAAACAGGCAAGTGGCAGGTCGATTTGGTCAGCGCCTGCCGCAGTCAGCTGACCGCTATTGGCCTTGGGCGGGCGGTAGGCGGTGACTGGTGCACCTATGCTGATCAGCGTTTTTACTCATGGCGACGTGCAACCCATGTTGCCCAGCAAGCTGGAAGGTCGCCGGTCACCGGGCGACAAGCCACGCTTATATGGTTGCCTTGAGAAACTGATTACGGGGCGCTATTTGCAGCCGCAACCTAGCTAAGAGAGTCACAGTTCGCCACGATGCTATTCTGTGCTTGGCTGATACGTTCGGCGCGGTCTTCGTCGGTCATGGCCGATTCTTCTCCGGCGTCATTGCGTACTCGAATTCGACCATTGGTTTGCAGGTTAGATAGCGTTTTTTGGGACGAAGCACAGTTTGCTTTGCGAACTTTGTTAACCGCCGCGACACGGGCAGATTCTGCAGCCTGAATTTCGCTGAGCATTGCGCGTTGTTGCTCTGACAGGTTGTCGTCGTCGGGTAAGGGGTTGCCGCCAGCGGTTCGCGGCGCGGCGTTTGGGGTGGCCTCGTAGTTGCGGTCGATGATTCGGCTACCGGCTTTCGCGGGCGCGCTGCGACTGATAATGGTGAACTCTTGGTTCTTGGGAACGCGTTCGCCGAAGTTGACGGTGCCGTCAGATTCAACCCAACGGTAAACGTCCGCGCTCACAGGAGCGCTTAGTGCCGTGCTCAACAGTACAATGGCGGTCATTCGGGGGATTAATGCATTAAAATTGACGTAATAAGCGATCATGACTGAATTCCTTTGGTGCCTGCCTGGCACCTGAGGTTTGTACTGAGTGTTTTCAAATGACAGATTACCACAGGGCACCGGGGGTACCGTCGTGCGTGGTGCCTCAAAATTGACATGGTTTGGCCTAACCCCAAGAATACCCGGCTATTTTTTACTCTGGATTGGGCACATCACTCAATCCAGCCAGTTCCAACCTATTCCAAGCGGTGCAAACAGATGACCGAGATGCTGTCAGGCGGTGAAATGCTAATTCGAGCTCTTCAAGACGAAGGGGTCGATGTGGTGTTTGGCTATCCGGGTGGCGCCGCACTGCATATTTATGACGCCATGTTTCGCCAGCAGAAGGTTGAACACATGTTGGTGCGCCACGAACAGGCCGCGACCCACATGGCTGACGGCTACGCACGCGCCACCGGTCGAGCGGGGGTAGTGCTTGTCACGTCAGGCCCTGGAGCCACCAACGCGATAACCGGCATCGCCACGGCGTACATGGATTCCATCCCCATGGTGGTTATTTCGGGGCAGGTTCAGAGCTCGCTGATCGGTACCGATGCGTTCCAGGAAACGGACATGGTGGGTGTGTCACGCCCCGTCGTGAAGCACAGTTTTATTGTTCGTCGGGCAGAAGAGATTCCCGAAATCGTCAAGAAGGCGTTTTACATCGCCAACACGGGTCGACCAGGCCCCGTGGTCATCGATGTACCCAAGGACACCGTAGACCCTGCTGACGCGTTTCCTTACAGCTACCCCGAGACTGTCCGCATGCGCTCTTACACGCCTTCACAGCGTGGTCATAGCGGACAGATTCGCAAAGCGGTTACTGCATTGCTGGTTGCCAAGCGGCCGGTGATTTATGCCGGTGGCGGTGTTATCCAGGGCGAGGCTAGCGAGCAACTGACCCAGATCGCCCGGCGGTTAAATTTTCCGGTCACCAACACGTTGATGGGGCTGGGGGCATTTCCTGCACCCGATCGGCAGTTTCTTGGCATGCTGGGTATGCACGGCACCTATGAAGCCAATATGGCGATGCACAATGCCGACTGCATCTTTGCCTTGGGGGCGCGCTTTGACGATCGGGTAACTAATAATCCTGAGAAGTTTTCGCCAGACGCAACCATCGTTCATCTCGATGTTGATCCGGCCTCAATATCTAAAATTATTGCGGCTGATGTGCCCATTGTTAGCCCCGTCGGGCCTGCGCTCGATATGATGATTGAGACGCTCGACAAGGAACTCGAAAAAGCACCCGAGGTGTTGGATGCCGCGGCCCACTCGCAGTGGTGGACGCGTATTGATGAGTGGCGTGCCGAAGGCGGTCTGGACCACCATATGGCCTTGGATAGCGTTCGACGCATTCGTCCTCAGCAAGTGATTCAGTCGCTCTACGCGGTGACCGGTGGTGAGGCGTTTGTTACCAGCGACGTTGGCCAGCACCAGATGTTTGCCGCCCAGTATTACCACTTCAACAAGCCGCGTCGCTGGATCAACTCTGGTGGTCTGGGCACTATGGGTTTTGGTTTGCCTTCCGCCATGGGCGTGCAAGTTGCGCATCGCGATGCGGTGGTTGCCTGTGTTACGGGTGAAGGCAGCTTCATGATGAATATGCAGGAGATGAGTACCTGTAAACAGTACGGCCTGCCGATCAAGGTGATTAACCTGAATAACTCGGCGCTTGGCATGGTTAAGCAATGGCAAGACATGCAATACGGCGGTCGCCATTCTTCGTCCACGTACGCTGATTCGCTGCCCGATTTTGTGGCACTGGCTGAGTCTTTTGGTCACGTCGGTATTCGTATTTCCGAGCCCTCAGATCTCCCCGATGCCATGCAGGAAGTGTTTTCTGCAGCCAATCGCAATCGACTGGTGTTTCTTGATGTGGTGGTTGATCCCAACGAACACGTTTACCCGATGGCGATTAAGGGCGGCGCTATGAACGACATGATTCTTTCGCGTACCGATGATGCCAAACGAATTGGTGAAGAAGAGGGCGCCCGATGAGACGCATACTCGCAGTACTGCTCGAAAACGAACCTGGTGCGTTGTCGCGCATCATCGGTTTGTTTGCCCAGCGTAATTACAACATCTCGTCATTGACCGTTGCCCCGACAGAAGACAACACGCTGTCGCGTCTGACCATGACAACGGAAGGCGATGACCAAAAAATCGAACAGATCACCAAGCAGCTCAACAAGCTGATTGAGGTGGTTAAGGTGGTTGATCTCACGGACACAGACCATGTGGAACGGGAGATTATGTTGATCAAGGTGCGCGCCGAAGGGGTTGCGCGCGAAGAGGTCAAACGGACCGCGGATGTATTCCGCGGTCAGATCATCGACGTTACCGCGAACGCCTATACGGTGCAGGTAACAGGGCCTAAGGCCAAGCTGGATGCGTTTATTCGCGCCATTGGAAAAACCACGGTGCTTGAGGTAGTGCGCTCCGGCGCAACCGGTCTCAGTCGTGGTGACAAGATACTCACGGTTTAAACTTTTTTTTACTTACCTTTTTACTGACCAAAAACGACAGGACTACCATGCAGGTTTATTACGACAAAGACGCTGACCTTTCCATCATCCAGGGTATGAACGTGGTGGTTGTGGGCTACGGGTCGCAAGGCCACGCTCACGCCAACAACCTGCGTGACAGTGGTGTGACTAACATCATTATCGGGTTGCGCGACGGCTCAGGTTCGAAGCTCAAGGCAGAGAACGCGGGCTTTACCGTGCAGCCAGTAGCTGAGGCGGTTAAAAACGCTGACCTCATCATGATTCTGACTCCAGACGAAGGGCAGCAAGCTCTCTATGATGCGGAAATTGAGCCAAACGCAAAGCAAGGCACCGCTCTCGCCTTTGCGCATGGTCTTAACGTTCACTTTGAACTGATTATTCCGCGGGAAGACATGGACGTGATTATGATCGCGCCCAAAGGTCCAGGTCATACGGTTCGCTCTACTTACACTGAGGGCGGTGGTGTGCCGAGTCTCATCGCTGTTGCTCAAGATCCGTCCGGTATGGCAAAAGCCAAGGCGCTGTCCTATGCGTCAGCGAATGGTGGCGGCCGCGCGGGCATCATTGAGACAAACTTCCGGGAAGAGACCGAAACTGACCTGTTTGGCGAGCAGGCAGTGCTCTGTGGCGGTGCAGCGGAGCTAGTTCAGGCTGGTTTTGAGACATTGGTCGAAGCTGGCTACGCCCCAGAAATGGCATATTTCGAATGTCTGCACGAGCTGAAGCTGATTGTTGACCTATTCTACGAAGGTGGCGTTGCCAACATGTGGTATTCGGTTTCCAACACGGCGGAATACGGTGGTCTGACTCGTGGGCCTCGCATTGTCACGGCAGAAACCAAGAAAGAGATGAAGCGCATACTGACCGAGATTCAGGAAGGTAACTTTGTGCGTGAGTTTGTAACTGAAAACCAGGCTGGTAACCCGCACATTAAGGCACGTCGACGCCTGACCTCGGAGCACCAGTTAGAAGAAGTTGGTGCACGCCTGCGCAGCATGATGCCGTGGATTCAGGAAAACCGACTGGTTAACAAGGATATTAACTAAGTTCAGGTTGTTGGCTTATAGCTAGAGAAGGTAGGGGTCAGAATAAATTCTGACTCCGCGTTGTCTGTCTATTTGCTAGCTCTCACTGGGCACCTAATCTGCAGGAGATTCCAATGACAAAGAACTCAGACAGAGACCCTAAGCCCAGCGTGCATCTCATTGATGATGGTCTGACGCCGGCAGACGAACGGGACGCGGTACGTTCGCCGCGTAAAGGCATTTACTTGCTGCCCAATCTCATTACCAGTGGCGCCCTGTTTGCGGGTTTTTACGCCATGGTCGCCAGTATGAATGGGCATTACATACCAGCTTGTCTGGCGGTTATTGCGGCTCTGTTACTTGATACCGCTGACGGTCGTGTCGCGCGGTTCACCGGTACTGAATCCGAATTTGGGGCCCAATACGACAGCCTGTCGGATATGGCAGCCTTTGGTGTCGCCCCGGCGTTGCTCATATTCTCCTTTTCGCTCTCCGGCCTTGGACGGCTTGGCTGGATCGCCACCTTTATTTACATGGCCTGTGCTGCGTTGCGCCTTGCGCGGTTTAACACCGATAGCGATCTGAAGTCGTTCACTGGCCTTGCCAGCCCTGCCGCGGCCGTTATTGTGGCCAGCCTGGTGTGGCTATTGGTTGATGAGGGGTATCCGGACGCCTTTGCCCAGCTTTGGCTGCCCTACGCCTTGGCTGCCGTGACGGTAGCTCTCGGCCTGCTTATGGTTTCGCCCATTAGGTATTTCTCCCCAAAGGTCATCGATTCTGGCCATCGTGTGCAATTTATCACTCTGGTAGGGGTTGTTCTGGCCTTTGCCATCGTAATTGCGGAACCACCGCGGGTCTTGCTGGTCTCGTTTAGTGTGTACGCGCTATCTGGCCCGGTATTTTACCTGGTCGGCATGCTGCGGAAACGCTCTTCTGTATCTGACTGAAAGTTGAAAAAAATGTCTCGTAACCAATTTATCGAACCGAACAGCTCTGAAATCACGCCTGAGGCGGTCTATGCCGATCGTCGTCGCTGGCTCCAAAAAGCGGGTGCTGGATTGGCGGTGGGCGCTGGTCTTGCCTTAACCGGAGGCTGTAGCGCTGAAGACGCAGAGGCGGGTACGGGTCTGGCTGCGCCAGAAAATACCGGTTCGGTGGACGAGAATGGCGTTGATTGGGAGCAGAAAACCTCTGAGCTTGATGAGGCCGTTACCCCGAGTAGCTATGCAACGGCATACAATAATTTTTACGAGTTTGGTACGAGTAAGAGTGACCCGGCTGAGAATGCCCACGTGCTCACCACCAGTCCCTGGACCGTAGAAATCGCTGGCGAGGCAAACAAGACGGGTACATTTGATCTCGACGAGGTGCTGCGTGGTGTTGCTGAAGAAGATCGCATCTATCGGCTGCGTTGCGTCGAAGCCTGGTCCATGGTTATTCCGTGGCGGGGTGTGCCGCTCGGCGAAGTGTTGAAGAAATTTGAACCGAACAGCAAAGCGAAGTTTGTGAAATTCACCACACTTTATCGTCCTGAAGAAATGTCGGGGCAGGCATCACTGTTTAACAGCATCGACTATCCTTATGTTGAAGGGCTGCGTATCGACGAGGCGATGAATGATCTCGCCTTGCTAGGTACGGGAATGTACGGCAAACCTTTGCCCAATCAGAACGGCGCTCCACTGCGATTGGTTGTACCTTGGAAATATGGTTTTAAAAGCATCAAGTCAATTGTGAAGATCGAGTTCACTGAGAGTCAGCCACGCAACAGTTGGAACGTTTTACAGGCCAGCGAATATGGCTTTTACGCCAATGTGAACCCCGCTGTCAGTCACCCGCGCTGGAGTCAGGCCAGTGAGCGACGCTTGCCGGGCAATCTGTTGAGCCGCAAGCGCATCGATACCCTGCCGTTTAATGGTTATGGCGAGCAGGTTGCGTCGCTGTACGCTGGTATGGATCTGAGTAAATATTTTTAGGCCGGGTAACGTCTGGCAATCTTTAGTAGTAGTGAGGAAGATATAATGCCAAGGACTTGGTCATTAGTTTATAAGGTACTTTTGCTGGGGCTGTCCGGCCTTGTCACAACGACAGCCGTGTTTGCCGATTTTCGCGTTGAGCTCGATGGCAGTTATTCCGAAATACGCGAAGGCGAGGGGAGCCCCGATGAGGTGGACGTCGCAGCAACGGTTTATCTGCAACCGGTAAAAGACACAACGGGCCCGTTGGGTGAAGCGGCTTTTCTGGCGCGCGCCAGTTCTCTTCAGTATTCCTACTCGCGCGACAAGTTTGATTCTGCTGATGTGCCGCGCGGACCTGCTGGTGAGGCATTGTTTGATCGCACGCCAACCTCTCACGGCCTGAGCGCGCGTTACGTGGTGCCCGACAGCGGTTGGATTTTCAGTCTTGCTGGAGCTCGGCCGGAGACATTTGACACAGACACTGTTGATATCGATGGTTGGTCTACCAGCATTGGCGTTGGACGCTACCTGTCTGCGACAACCAGTATTGAGCTGTTTGTGGGCTACTCAACCTCAGATTCCGATTTCCGCTCAAGCCAGCCCTGTGGCGATTTTCTGGCGTCGCTAGGCTGTGCGGAGCTCGCGTTTGATAGTGATGGCGACATCGATACAACCAGCGTATCGGCTCTTTATCGACGCGTTGGCAAAATCGGTCGGCACACGTTTGCCACCTCAGCGGGCATTGGCTACGCCGCGATAGACATCGACACTGCAAGCGACGGCCCTCTAGTCATCGGCGAAACAGGCGAGCTTGTGGATGGGCTGGGTATCGATTCGAGCTCGTTTCGTAGCAGCGCCTCGATTGACGATAACTGGAACGCCTTTGTTGCGGGCACCTGGTTTGTGACCAGAGAGATCGGCATTGATGCGGGCTTGGATTTTGAGACGTCTGATGGGGAGCAAGATTATAGTTTCAACGTCGGTGTGGGCTGGTTTGTCACGCCGAACGTCGAATTGCGTGGCAACTACTCGGTGGGTTGGGTCAGTCAGTTTGACCAGGGGCCGCGCCAGTGGCGGGCCACTCTGCGGACGCGGTTTTAGTTTCCATGCGTACTTCCCAGTAAATGAATCTGCTCGTGGTCAAAGCGCTTCTGTGGGCGCTGTTGCTGGGTCCAGCTGCTTGGCTGGGCTTTCACGTCTATGAATTGATCTATGACCCGACACCTGCGCTGGGTCCACTGGGTGCTGATCCGGTCGAATACATTGTGCGTTTTCTGGGTGAGTGGGGGCTGCGCATACTCCTATTGAGTTTGCTCTTGAGTACGCTAGCCCGACGACTGAAAAAGCCGGTAATCATTCGTGTGCGCCGGTTGGTCGGGTTGTTTGCCTTTGCCTATGTATCCGCACACCTCGTCGGTTACGTCTGGTTGCTGGCGGAAGCCCGCTGGGGCGAAATAATCGCAGACGTGTTTGATCGTCCCTACATCACCGTTGGCCTGCTGGGTTGGGTCACTCTGCTGCCATTGGCAGTGACCTCAACGCGCGGCTGGCAGCGCAAACTTGGCCGTAACTGGAAGCGATTGCACCAACTCGTGTACGTCGCCGTGATTGCCGGTGTGGTGCATCTGTTTTGGTTGACCAAGGACGGCTTTGAGGAGGTTGTGGTCTACGCACTCATTACCGCGTTGCTGCTGGCCGAACGTCGCTTCAAAGGCACCCGCCGAACCTGACACACTGTTAGACTCTGTCTCATTCGCGAATTGACTGAGGGGTAAATCGTGACAAAGCAGAGATTTTGGCAGGCGCATCTGCGGCTGTTGGCCGGCTGTCTTGTGGTGTGGTTTTTGGTGTCGTTTGGCTGTGGAATTGTGTTTGCCGACGCGCTTAACGCTTGGTCGATAGGTAACGTGCCGCTAGGATTCTGGTTTGCCCAGCAAGGCGCGATCTACGGCTTTTTGGCGATCATTGTCTTCTACACCTGGCGGGTGGGGAAACTCGAAAAGCAGCTATTGGAAAGCCTGGCGCAAGAGTCTGAGGCTGGGGATGGGGTGTCAACGCCATGAGCTTGCAACTGCTTACCCAGCTGGTTGTTGGCGCTTCGTTTTTACTCTATATCGGTATCGCGATCGCGTCCCGTGCAGAGTCTACCGGTGACTTTTACGTGGCCGGTAAAGGCGTTCACCCCATAGCGAATGGCATGGCGACAGCCGCCGACTGGATGAGTGCGGCGTCGTTTCTGTCGATGGCCGGCCTGATTGCGTTTTTGGGTTACGACGGCTCGGTTTACCTTATGGGTTGGACCGGAGGTTACGTGTTGCTGGCGTTGTTGCTTGCCCCTTATCTACGTAAGTTTGGCAAGTTCACCGTGCCGGAATTTGTCGGCGATCGGTACTACTCACAAACCGCACGATTAGTGGCAGTCATCTGCCTTATCTTTATTTCGTTCACCTATGTGGCCGGTCAGATGCGTGGCGTGGGCATCGTGTTCTCGCGCTTTCTGGAAGTCGAACTGCTAACTGGTTTGCTGATTGGCATGGGTATCGTGTTTTTCTATGCCGTGCTTGGTGGTATGAAAGGCATCACCTATACCCAGGTAGCTCAGTACTGCGTCCTTATTTTTGCGTACACGGTTCCGGCTGTATTTATCGCCTTGCAGGTCACTGGCACTGCATTTCCACAGCTGAGTTTTGGCAGTGGGGTTACCGGCGATGGCACACCCTTATTACTTAAGCTGGATCAGGTGGTAACCGAGTTAGGTTTTCCGGCTTACACCAGCGGCACCAAATCAACTATAGACGTATTTTTTATCACGCTTGCGCTGATGGTCGGTACAGCCGGACTACCGCATGTGCTGGTGCGTTTTTTCACGGTGCCGACGGTGCGCGATGCGCGCATCTCTGCAGGCTGGGCATTGATGTTCATCGCCTTGCTCTACACCACGGCGCCCGCCGTCGGTGCTCTTGCCCGATATAACCTGACCACAACGATGCAAACCGGGGACGTTGGCGCGCCGGCGGGCAACCTTGCGTACGCTGACCGCCCGGAGTGGTTCAAAACCTGGGAGCGCACTGGCTTGCTCGGTTTTGAAGACAAGAATGGTGATGGTCGTGTGCAGTATTACAACGACAAGAACCCGGAGTTTGTTGCGGGTCCGGCCACAGATTATGGCTGGAAAGGCAACGAGCTGTCGGTAGACAATGACATCATCGTGCTCGCAAATCCCGAAATATCGAACCTGCCGGATTGGGTTATTGCGCTAGTGGCCGCTGGCGGAGTCGCCGCAGCACTGTCGACGGCGGCAGGGTTGCTGTTGGTAATTTCAGCGGCGATCTCGCACGATATTGTTAAAGGTATGCTCAAACCAAACATCTCAGATCGGCGGGAGTTGCTCGTGGGGCGGGGCAGTGCCGCGGTTGCGGTCGTTTTTGCCGGTTACCTTGGCTATGACCCGCCAGGCTTTGTGGCGCAGGTGGTCGCCTTTGCCTTCGGCCTCGCGGCGGCAAGCTTGTTCCCGGTGATGTTGATGGGGATCTTTTCGCGACGGATGAACCGCGAAGGCGCTATTGCTGGCATGTTGACCGGGCTGCTGTTTACGCTGGGCTACATTGTTTACTTCAAAGGCGTGTTCATCGAGCCGATGGCGGAAAATGTAGCGAGCAACTGGCTGTTTGGAATTTCACCCGAAGGCATTGGTGGTATTGGTATGCTGCTGAATTTTGCCGTGGCGCTGACCGTTAGCCGACTAACACCGCCACCACCACCTGAAGTGGTGGCGATGATTGACGACATTCGGTTGCCCGAAGGGGCCTAGTGAGAGAAAGGGCGAGCGCATCAGCTAGCCCATTTTCTGCATCCGCTTGGTGGTGGCTTCAGCTAATTCCGCCAGGCTTTTTTCGCTGTCTGCCCAGTTGATGCAGGCGTCGGTGATGCTTTGGCCGTAGGTCAGCCCGGTGCCGTCGCCGATCTTCTGGTTGCCTTCAACAAGGTTGCTTTCGATCATCACACCAAACAGCCTTTCCTCGCCTGCAGCCAACTGTTCACAGACATTGCTGCACACTGATAGTTGATTGGCGTGTTTCTTTTCGCTGTTTGCGTGACTCATGTCGATCATGATTTTCTTGCGCAACTCAGACTTGGTGAGCACCTCGCTTGCAGAATCGAGAGAGGCGGAGTCGAAATTGGTTTTGCCGCCGCCGCCGCGCAAAATGATGTGGCAATCTTCGTTGCCAGAGGTTGAGAAAATGGCCGACCGGCCCATCTTTGTCACCGATGGGAAGATGTGGGCGTTTGAGGCTGAGGACACGGCATCTGCAGCGACTTGCACCGAGCCGTCGGTGCTGTTTTTGAAGCCAATCGGGCATGACAGACCGGATGCCAGCTGGCGATGAATCTGGCTTTCGGTGGTTCGCGCGCCAATGGCACCCCAGGTCACCAGGTCGCCCAGATATTGTGGCGTGATGGGGTCGAGGTATTCGGTGCCGGTACCCAAACCGATTTCCACAACGTCATTAAGAACCCCACGAGCTGTGCGCAGACCGAGGTTAATGTCGTAGGAGTTGTTCAGATTGGGGTCGTTGATCAGTCCTTTCCAGCCCACTGTGGTGCGTGGCTTCTCAAAATAGACCCGCATAACAACCAACAACGAATCGGTGTATTGATCCGCTGCTTGCTTCAGCTTTTCGGCGTAGTCGGTGGCGGCTTTTGGGTCGTGAATAGAGCAGGGGCCAATGATGACCAGCAGGCGGTTGTCTTTGCCGTCGAGTATTTCGCTGATCTGCTGGCGCGTCGAAAAAATGCGTTCGGAGGCCGCAGCGCTGATGGGCATTTCTTCGATGAGCGCAGCAGGTGCAACGACCTCCTCCATGCCGGTAATACGGATGTCGTCTGTTTGGTACTTCATGGAATGACCTTAACGGGAATATGGTGCGGGAATATGGGGCTGACAGCCGGTTAAAGGTACACTGTACAGATGACCTCCGCGGCTTCCCAATCTTCTGATCTTTCTGCTGGCTCGACTGCCGAACGGGCCGAGCGTCGGCTGCGCATGCTGGCCGCGCTGGAGATCGATGTTTGGGCTGTCAGACCTACTATTCAGGCCGCTATTCACGCCCGGGAGCAAGCGTCACCGGCTGCTGAGCTGTCCCGTCCGGCCGCCCAAGCACCGGCGACGGCACCTGCTCGAGATCTGACTGCTCGCAGTGGCGCAGGGCCGGCGGCCGCACTGGCGCTATTGGAGGCGTCCACCAAGGCGGGTAGTGCCCGGGAGACGCCCGCGAGTTCCGAGCGATCTCATTCTGCTGCAGTAGTAGCCGATGAGCCGGCAAAAGATCCCGCAGCCGATGCTCAGCAAACCCAGGAACGGGTTCAGCCGCTTGATCTTTGGTGTCTGAGTAGCCCTCACGGCGTGCTGTTGGCGCACCACGAAGGTATGAGTCCATTAACCCAACGCTTACTAAAAGACATATTGCACAGCGCAACTCAGGTGATCGGCGCTCGGTTACGCGCGTCAGCTGCTGGAGATGCGCCGAAGACGCCGTCCCGCACCAAGCTCCAATCGCTGCGCTTTAGCTGGCCGCCAGCCACTCAGGGCAGCGAGGTGTTAGCCGATCAAGACACGGCGCGTGCCTTACGGGGCTTTCTGAGTAGGCAATTGAAGACGGCGGTTGAGCCGGTGATTCTGTATGTCGCAGATGACATTGGTAGCCTGCTCAAAGGGATTGATTTATCGGTGGAGGAGACACGCTATGTGAGGCTGGTGTCACCTGATCTGCTGATGAGCGACAGCACAACCAAGAGGGCGCTATGGCTAACGTTGAGCGCGCTCTGAGGTTTATACCCGCGCAGACGGAGCATGTTGCAGCGATGGTTCGAAACGAAACCCGGTCTTACGCGTTTCCGTGGACTGAGGGTGTGTTTCGGGATTGCATAGCGGGGCCGCAAGTTTGTTGGGTAGCCGTTGATGACCGCGATACCGTCATTGGTCATGCCGTGTTTAGTGTGGCTGTGTCTGAGGCCCACCTGCTGAACATCTGCATTACCCGAGATCAACAGGGCTATGGCTATGGGCGGGCATTTCTGAATTTTGTGTTGCGCGAACTCAAGCGTGCGGGGGCAGAAGTGTTGTTTCTTGAAGTTCGGCCGTCTAACCGGGTAGCAGCAGCTCTGTATCAATCGTTTGGATTTCGAGAAATTGGTCGCAGAAAGGACTACTATCCCGCGCCGCTGGGTCGCGAAGACGCAACGGTGCTAGCGCTGCAGTTTGAAGCGACTGATCAACAGGCCGCCGATACGCTTGAGCCTGAATCTGCACGAGCACTCGGCATAGTTGCCCGTCAAAACCGCGACCCCAATGAACACCCTGAACAGACACCAGAGTCAGATCAAACAAAGCGAGACCACCTTGGAACTCTCTAACCAGGCCCAGCAGGCCAAAACCCCAAAGCATGAGCTGCGCCGGACCTTTGCTATCATTTCTCACCCTGATGCGGGTAAGACGACCATTACTGAGAAGCTGCTGCTGCACGGTAACGCGATCAAGCTCGCGGGAACGGTAAAAGGTCGCAAGGCTGATCGCATGGCAACATCTGACTGGATGGCTATGGAGCAACAGCGGGGCATTTCTGTAACAACATCGGTCATGCAGTTTCCGTTCAATGGGCGGGTAGTAAATCTGCTTGATACCCCGGGACACGAAGATTTTTCGGAAGACACCTACCGTACTTTGACGGCCGTAGATTCCGCGCTCATGGTGATTGATGGCTCGAAAGGCGTCGAGCAACGCACGGTGAAGCTCATGGAAGTTTGCCGGTTGCGCGACACACCCATCCTTACGTTCGTCAACAAACTCGACCGTGAAGTGCGTGATCCGATCGATGTGCTGGATGAAATCGAAGAAATTCTGCAGATCAACTGTGCGCCGATGAATTGGCCGATTGGGATGGGCCGCGGTTTTCGTGGTGTCTACGACTTATATAACGATCGCATCGTGTGCTACGAGCAAGGGCATGGCCATCACATGCACGAGTTTCCGGTGATCGAAGGCCTCGACAGTGATGCAGCGAGAGAGTATCTCGGTTTCGACTACGAAAGCGTTGCCGAAGAGCTTGAGCTTGTTCGCGGGGCCAGCACGCGGTTTGATCGCGACGACTTTTTGAGCGCAACGCTGTCGCCAGTTTTCTTCGGCACAGCGCTTGGTAACTTTGGCATTGAACAAATGCTTGAGTCTTTTGTAGAGCTCGCGCCATCGCCCGGCGAGCGCGAAACGACTGAAGGCGCGATCGCTCCAGATGCTGAAAATTTCTCCGGTTTTGTGTTTAAGATTCAGGCCAACATGGACCCGCGCCATCGCGATCGTATTGCGTTTTTGCGAGTTTGCTCCGGCCAGTACACGCATGGCATGAAAATGCATCACGTGCGGGAAGCCAAATCGATTCGAATTTCTGATGCTGTGACCTTCATGGCTGGTGATCGCGAGCAAGTTCAGCTCGCTTACCCCGGCGATATTATTGGTCTGCACAATCATGGCTCGATTCAGATCGGCGATACCTTCACCGAAGGCAGCAAATTCCGCTTTTCAGGTATTCCCAACTTCGCACCGGAGATGTTTCGTCAGGTTCGGCCAAAGGATCCATTGAAGAGCAAGCAGTTAGAAAAAGGCTTGGTGCAGTTGTCTGAGGAAGGCGCGAGTCAGTTGTTTCGACCGTTGGCGAATAATCGACTCATCGTGGGAGCGGTGGGTGCGCTGCAGTTTGATCTGGTCGCTTATCGATTGCAGGACGAGTATCGCGCCGACTGTATGTATGAGCCCGTTAGTCTGTTTTCTGCGCGCTGGGTGTTTTGTGATGACGAAAAAATGCTTGCCGAGTTTCGGCGCAAGAATGAGTCAGCTCTGGCCTTAGATGGTGGCGGACATTTGACGTATTTAGCACCAACTCGCGCCAATCTTGCATTGATTCAGGAGCGCTATCCAGACATCACTTTCGCGGCGACTCGCGAGCACTAATTTTGTTCTAAGCTCAAAGAACAGCACTTGTGGAAGAACGCCTTGAGCCTGATTTTGATAGTCGACGACGACCCCCATCACCTTGAGCTTCTGCACGGCATTTTAGCCTATGAAGGCCACGCAGTTCGCTGTGCCAGTGACGGTCGCGAAGGGCTAGCGCTCTTGGATAGTGCGGTTGATTTGCTGATCACGGACTTGATCATGCCTAACAAAGAAGGTTTGGAAACCATCGCTGAGGTTCGTCGGCTGGGGTTTACTCAACCCATCATTGCAATGACGGGTGGCGGTTTGATCGGCCCGCACGAATACCTGGAGACAGCCCGCTTTATTGGCGCCAATGCCGTACTTGCAAAACCTTTTTCGCGCGGGGAGGTGTTAACCATCACGCGCGCGATGTTGGCTCAGTCTTCAGGTGCAGAGGTATCTGCTGCATCGACTGGCGTGCCCAGCATGTCGGTGTAGGGATTCTCGAATTCGAGTGACACTTCCTGCGGAAAGCCGGGAACACCAATGGCTCGGTCACCGAGCCTGAGTTCTTCACCCTGAATCACACCCTCACCAAACTGGTAAATCGGCTCAACGCCTTCTGTGGTCATGCGGTTGTCGTAGTCGTTTGCCCGCTGAGTGGTTTCGGCGCAGCGCTCGGCATGTGCCGCCATGGCTTTTTTACCGTGACGCTTTTCGAGCATGGCGCGAGTGACGGTAGGTGACAGTACGGCGCCAGTGGCGTTGTTGCCGCCAAACCCTTTTGAATTGAGCAACACACTGTCATAGAGCGTTGGGTCGATCTGCCGATGTTGGATTGGGAAGTCGAGATTGGAATGGTGCACATCTTCCGCGATATCGTCGATGCTGGTGATGCCGGGAATCCAGCCGTCCTTCCACGCGCCGAGTGCCGCAGCCAGTTGGTCGCCGCCAGCAGGGGCGATGGTGTGGCCCAAATAAGACTTCACCGCGCCAACGATCCAGTTGTCGATACCAAAGGTTTTTGCGAGTTCGTTAAGAATGTGCGATTCGGTGACGCGATTTTGCGGCGTGCCGGTTCCGTGAGCCTGTATGTAGCTGCGTTTTCTAAGCGACTCCTCACCAAGAATACTGCGCACCGCGCTCATCGCCTTGGCAACGGTGAGGTAGTTGCCAATGCCTGGTCCTGGAATCGATTTCTTATAGCCGTCAGCGTTTACGAACACGTCAGCAACGCTGCCGTGAATTTGCGCGCCCATTTCAAGTGCCAGATCGTCGTCCATCAAGACAAAGTAGTTGGAGGCTTCGGCCAGAGTGAAGCCACAGTTTTCGGCAAACGGGCGACAGGCACGGCGATGATCAGGTGTGTCGCTGCCGTCGAGCGCCATGAGTGCTTCGTCTTCAGCCAGTGCGCCCATGGTGCGATAACCTTCGATGACGTTGGGCAATATCGGCGCTTCAGCGTTGCCGACGAGTACGATCCGGCGTTTACCGCTGCGAATATCATCGACGCCCTGTTTGACCGAGTACAGAAAGGACGCGCAGGCGCCGATAATGCCGGCGGCACCGCCCACACTGCCGAGTACATAGGCGTTGATGAAGTCGGTGCACATTTCAGGCAGGCCGAGTGCAATCTGCTTGGACGTCACACGTTTGCCTTTAAGCTCTGCGTGCATAAGCCCGCCGTAGCTGTTTTCGTCCATTTGGCCCATGGCACTGCCGGAGTAGACGGCAATCTCGTCAGGTCTAACGGCGGCTTTTAACTGGTCGACGGTAAAGCCGGTGGAATGAATCGCATCTGAGGAGCCGTACACGGCTAATTGCAAGCCACGGGGGTGATTGCGTGACTGATAGAGCTTGTCCGGTGCAAAACCGGTGGGCAGTTGTCCGGCGCTTGTCACTCTGGAGGACCGGGAGTCAGGCAGTAGCACGTTCAGATGTTCTGTGACCGTGACTTCAATGTTTTTGTCGTCAATGCCTCGGACCTGCCAGTTGGGTGGCAGTTGTTCCGGTAGCTGTCGCCGGGTGATGACAAATTTCAACTCGTCCGCATTCAACTTGGCAGCGCGCTGCCATGGAATGGCCCGGGTATCAAAGGATTCGATCTTGCGCAGCAGGGTGTGGTCAAGCATGTGCTGACGGGTTTCGGGGTCGGCAGTGGTGTCGGCGGGCAGCCCCATTACTTGGCCAAGACTGCGGAAGGTTTTGTCGCGCTTGGCGTCGTCGAGCACATCGATGACCAGGCGCCGATAGGCGTGGTAGAAGCTAACCCGGCCGGCGGGATTTATGCCGCCGTAGCCGACAATCACGGGAAGTCTGGACAAGGTGGGGGTTCCTTCGGTGATTCGCGGGGTAATGAAGCAAGATTCTAGGTGGCGCAGGCTCCGATTGCTACACGGGGTGAGGTAAACTGGCGCAGTATTTTTAACTTACAGGAAGCATCGCACGTGTCAGATAACGCACAAAAAGCCTTGGAGATTTACCAGACTCAGATCGGCAACTCGGACGGTACTGGGGAGTGGATGACGGTTGAGCAAGAGCGTATCAACGCGTTTGCAGATGCCACACTGGATCATCAGTTCATTCATATTGACCCGGTTAAGTCGGCCGAGCTGTCGCCCTACAAGGTGACCATCGCCCACGGGTTTCTGACCCTGTCACTGGTTGTCCATCTGGGTGGCAGCGTGCCTGCGGCGAATGCAGCGGCCTTCGAAGGCATGGTAATGGGTGTGAATTATGGTCTCGACAAGGTCCGTTTTCCGTCGCCCGTGCCCGTGAATTCCAAGATTCGTGCTGAACGCACCCTGCTCGAAGTCGAGATGAAGGCGCCAAATACCCTGCAACTCAAGCAGCGCATCACGATCCAGATCGACGGCCAAGAAAAGCCAGCCTGTGTCGCCGAGATGCTCCTACGCCAGATCTACGCCTAGATCAGACTTCTAGAAATCGTGGTATTAGCTCTGCAAAATTGCAGGGCTTAAACGTCACGTCGAGCTGATTAACCAGTATTTTCTCCCACCCCGTACGGCAGGCGCCGCTCGAGCCGGGCAAGACAAAGATCAGCGTGCCGTTGGCCAGTCCGCCGAGTGCGCGGGATTGAATGGTCGAGCTGCCGATCTCGTCATAGCTGATGGCGCGAAACAGTTCGCCGAAACCCTCAATGGTCTTGTCGAATAGCGGGGCTAGCGATTCTGGGGTGCTGTCGCGCCCGGTGAAGCCAGTGCCGCCGGTGGTAATGATGGCGTGCACTGCGGGATCAGCAATCCACTGGGAGACCCGAGCGCGGAGGGCGTACTTGTCGTCCTTTTCGATCGCTCGATCGTGTAACTGGTGACCGGCCGCTTGCAGCGCTTTCACCAGGTAATCTCCCGAACTGTCGTCCGCGGTTGTGCGCGTATCTGACACGGTTAAAACACAGATATTCAGGCGACTCAGGTCCATTCGGGGCTTGACTCCGGTAGTAGTTTCAGTTGTAGCGGTGGTTTCTAACAAATACCTGCAAACGGGCGTTTATTTGGATTGCGATAGGGCAGATAAATGGCATACAGTAGCCTCAATTCTACACCTCAAAACCGGAGAAACGTGGATAAGCAGCGTCTCGAAGGCGATCATCTTTATCTGATCGCAGAGAACCTCGCCCAGGACTTTTCGTTGTTCCCAGCTGCCGACGCTGAGTCGCCGCTGAAGGGCGTTATGCCCGTCTCCGAGATCCTTCGCTACAAGCAATATTTGGCTGGACTTGATGTCGACGAATACATCGAGACTGTTGTTGCGCCCGCAGAAGACCCCAAGCGTATTGCCGCGCCGGTGGTTATTCGGCAACTGGGCAAAGTAGTACGGGAAACCTCGGATGGGCCTTATTTTGATGCCGTAATCGATATGGACTTTGGTGATGGGGTGCTTCGGCAGATCGCCTTTGTCGCCCAAGATCGTTCGGTGATGAACGGCAGTTGGATGCCCGAGCATCACCAGGCGGCCGCTGACTTTATCGGTCGGGAATCGGTTCGCAATATCCCAATTGTCAGCTTCATGGACACCCCAGGGGCAGACCCCTATGAGGTTGCCAACCGCAATAACCAGGCGCATTCCATCTCTCGCCTTATTGCTGAAATGAGCAACGTCAGCGTGCCGAATGTTGGCATCATCTATGGGTTGGGCTATTCCGGTGGCGCGATTCCGTTGGCCGCCTCGAATATGATTCTGTCCGTGCGTGACGGGGTGTTCTCTACTATTCAGCCGGTGAGTCTTGCGAGTATCGCCCGCCGGATGAACCTGAGCTGGCAGGAGTGTGCTAAGTACGTTGGCCTGTCTGCGCAAGAACTCTATGAACAGGGCAACATCGACGGTGTTATCGACTACGCACCCGGCGACCCTGAGGAGAAACTGGAAAACCTGCGACTGGCCATTGTTGATGCGATTCGCTCGGCCGAAGATCGCGCGAAAGCGTTTGTTGCCGAAAATCCATACATACTCGACCACTATCGCTCGAGCCTAAATCGTTATCTGTCACCCAGTGACGATCTCAAGCGCTTTCAAGACCAAGCCTCGTTGCGTGTGACGAGAGCACCCACCGAATACCTCAATGTCTTTGGCATTACCTACCGTTACCTGCGCTATCTAAAGGTTCGGCAGCGGATCAAATCGACAACAACCGCCCAATATGGCCGGTTGTCTGAGCAAGAATTGCCGAAGGGGCAGCTGCACGAACGCGCTGAGCTGGCTCGGCGTCAGACCTTTCTGCGTTGGCTGCAAGACCCCGACAAGATTCGCTACGACGACGCCCTTGCCAAGAGCTGGAAAAACTATCGCGAGAAGCGGCAGGCGATGGACGACGAGCGCAGTCGCTTTGCACAGATTTTGTTTGGTGAACCGCGCAAGAATTACGATGACGCGCGCGCGACCCTGCTGTCGACTTATGGCACGTTCTTGTACAACCGCTGGAAAACGGAAGCCGCCAGTAATTTCACTAGCCTGAAAGGCTATTTGCTCGGGCACGCTGACACGCGGTTGTTACTGCGAGTCGATGACCTGAGCAACGCTGAAGAGCTGGTGGACAATCTGCGCGCCAATCCAGAACTGTTGAACCTGGTTCGCGAGCGCAGCAGTTACGAAGGCAAAAAGCTGTTAGACGGCGTGGGCGAGCGCTCGCCAGCCGTGCTGCGCGCCTTGATTACGTCTGAATTGAATCTTGCGCTCACGGGTGGTCTGCTGCCGGTCGAGAGCTCGGAGCTGTCGGCAGATACCGCGGCGACACTGCGCGATCTGAATGCGTCTGGCGCCTCTGATATTTCGAAAAATCGAGCTATTTTTGACGGGTATTTCCCAGACGCCTTCGTATCGCGGCCTGACTTCAGTGAAAGCGAAGACTCGGCTGATGCAGAAGCCACTGTGTTAGATATCTTGCTCGCAGAAGATTTGCGCGAAGACTTTATTAAAGAATGTGAAAACCTGTTGCTGTTCGATGGTGTGTTTAACACCACCATTGATCGTCTCGATACCATTGCCGAAGAAGCGGGTAGCACCCAGGCGCTCGAGAAAGAGACGGTTGCCAAGCTGCTAGGTGATTCATTCGACACGGCCATGCAAAGTCTTCGGGTCAGTGATGCTGGCGGCGACGGGGGTGATTCCACTAAGTTGCAGCTGCAGTTTTTTGATTGGTACTTGCGCGTGCAAGGCCAGCCCAAAGCCCAGGTGTTTTTTCGAGCAGTAGAAGAATGGAAGAAGGTCGCTTTTCCCGAGCTCTCCGACACCCTGTTTACAGTGGTTACGTTCTACTTCGAAAATTTGCTGGGTGCCTATCTGCAATCTGAGCGTCCAGAAGGCAAAAAGTACGACGCCAAGATTTCGCCAAAGAACATCGGCCGGAAGAAAGATTTCTGGAACCGTCTCGATATCGCTTACCGCGACCTCTTGATTCAAAATTTGCTAACGAGCTATAAGCGCAGCAAACCGATTCGCTATAACGACATCATTGATACGTTCTTCACAGATTTTGAAGAGCGCGATAATGATCTGATCTCGTCAGATCCACGTCGATTTCCCGGTTTTCGCTTGTCTATCGAAGCGGCGATCGCCAAGAAGTTGCCACCTTGTGGAATCGTAACCGGCGTCGGTACCTTCAAGACGCCTGATGGTGATGGCGTTACGGCTGGCGTGGTTGTTTCCAACGTGCAGTTTCAGGCTGGTGCCTTCGATATGGCGAGCGCCGAAAAATTCTGCTCGCTGCTGGTTGAGTGCGCGCAGCAACATCTGCCCGTTATCTGTTTTGTCTCTTCGGGTGGCATGCAAACCAAAGAGGGCGCCGGAGCCCTGTTCTCGATGGCGGCCGTCAATGATCGCATCACCCGCTTTGTTCGTGATCACGATTTGCCGGTTATTGTGTTTGGCTTTGGCGATTGCACGGGTGGAGCGCAAGCGAGCTTTGTAACGCATCCGCTGGCACAGACCTACTATTTCTCAGGCACCAACATGCCGTTTGCGGGCCAGATAGTGGTTACCCAAAACCTGCCGTCAACGTCAACGCTGTCGAACTACCTCTCTCAGGTCGACAACTCGATGGCTGGGCTCGTGAAGCACCCGTTCTTTGATGATCTTGACGAAGAGCTGCGCAAAATCGACCCGGACGTGCCTGTCGCTGACGAGGAAGTCAGCGAAGTGGTTAGCCGTGTTATGGCCGGTACGCTGAGTCGTGAACGCACACCGCTTGATATGCGCCGTGCCCGTTTTAGCGAGCGCGATTTGGTTCGCCCCGTGAAACGTACACTGATCCATGCCAGAGGTTGTACTGCGGCGAAGTTGATTCGAGTCGCCCAGCAAGAGGGCATTGAGGTTGTGCTGGTTCAGTCAGACCCAGATATGGAATCAGCCTCGGTAGACATGCTTACCGAACGCGACACGCTGGTTTGCATCGGCGGCAACACGCCCGACGAAAGTTATCTGAACGCGTTATCGGTGATTCGCGTTGCCGACCAGCAAGGCGTCGACAGCCTGCACCCTGGCATTGGCTTTCTGTCCGAGAACAGCCAGTTTGCTGAGCTTGTGCGCAGTCACGGCATCAACTTTATTGGCCCGCCAGTGTCCTCTATGGACACAATGGGTAACAAATCTAACGCGATTAACACCTCACTGCGTCTTGGGGTTCCAGTGGTTCCAGGCAGCCATGGCATTCTTACCAATGTTGAGCTGGCTGCCCAGGTGGCTGAAGAGATTGGCTTTCCGGTTTTGATCAAAGCCGTTCACGGCGGTGGGGGCAAGGGCATTCAGGTGGTCGAAAATACCGCCACCTTCTCTGAACTGTTTCATCGTGTGGTTATGGAAGCGCGTGGCGCCTTTGGTAACGGCGACGTCTACCTTGAGAAATTTGTTACCTCGTTGCGTCACATTGAAGTGCAGTTGTTGCGAGATACCCATGGCAACACCAAGGTGCTTGGCCTGCGTGATTGCTCTGTACAGCGCGATAAACAAAAAATCATCGAAGAATCAGCCTCGACCA